>JAQWUP010000021.1 GCA_029242085.1 Porticoccaceae bacterium
TAAAATAGTTTCGGGGCCTTAGCTCAGCTGGGAGAGCGCAACACTGGCAGTGTTGAGGTCAGCGGTTCGATCCCGCTAGGCTCCACCAAAAACAATCCTCCACAGGTAGTGTGGGGGATTTTTTTTGGCCGCTATTAGTGAGAGCGAGGCAAATGCTCCGGTGCTGTAAAGTACTGCCAAGTCATTATTAGGGTTTTCTCAACCACCATTAGAGTTGTTACAATTTTCCAATAATGCAGTGATAGCGCGCTAGGCCTGCCTGCTTAATAACAATAACAGTAACAAAGAGGGTATCGCCAGTGTCTACAAGTAACGCCTCTCTATTGAGTGATCAGCAGGCCATAGATCGTATCTTTGCCCATATCGATAATGGCACCACAGATTTAGGCGATACCGTCTGGCAAGAGCCCACCGAAAACTACCAATCTCAAGCGCGCTTTGAGGCTGAAATAGCCCTGTTAAAAAGACTTCCCGTACCCTATTGCCCCTCAGCCGCATTGCCTCAAAAAGGCAGCTATATCGCCCGCAGCGCCGCTGGTACTCCATTGGTTGTGGTGCGCGGTCTGGATGGCGAGGTTCGCGCCTTTATCAATGCCTGCCGTCACCGGGGTATGCAGGTGGCCAAGGGCAGCGGATGCTCGCGTGCCTTTGTCTGTCCATATCATGCCTGGACCTATAACCTTGAGGGCAATCTCAAGAGTATTCCAGGGCCAGAGGGGTTTCCCGGAATAGACCCTGATGACCATGGTCTCGTAGAAGTGAGTGCTCGAGAAAAGGGCGGCATTGTCTATGTGATGCAAGAGGGGCAGATCAGCCCAGATATGCTTGAAAACTGCCTCGACTATTTTGCCCCGGGCCAAGAGTATTTTGAGCAGGGCGAAATGACCGATGATGCCAACTGGAAACTGCTTACCGAAACATTGCTGGAGGGCTATCATATCAAGTCCCTGCACAAAGAAACCTTCTATCCCTACGGACTTGATAACGTCAATCTGGTGGAGACCTTTGGCGCCAATTCGCGAATTACCTTTCCCTTTCGGCGTATTGAGAAACTTAGAGATATAGAGCCGAGTCAGCGCCGTATAGATGGCACTGTCACCTCTGTCTATCATCTTTTTCCCAATGCGAGTATTGCAGTTTTATCCAAGCATACCAGCCTGGCTATTATCGAACCCATCAGTCCAACGAAGGCCAAGTGGGTATTTTACAGGGTGATTAATCGTCAGACCGAGGAGCATAAAATTAGCCTTGAAGAAGCCCAGCGCGATGCTCAGTTTGTCAATGAATCGGGGCAGGATGAAGATCGTGAAGCGGCGCGAGCTATTCAGGAATCGGTGCCCAGTCAGGCCAATGATCATTTTACCTTTGGACATTTTGAGAAGGCGATCGTTAATTTCCACCAGCATTTGGCTGTGCATTTAGCCGAGAATTCAGACTAACTATTATCGAGAGAACACATACATGTCTTTACCTCCTATTTTGTCAGAGCGACTCAGATTGCCTGTTGTTGCGGCCCCACTTTTTATTATTTCTAACCCTGATCTGGTAATTGCCCAATGCAAGGCGGGTGTTGTAGGTTCATTCCCTGCGTTAAATGCACGGCCGGCCGAAGAGCTGGATCGCTGGCTGGAAAAAATTACTACCGAGCTTGCAAAATATGATGCCGAGAATCCTGACGCACCTTCGGCGCCATTTGCTGTAAACCAGATTGTGCACTCGTCTAATGATCGTCTGCAGCATGATGTTGAAATGTGCGTTAAGTGGAAGGTTCCTATTGTTATCACATCCCTTGGCGCCAAAGAGTTTGTCAACGAAGCTGTGCACTCCTATGGGGGAATAGTGCTGCACGACATTATTAATAATACCTTCGCCAAAAAAGCCATCGCTAAAGGTGCCGATGGCGTTATCGCCGTTGCCGCCGGCGCGGGCGGGCATGCTGGCGCGCTGTCTCCCTTTGCGCTAGTGCAGGAAATTCGTGAATGGTTTGATGGTCCGCTGTTATTGTCGGGGTCAATCGCCAATGGCGATGCGGTTTTAGCGTCTCAGGCTATGGGAGCCGATCTGGCCTATATTGGCTCCGCCTTTATTGCTACCGACGAAGCCAATGCTGTGCAGGGTTACAAACAGTCCATTGTGGATCATGGCGCTGATGATATTGTTTTAAGTAATCTGTTCACCGGTGTATCCGGTAACTATTTAAAACCCTCTATCGAGGCGGCGGGTTTAGACCCAGCTAATCTGCCTACCAGTGACGCATCAAAAATGAGCTTTGGCTCTGGCGGTGATTCTGATTCCAAAGCGTGGAAAGATATCTGGGGCTGCGGGCAGGGCATCGGTGCGGTTAAATCGGTGCAGACAACCCAGGCACTAGTGGAGCGACTAGGTGCTGAGTACCGAGCCGCTAAAAGTAGACTGGCTTGATATAAAACCTACCTTAATTTGTATAAGGGCTTAGCACAAAGATAGTGACGACCTAGCCGCAAGTATTACAGCGGCAATAAGCTGATATTGATTTAACCATTGGGATCAGTAAAACAGGGTACCTGTAAATCCTGCTTGTTGATCAGCTCAAAGAATTCATGGTATTTCTTTTGAATGCAGTAATTATAAGCCAGAGCTTCCGCCGCGGCGCGCACATCGTCACTGTCTTCGCCCATCACTTCTTTGGCCAATTTGAGAACCATGGTTAAAGCGGCTTCCTCGGCAGGCCAGTTTTCACTAACCCCTGTAATGCATAGAGCTGGTTGTAGCGCTGCATCAACTGAAAGTCGTCGTTAGTACCCTGTTCCTCCAGCTCAATAATCTCCAAAGCTAAGGGTATAGCGGCGGCGTAATTCTCGGTAAAAATCAGATATTTATAATAGTAATCTCGGGCGGTTCTGGTGGTGAAATGAGTTTTGCCCATAGCCTCGGACGAGAATTTATAGGCTTTTTCAATTTGATCCGGGTTAGGGTTGAAGCGACGTGTCTTCTCATAGCTTTGATTGATATTACGCAATAATGTAATGCAAACCACCGCTTGCTCTGAGTGTAATGCATTGCATTTGGGTAATGTTTTCTAGCCCCGTTCTATAACAGACTCCCAGTGTTTGCGATCCATATCCTTGGCTATTTTAACAATTGCTCTATCAAACCTACTTTCAGACCAAGATTTGGCGTAGGACTGCGCCGGCAAGCCCAGTACAAGCAGGATCAGAATAATTAGAAAACGCGGAAAATTGGATTGGTTATATAGTTTCATGGTTTAGTCCCCTCAAACTAAAAATTCACCATCTTTTAAAGTATAGAACATGAATCAGAGTTGGGCGGAATAAGTGAAAAAGCAAAGTAAGAGCTGGGCTGCAAGGGTTTTGGATGTCTTTAGCGGGCTTGATACTATTGCTCAAAATTATTATGTCATATATTATGTCACAATAATAAAGACGCCCAATAACCCCAACTAAAGGCAGACCAATGACAGATTATACCGCACTATGGGTAAATCGCTCTGACATCACCCAAACTAAGCAGGTCAGTACTCAGGTGCCAGAATTAGCCAATGGCGAGGTTATCGTGGCTATCG
The DNA here is from genome assembly GCA_029242085.1 of Porticoccaceae bacterium. Lineage (GTDB taxonomy): Bacteria > Pseudomonadota > Gammaproteobacteria > Pseudomonadales > Porticoccaceae > HTCC2207. The sequence continues at coordinate 3,563 of JAQWUP010000021.1, forward strand.
ACAGGTTTGGTCTCACTGCCAATAACGTCAGCTATGCGGTCACAGGCGATAGCATTGGCTACTGGCAGTTTTATCCCGCTGAGGGTGAATGGGGCGTAGTGCCGGTCTGGGGCTGTGCCACGGTGACTGAATCCAAATGTGCCGATATTCCAGTGGGCGATCGCCTCTGGGGTTACTTCCCCATGGCCAGCCATGCGGTACTGACCCCTGGCCATATCCATGAGGACTACTTTATGGATGTGGTGGAGCATCGCCGTGAATTGCCTCTAATCTACAATCAGTTCCGCCGCACCCAGGCTGAACCAGAGTTTCTGCAACAGATGGAAAATGAACGCTGCCTGCTGTTTCCGTTGTTCATGACCTCCTACCTGATTTACGACTACCTGATCGACAATGAATTTTTTGGTGCCCAGCAGGTGGTGATTGGCTCGGTATCCTCCAAGACCGGCTTTGGTCTGGCGCAAATGCTGCACAATGATCAACAGGTCAATCAGTCGGTGATTGGCTTGACCTCTCTAAGCAATATGGACTTTGTTAAGGGCCTGGGTTGCTGTGACCAGATAGTGCTCTACAACAACGAAGCAGAGATCGACGCCTCACTACCCACCGCCTATGTGGATATGTCCGGCGACGCCCGGCTCACCATTAGCCTGCATAATCATATTGGACAGAATATGGTCGAGAGCTGTATGGTGGGCGCGAGCCATTGGCAGGAGGGCGGCAAGGTGGGTGAACTGCCCGGTGCTCGCCCTCGATTCTTCTTTGCGCCGGGGCAAATTGAAAAGCGCAATAAAGAATGGGGCCCGGGTGTCGCTATGGTCAAAGCCATGACCGCCAGTGCCGATGTGGCCGGTCGAGTGGCCAATGATATTAATATTGAATGGGTGCACGGGGCAGAGAGCCTGGCGCAGCATTGGAATCAGCTATTGGATAACCAAATTGCGCCCAGCCGAGG
>JAQWUP010000025.1 GCA_029242085.1 Porticoccaceae bacterium
CCCTCTTTCTCCTGAAAACTGGCTATAGGCTGAACCTCGGCATAGTCACCATAACTAGCAATGGCCGCAGTACAAAACACATAGGGCTGATCGAGCATCACAGGTGCCAAGCTTTGCAAAAGTGCTTTTAGATCTGTTTCACCCGACATAGTATTAATCCTTTGGCTTTGGTTTCGCAAAGCAAACAAATGGCACGGCAAAAGGCCCGAATAACACAGCCATCCAACCCCAAAATCGAGTATTGGCGCCACGCTCTTTAGCTATTACGTAGCAGACATAGATGCAAAAAATATTAATCGCCACCAGAATATAAGCCGTAATCATTGAGCCAGCTCTTCACGAAAATGGTAGCTGTTAATCGTAAAGCCCTGGGCAAAATAAAACTTATGGGCCTGATCGCGCTGGGTACCAGAGTCAAGATGGAACCATTTACAACCTGCCGCCTGAGCTTCAGCACGAAGCCAGTCAATCATCTGCTGACCAAAGCCCTTTGAGCGTTGCGCCTCGGCAGAGACTAAGTCATCCACATAACAGTGCTTGCCCATAAACAAATTACTGTAAATACGGTACCCAGCTGCCGCCACCACTTCAGCATCATGCTCTATAAAGGCCAGACGAAAACCATCCTTTTCCATAGCACGAACCGTCGCCAAAAATTTGTCTTGTATAAGGTGGGGACGCAACTCAGCCAAAACATAAAAACAGCGTTCTATTTCGCTATCGGTAATTGCTCGGCATGGCATGCGTCACCTCTATTTAGTGTTTCATAGAACCGTATCATCTCATGGCAGCACAGTTGTAAACAATGCTATTAATGCCCACCTGTTTGATCGTATCAGTAATCGCTTAATAGAAGCTCTGTAAATCAGCCCGCTCAAGATAAAGCATTTGGGTCGCATGTAGCTGTGCATTTTCTAATTCGGTTATTTATTTTTTGCGAACCTAATAAATCCATTTCATTTTCTCCATTTGAATAGTTTTAAAACGTGTACCGCCGCACACCTCAAACTCACCGCGAGTTATTTTTCAGCCCGACCAGAAATATCAAGCCTCACGTTGGGACTTAATCGTGAAACCTAGCGCATTTTAATATGAGGTGTGGCTGCAAATTAGAGAGCGATCTCTACAGCCTGTAGACGGATGTATATTAAACGTAGACTAAATTATTGGCGGGCGAGCGCAGGATAAAGCAAAGTTGAACCTAGCGCTCAAGAATCCTTACGAGGAATTTTGGCAAGACTATTAGCCCAAGGGCCAGTAGGTTTGGCGGCGGTACTATTATTCTTAATACTTGCGGCAGCGGGCTGGTTAGCAAAAGCAGCGATATAAAGGGCTTCAACCTTGTCTCGAGCCCAAGGCGTTCGACGCAGAAATTTCAGACTGGATTTTACTGATGGATTACTTTTAAAGCAGTTTATATTGATATTGCGCGCCAGATATTCCCAGCCATAGCGCTTCTCAAGGCGCGTCACCACCTGCTCCAGAGTAATTCCATGAAGCGGGTTATTAGGTTGCGGGTCCGGCATAGTTTGTCGCCCTGGCACTCAATATCATTGGAGCAACACTATACATCGATTTTAGCTGGGAGGCTCTTACACAGCACGAGATAGCCGAAGATGCCAGATGATTCCAGTTTTAAAAAGCTGGTGATGTTGATGTAGGAGACTTTATGTATAGATTCCTTTCAGCAGAAATCGACAATGTATGCTTTAAAGGTAGTTATAAATGAGGCAAAAATACTGAATTTCGGTAGTGGTTTACGAGGCGGCTAAGCGCTCTGTTTGGCATTCTGACGAACCCATCTCAAACTCACGGCAGATCCAGGGGCGGTTGTCATAAATAGTGCACAACATCGTACGACGGTCCACTGCGGAGCACCAGCCGTCCTCTAGGCGGGCCATAGTTTCAGCTCCCCAGCGATCGGTTTTAATGTGCTCTGCTGGCACGCCAGTGTCGGTAATCAGCATGACCTCCAGCTTACAGCAGGCGGCTTTGCAGCTAGAACAGCTAATACTGGCGTCATGCAGGTTTTTCAGATCAATGGTCATCGCCAGAAGTCAGGCGAAATATGAACAGCAGTAATTAGTAATCTCGTGCACCTTCACGCCAAATTTGGCATTGGCGGAAACCTCAAAAGACATACCTCCAGTGATACTGATCCAGTCAGAGGCTTCAGGCAACAATACATCCATCGCGCCAGAGGAGATCTCCATAAGTTCCTGCACATCAGTTCCAAACTCATATTCGCCGGGCAGCATAACCCCGAGAGTCTTCTTAGTGCCATCGGCAAAAATGATTGTTCGGCTGATCACCTGGCCATCAAAATAAACATTGGCTTCTTTGGCGACTGATACATGGGTAAATTCGGACATCGGGGTAATAACCTTTTATAAGTATTTATGGCAGCCGACAAAAGCCTTGAGAAGGAACATCAAGTGCACTGTTGAACTTGCTGGATAGATTCTGAAAGGCCACCAGACCCGTCAGTTCGACGATGGTATCATCATCAAATACAGATTTTAAGCGCTGCATTAAATCATCCGTTACCTGTCGATCGGAATAGGTAATGGCTTCGGCATATTCGAGCGCCAGCCTCTCAGTGGCATTAAAATTATCCGATTGCTGCCACTGTTCAAGTGCCTCTACTTTTTCCATAGAGCCCGCCCGATTAGCCAGTGTCATCGCATTAATATCCACACAAAAGGCACACCAGTTAATCTGTGATACTCGCACCGTCACCAGAGAGCGCAGAACGGGGTTTAAGGGCGAGTGTCTGCGGTCGAGCACACCATACAAAATAGCCACCGCTGCAAAGAGCTTAGGCACGCGCCCCCAAAGTAAACCCGGATCGAGCACAGCGCCATATTTACGCCGTTGATTCCAAAAGAACGGCCGGAGCCAGAAGGGGTATTTTGCTAAGGGTTTCACTGGAACTCGCATAATGATTTGCCCATACGAAAATAAGATTTTAGCGGCCGACCATGAACCGCGCTTAAAGCGGTAGGCGCACGCCTTCAACGGCTATATTAAAGCCCTTAGACTTTACATAGTTAGTTTCTTCACTGTTTGGATTCAACAATGGGTTGGTATGATTCATATGAATAAACCACACCTTATTGCGCTCCTGTAGCGGCAATTCGCTTAAAGCCTGCATGGTTTCAGTAACCAGTGGATGCGGGACTTTAGACATATCTCGACCCGGCAATTCGCCATCACCATAGAAAGTTGCATCAAGTAAGGCGTAGTCGACCGTTTTAATAATCTGCGCAATATCCGTTTCCCAAATCGACCACTTATTAATATCTGGGATAAACAGCGCCGACTTATTGGCACCCTTAATCACATAGCCCACGGTCTCGGAAAACTCATCGCGGTGAGGCACCAACAAAGGAGTAATAGACACACCGGCAAGCGCCACCGCGCGATTGTGTTGCAGCGGTTTCAGCATGATATTGTTGTATTCAACTAGCTGACGCCAGGGGCCATTGGTGCGCAGATAGGCTTGCATACGAGGCATCGCATACACCGGCACTTGTTGAGCACCCATGGCTTCATGACCAAAAAACATCAGACCCGCATAGTGGCCGATATGAGCATGGGTAAGGAAAACACCATTGAGCACATACTCCGCAGACGGTGCCTCTAGCTCAAGAGTATAGAGTTGCGCGGGAAGATTGGGCGTTGCCTCGAAAAGCGTTTTGGTTTGAGCCACAGAATCGATCAATGCAATAGATGTGGCGCCACGACGCAGTGCAGGATTCTCCCAGCCGGGCATGCAATGGGCCTTATAACAACCAGCCTGCGGGTATCCGGCGTCCTGAGCCACACCTAGTACATAGAGATACGCACCATCAGGTTTTGCGCTTACTGCGCTAGTAATTAGGATTGAGAAAATAAATAGAAGGCGTTTTAGCATCATTGATGAAAACCTCAGCTGCGGGCAGACTCTACTGTGCAGCCTGCAACATAGCGCCCATATTATGATGAATAATACTCACCGCTTTAAGCGGGCGAACCATCACTTTAAATTCAGTAATTAAGCCAGCGTCATTCCAGCTAATCATGTCGACTCCATTGACCTTAACGCCTTGAATCTCAACCTCAAATTCTAAAATAGCCTGACCCTCGCCATGCACTTCGCGAACATAGGTAAAGCTCTCATTGAAAAAAACATCAAATGCCGCACTCAGATATTTACCCGTAATGGCCTTACCGATCTGAGGAGTATGAACCACCGGCGAGTGAAATACTGCGTCTTCATCGAGCAGATTATAAAGGCCTTCCACATCTCGATCTTTAGCCACCTGATGCCAAGTGGTCATAGTGTCTATACTCATAATCCGCTATCCCACCAACATTATAAATTGAACCCACATAATCAACAGCGTGAGAACCGATAATGCAAACACCATAAAGCGGTGCATCACATAGTTGTAACTCACATGGATAATAGTATGCATCAGACGCAAAGCCACATAGAGCCACGCCAAATTGAGCAGCAGCGCATGATTGATCTCTAGGGTAATTACCAACACAGCCAGCAGATAAAATAGCACCGGAACTTCCAATAAATTAGCAAAATTGCGTCCGATCTTTTGCACATAGTCCGGCGGTGTATCGCCCGACAGCAGCACATAGTATTTGGGATTAATCTGTTTGCGGCGAACACTGATAAGTCGGGAGGTGCCAGTGGCGAAGGCCATGATAAAGGTCAGTATAACGAGGCAAAAAACAGGGTAGATAATAGCCATGCTTGTAGTCTCTTGTAATAATTTTAAGAAAGGTGGAACACAGAATTAGTCTGCCCACCAGCAGTGTGATTGTAAAGCTTTAGTCGCCATGGACTGATGCTAGAATAATAGCCAACTTGTCAGAGGGCAGTACTCAACTACAGTAAAGCACCACATGTTTTCGGCTGGGTATCTACATTGCTGTAATAGAATTCTGCTGGCATAAAAAAGGGCACCTAAGTGCCCTTTTCGCTTAACAAGTATTGCCTAGTTTATTTTAGGATCAAGCTCACCGCTATCATAGCGGCCAGTCATCGCATCTAAACCCAAGGCTCTAATCTTGCTAGCATTGCCTGCCGTGCCAAAGGCCTCATACCGGGCCACCGCAATATCTTTCATCGCGGTTATGGTCTCTTTAAGATAGGAACGCGGATCAAAGGCCGCTGGATTTTCTGCTAGATACCGGCGCACTGCGCCAGTTGATGCCAGACGCAGGTCGGTGTCTATATTGATTTTACGCACGCCGTGTTTGATGCCTTCACAAATTTGTTCGACTGGTACACCGTAGGTCTCGGGTATTTCGCCGCCGTACTGATTGATGATGGCTAACCATTCTTGAGGTACGGATGATGAGCCGTGCATAACAAGGTGAGTGCCGGGAATACGTTTATTAATTTCTTTGATGCGGTCGATGGCGAGAATATCACCAGTCGGTGGGCGGCTAAACTTATAGGCGCCATGGCTGGTGCCACAGGCGATGGCCAGTGCGTCACAGTGAGTTTTGGAGACAAAGTCTGCCGCTTCTTCCGGGTCCGTGAGCATCTGATCATGGGTGAGGATGCCCTCTGCGCCAACGCCATCTTCTTCGCCGGCCTGTCCTGTTTCTAATGAGCCCAGACAACCGAGCTCTCCTTCAACAGAGACACCACAGGCATGAGCCATTTCAACAGTACGCCTAGTAACGTCTACATTATATTCATAACTTGATGGCGTTTTGCCATCTTCCATTAATGAACCGTCCATCATCACCGAAGTAAAGCCAAGTTGAATGGAGCGCTGGCAGATTGCTGGGCTGGTGCCATGATCCTGATGCACACAGACCGGAATATCTGGCCATTCTTCTACCGCGGCTTGAATCAGGTGCCGTAAAAATGGTGCGCCGGCATATTTGCGCGCACCAGCCGAAGCCTGAACGATCACTGGGCTATCGGTCTGTTCAGCGGCCAGCATAATCGCGCGCATCTGTTCTAAATTGTTTACATTAAATGCGGGTACACCATAATTATGTTCCGCTGCATGATCGAGCAGCTGTCGCAATGATATTAGAGCCATGTCCTTTTCCCTCCGTTAGATCCAATAATTCTTTTAGCCATTTGCACGCTGTTCAAGGATTGCAACAGCGGGTAATTCTTTACCTTCAACATATTCTAAAAAGGCGCCTCCGCCTGTTGAAATATAGGAAACTTGCTCAGTGATTGCGTATTTATCCACAGCAGCAAGTGTATCTCCGCCGCCCGCGATTGAAAAACCTGAGCTTTTGGCGATGGCGAGAGCCAGTGTTTTTGTGCCTTCTGCAAATTGATCAAACTCAAAAACACCCACCGGACCATTCCAAATGATAGTGCCCATTGAAGCGATGATAGCGGCCAAATTTTTGGCGGAGTCTGGGCCTATATCAAAAATCATATCGTCATCAGCAACATCGTCCACAGACTTTATCACTGCCTCTGCCGTTTCTGAAAATGCTTTGCCGACCACTACATCGGTTGGCAGTGGGATATTGACCTTTTTCATCAGGGCTTGGGCAGCTGGGATTAGATCCTGTTCACACAATGATTTTCCCACATTCTTGCCCGCGGCTGCTAAAAAGGTATTGGCGATACCACCACCGACAATGAGTTGATCGACTTTGTCGGCCAGTGTTTCTAATACCATTAATTTGGTGGATACTTTTGAGCCACCAACAATAGCGGTTACTGGTGGTGTTGGCGCTGCCAAGGCTTTTTCCAACGCTTCTAGCTCTTTGGCCAAAAGCGGTCCTGCACAGGCAATGGGCGCGTATTTAGCCACACCATGGGTTGAGGCCTGGGCGCGGTGAGATGTGCCAAAGGCGTCCATCACGAAAACATCGCAGAGTTTGGCATAGGCTTTGGCGAGGTTGTCGTCGTTGTTTTTTTCGCCTGGATTAAAGCGTACATTTTCCAGCATGACGATGGCGCCGTCGGCAATGTCTAAGCCATTGGTCCAACTTTGTTCTACTGCTACTGGCTGGCCGAGCAATTCCCCTAAATGCGCTGCGACTGGTTTCATGCTGAAATTATTATCGTACTCCCCTTCGGTGGGGCGTCCTAGGTGGGACATCAGGATAATGCTTGCACCTGCCTCTAGGGCCAACTTAATGGTGGGTAGTGCTGCTTTGATTCTGGCGTCACTGGATACTTTGCCATCTTTGATCGGTACATTGAGATCTTCGCGGATCAGAACGCGTTTTCCTGCTAGTGTTTGGTCAATCATTAACTTGACGGTCATCATAATCCTTAATGCTGGTGAGAGGTCATTACTGGTTGGCTGGCTGGAACCCGTGCCAGCTTAATAAGGTGTCGAGCATTCTGTTGGCGTAACCCCATTCGTTGTCGAACCAAATTAATACTTTGACTAATTTTTGCTGACTTACCCTAGTCTGACTGGCGTCGACAATGCCACTGCGCGGGTCATGGTTAAAGTCACAGGAGGCAAGTGGCTCTTCGGTATAGCCCAACACGCCGTCAAGATTACCATCGGCGGCCTCAGCCAATGCGGCGTTAACGGCAGCTGTATCAACCTTGGTATTTAGCATGATGGATAGATCAATTGCTGAAACATTAACCGTCGGCACACGCATAGCCTGAGCCTGGAAACGTCCCGTAAGTTCTGGCATCAGACGATCAATCCCTAAAGCGAGACCTGTGTCCACGGGTATAATGGATTGCATGGCGGCACGGGTTTTGCGCAGATCGGTGTGGTGATAAGCATCAATCACTGGCTGATCATTCATCGCCGAGTGAATGGTGGTAATGACCCCCCCGTCCACACCAAAGGCATCGTGCAGCACCTTTATGACGGGTACCACGCAGTTGGTTGAGCAGGATGCGGCAGAAACAATGGTTTCATCACCGGTTAAAATTTGTTGATTGATACCGTAGACAATAGTGGCATCGACTGTGGGCTCGGCTGGCTGAGAAAACAGCACCCTCTTAGCGCCACTGCTTATATGTTGCTCGGCGGTCTCACGATCAGTAAATGTTCCACTGCATTCCAGCACTACATCGACCCCGAGTTCACCCCAAGGCAACTGCCATAATTGCTTTTCATGAAGAATGTGAATATCGTCGCCATTGACTGTAAGTAAGCCCTCACTATCACTTATAGTGCCAGAGAAACGGCCATGAGTTGAGTCATAGCGGGTTAAATGGGCGATTGTCTTACTGTCGGCGGGCTCGTTAATAGCCACAACCTGCACTCGCTCACGAGCCCCCGACTCATACAGGGCTCGCAAAACCGAGCGGCCTATTCGGCCATAGCCATTAATGGCTATACGAATCATTAGCCTACGGCTTCCATAACGTTAGCGACAACATTATCAACGGTGAAACCAAACTCTTTCATCAGCTGGCCACCAGGTGCTGATTCTCCAAAGGTGCGCATACCTACTACGCGGCCATCGAGGCCCACAAACTTATACCAGTAATCGGCATGCAGTGCCTCCACCGCTACTCGTGCACGAATAGTTGGGGTTAGTACTGAGTCTCGGTAGTCAGCATCCTGAGCTGAGAATATCTCGGCGCAAGGCATTGAAACAACGCGTACCTGAATACCTTGGCCCGCAAGTTCGTCAGCGGCATTAACGGCCAACTCTACTTCTGAACCCGTGGCAATCAAAATGGCTTGCGGTGCTGCGCAATCTTTCAGCACATAACCACCGCGTGCAATGTCGGCGACTTGTTGGGTGGTTCTAGGCATTGGTGCCAGACCCTGACGGCTAAATACCAAGGCGGCGGGGCCGTCGCGACGTTCGATCGCACTCTTCCAGCTCACTGCAGATTCGATGGTGTCGCAAGGGCGCCAAGTGTGAAGATTAGGTGTGGAGCGCAGGGCACTTAGCTGCTCAACCGGCTGGTGAGTCGGACCATCTTCTCCAAGACCAATGGAGTCGTGGGTGTATACAAAGATGCTCTGTTGCTTCATCAATGCAGCCATACGCACAGCATTGCGTGCATATTCCATAAACATTAGGAAGGTGGCGCCGTAGTTTATAAAGCCGCCGTGCAGAGCGATACCATTCATCATAGCGCTCATGCCAAATTCACGCACACCGTAATAGATGTAGTTGCCATCGGCATTGTCGGCACTAATATCTTTGGAGCCAGACCAGATAGTCAGGTTGGAGCCGGCGAGGTCCGCGGAACCGCCAAGCAGCTCTGGGAGCATTGGGCCGTAGGCATTAAGACAGTTTTGCGATGCCTTGCGCGAGGCGACCTTTTCCATTTTGTCCTGACATTCCTGAATATAGGCGTCGGCATTGGCACTGAAATCTTCTGGCAGATCTCCGCGGGTGCGACGTTCAAATTCTGACGCCAGCTGTGGGTGGGCTGCTCGATAGTCTTCAAGCTGGTCAGCCCAAGCTGTTTGCGCAGCGGTGCCTTTTTCTACACCATTCCAACCTGCGTAATGATCAGCAGGAATCTCAAAGGGCCCGTGAGTCCAACCGAGGGCCTCGCGGGTCAGTGCAACCTCATCGACTCCCAGTGCAGCACCGTGACAGTCTTCTTTACCCTGCTTGTTAGGCGAGCCAAAACCAATAATGGTCTTGCAGCAGATTAAGGTAGGCCTGCCAGTCTCAGCATGGGCAGCATCAATGGCTGCCTTGATTGCCTCACTATCGTGGCCGTCTACGTTGGCTATTACATGCCAGCCGTAAGCTTCAAAGCGCGCTGGCGTGTCGTCGCTAAACCAGCCATCAACTTCACCATCAATGGAGATACCATTGTCATCATAAAATGCGGTGAGCTTACCTAACTTTAAAGTACCTGCCAGTGAGCAAACTTCGTGGGAGATACCTTCCATCAAGCAGCCATCACCTAGGAAGGTGTAGGTTTGATGATCAACAATATTGTGGCCAGGTCGATTGAACTGGGCCCCCAGAACCTTCTCGGCCAGCGCCATCCCAACGGCGTTACTAATACCCTGACCCAGCGGACCAGTGGTTGTCTCTACGCCAGGCGCATAGCCATATTCTGGGTGGCCCGGAGTTTTAGCATGTAATTGACGGAAGTTTCTAATTTCTTCTATGGGTAAATCGTAGCCGGAGAGGTGCAATAATGAATAGAGGAGCATTGATCCATGGCCGTTTGAGAGTACAAAGCGATCTCGGTTCACCCAGTCTGGATCTGCTGGATTGTGACGCAAATAATCGTTCCACAGCACTTCGGCAATATCTGCCATGCCCATGGGGGCACCGGGATGTCCACTGTTAGCCTGTTGAACAGCATCCATACTGAGGGCACGAATTGCATTAGCAAGGTCTCGACGTGAGGCCATGGATTATCACTCCTGAAACGGGGAAATTGGGAAGCGGTATTGTCCCCTAGACCGCCCTGTCAGTAAACCGATATTCATTATTTGCACCCTATTTAAAGTACATTGTGAAAACTTGCCAGCGAAGCATCTACCCTATATAAAAATATTTTGATATAGGGAATTTGCTGTGTTAAAGTCCCGTCCAATGAACAACCTAAGCCAACTTGATAGCCAGCCTCGATCTGCAACCGACACTAGTGCAATTACCGCCCTGTGTAAGGCCGCAGGGGATCCACTGCGCATGCAGGTTTTAAAAGTGCTGCAACAAAATGCCTATGGTGTATTGGAGCTGTGTCAGGTGTTCGATATTCGCCAACCAGCGATGAGCCATCATCTAAAAATCTTGGCAAACTCGGGGCTGGTTGCCACTCGCCGAGAGGGGACAACCATTTTTTATCGCCGCAATGAGTCGCATCCAGATATAGATCTACAGCCTTTACAGCAAACGCTATTTCACACCATAGATGAAGCCGCGCTAGACCCTGGTCTTCGAACAAGGCTGGAGACAATTAACCGCGAGCGCTCAGCGGCATCAGTAGCCTTTTTTAATCATAATGCCGCGCGCTTTGAGGAGAACCAAGACCTCATCGCCAGTTGGACGGATTATGGCGATAGCGTAGAGAGTTTCCTCGATAGTAGTCTAGTTAACAGTCAGTCGGCTCTGGAAATCGGACCAGGATATGGCCAATTTCTGCGCAAGTTATCTGAATGTTTCAATTTTGTTACGGCGCTGGATAATTCTGCAGAGATGCTTGAACGCTGCCGTGCTCGCTCAGAAAGCCAAAAACTTGAAAATATCACTTTTAAACTCGGCGACACGATACTTGCCGAGAGCGAGAATATCAGCAGCGACTGCATCTCCCTCAATATGGTTTTACACCATGTACCAACGCCAGCCTCAGTTATCAGTGATTGCTCCAGACTGCTCAATCCTAAAGGCGTTTTGCTGATTACGGATCTCTGTGCCCATGACCAAGAATGGGTTCAAAAAGCATGCGGAGATTTATGGTTGGGCTTTGAACCTCAGGAATTAACTCGCTGGGCAACCAATGCTGGGTTAGTCCAAGGTAATAGTTTGTACCTGGCTCAGCGCAACGGTTTTCGTATTCAGCTCCGCCAATTTCTAAAAAGCTGATTTACTTTTAACTTACTCCGCCAGAGTTTGAAGGCGGGAAATATTTCTAACAGGAACGTTTATATTATGTCGACTTATAGTTTATTCACATCGGAATCAGTGGCCGAGGGACACCCTGATAAAATGGCTGATCAAATTTCTGATGCCGTTTTGGATGCCATCGTTAAAGATGATCCTAATTCTCGTGTTGCTGTCGAAACCATGGTTAAGACAGGCATGACTATTATTGCCGGTGAAGTACGCACCAACACTTACGTCGATCTAGAGCAGATTGTCCGCGACGTGATTACTGGCATTGGTTATGACAGCTCAGATGTGGGTTTTGATGGCAATACCTGTGCCGTACTCAATGCAATTGGTAAGCAGTCTGGCGATATCGCTCAAGGTGTGGATGAAGCGGCCGACAAAGATATCGGAGCCGGCGATCAGGGCCTGATGTTTGGTTACGCAAGTAATGAGACAGATGTACTTATGCCCGCGCCTATCTACTATGCTCACCGTCTAGTTGAGCGACAGGCGCAACTGCGCAAAAATGGTGTACTGCCTTGGTTGCGTCCAGACGCAAAAAGCCAAGTAACCCTTAGATATGATCAAGGTAAACCAGTGGCGATTGACGCGGTTGTGCTGTCAACCCAGCATGCGCCAAATATAGCTCTCGGTGATTTACAAGAGGCCGTTCGCGAAGAAATCATCAATCACGTATTGCCTGAAGAATGGTTGCACGCAGATACGCAATATCATATTAACCCGACTGGCCAGTTTATTATTGGCGGACCTATGGGTGACTGTGGTCTAACCGGGCGTAAAATTATTGTTGATACATACGGCGGCATGGCCCACCACGGTGGCGGCGCATTCTCTGGTAAGGATCCCACCAAGGTGGATCGCTCTGCAGCCTATGCAGGACGTTATGTTGCTAAAAATATTGTTGCAGCTGGCTTGGCTGATCGATGCGAAATTCAAGTTTCCTATGCAATTGGAGTTTCTGAACCAACCTCTATCAGTATCGAAACTTACGGTACAGGTAAACTTTCAGACGAAGAAATTACGGCGCTGGTTCGTGAACATTTTGACCTGCGTCCGCGTGGCCTGATTGAAATGTTAGACCTCCGTCGACCCATCTATCAGCCAACTGCGTCCTATGGGCACTTTGGTCGCAACGAAGCAGACTTCACTTGGGAAAAAACTGACAAAGTAGACGCCCTTAAGAAAGCTCTTTAATCAATAATTAATTTTAATATAGGCAAATAGACATGACAGCAACAGTACAATCCATAGACAGTGAAAAATTCAGTGACTACAAAGTAGCTGATATGAGTTTGGCCGATTGGGGTAAGAAAGAAATCGCCATCGCCGAATCAGAAATGCCTGCCTTGATGGCTCTGCGTGAAAAATATTCAGCCGAACAACCTCTAGCCGGCGCGCGTATTCTCGGCTGCATCCACATGACCATCCAGACCGCTGTGTTAATTGAAACACTGGAAGCTCTGGGTGGCGAGGTTCGCTGGACCTCATGCAACATTTTCTCAACTCAGGATCACGCAGCCGCTGCTGTTGCTGCTAATGGCACTCCAGTGTTTGCATGGAAAGGCGAGACGGAAGATGAATATGAATGGTGCCTTGAGCAACAAGTTTTAAAAGATGGCGTGCCTTGGAATGCCAATATGGTTCTCGATGACGGCGGCGATTTAACGGCACTGTTGCATAAGAAATATCCACAGGTGTTAGATGCCGTGCACGGTATTACTGAAGAGACTACAACTGGCGTACACCGTCTCTATGAGATGTTGGCATCGGGTGAGTTAAAAGTCCCAGCGATCAACGTTAATGATTCTGTCACCAAATCAAAGTGTGACAACAAATACGGCTGTCGTCACAGCTTAAATGACGCTATTAAACGCGCCACTGACCACCTGTTATCTGGCAAAAAGGCCGTTGTAATTGGCTATGGCGATGTCGGAAAAGGCTCCGCGCAGTCGCTACGTCAGGAAGGTATGATTGTTAAGGTTACCGAATGCGATCCAATCTGTGCCATGCAGGCTTGCCTAGATGGTTTCGAGGTTGTTTCTACTTATATCGATGGCGATATCAGTAAAGGTATCAATACTGAGTTGCTAGCTAACACCGATATGCTAGTGACTAGCACCGGTAACTATAACGTCTGTGATTCTGATATTCTGTCGGCCCTTAAGAGTGGCTGTGTGGTTTGTAATATCGGCCACTTCGATAATGAAATTGATACTGCCTTTATGCGCGACACCTGGGAATGGGATGAGATTAAACCTCAGGTACACAAGGTTTATCGCGATCGCTCTACCAACGATCACCTTCTTCTGTTAGCTGAAGGCCGTCTAGTTAATCTGGGTAATGCAACAGGCCACCCAAGTCGTATTATGGATGGCTCATTTGCCAATCAGGTACTGGCGCAGATCGAACTTTATTCCCAGCAGTTTGCTGCCCAGGATGAAACAACTCGTACGCAGCAGCTGCGTGTTGAAGTACTACCCAAGCATCTTGATGAAGAAGTTGCTCGTCATATGGTTGGTGGTTTTGGTGGCGTCATAACTAAACTTAGCCAAGCTCAAGCTGATTATATTAAGGTGCCTGTTGAAGGCCCATATAAAGGCGACAGCTACAAGTATTAATTGCAAGAAATTCATCCCGGATGGGTATGTAAATACCATCCGGAATGATCTGCCAATGTCATCGTGGCTTGGCACTGTGATTTTGACCCCAGGGCGCTTTGCTAAGTAAGTTAGGTGCTTTGGGAACAGTATCACCCAGCTTCTTAATCTTTTGTAATACTCAGGATGGCTAATCAGGGCCCTACAACACGCTTTAACACAGCGTCTTTCAAAATAACCGAAAATAGGATGTCATTTTCATGACGAACAATCCACATATCAGCTTTGAGTTCTTTGCTGCTAAAACAGAACAGGGGCGTATCAAGCTAAAGACGACCTGTCATGAATTGGATAAATTTAGCCCTGAATTTTATTCGGTAACCTATGGTGCTGGTGGTTCTACTAGAGACACCACTAAAGATCTAGTGCTCGGTATACAGGCTGATGGTTATAGTGCTGCCCCTCACCTTTCGGTAGGTGGTGATAGCACCAAGGACGTGATAAAACTGGTGCAGTCTTATAAAGATGCAGGCATTAACAAATTGGTGGCACTTCGGGGTGATTTGCCCTCAGGTATAGGCGGCACTAAGCAATTGGTACATGCTAATGAATTGGTCGCATTAATCCGACAACATACTGGAGACCATTTCGAAATTCAGGTCGCTGCCTATCCAGAGATTCATCCAGAGGCAGAGAGCTACAGCAAAGACGTTTATTGGCTTGGGGAAAAGTTTAAAGCTGGCGCCAACAGCGCGATAACCCAGTATTTCTATAATCCGGACGCCTATTTCCGGTTTATCGACGAATGCGCCAAAGTAGGAATTGAGCAGCCTATACTGCCTGGTATTATGCCGCTTACCAATTATCATAATTTAATGCGCTTCTCTGATAATTGCGGCGCCGATATCCCACGCTGGTTGCGCTGGCAGTTAAAAGAGCGCAGTGATAATTCGGATGACCTAATCAAGTACGGTATTGATATTGTTACTAAACTCTGCGAGGATCTTTTGGCGGGAGGCGCTCCAGGTCTGCATTTTTATACGATGAATCAGTGGCGGATTTCCGATACCTTGTGTCGCAATCTGGGCCTTCCTTTAAAGGCTCTTTAACCAAGAGCAAGCTATGCGTATACCGCGGATCTTTACTGCACAACCATTAATTGCCGGCAGTAGCATACAACTTGAAGAAGGTGCTGCCAGGCACCTATCCTCTGCATTACGTATGTCGGTAGGTCAAAGTATTATTTTGTTTGATGGCCGTGGTGGTGAATATTCGGCCGCGCTAACTGAGGTTAAAAAAGGCAAGGTGTGGGTTGCTGTCAATGAATTTTCTGACAAAGACCTTGAGTCTCCCTTAAAAATTCAGCTGGCTATTGGCATATCTCGCGGCGAGCGTATGGACTGGATTGTACAGAAGGCCACCGAATTAGGTGCTACTGAGATCACGCCATTATTTACCGAACGCTGTGAAGTAAAACTAAGCGGTGAGCGCCTAGAAAAGAAAACTCGCCACTGGCAACAGATCGCCATCAGCGCCTGTGAACAGTGCCAACGCAATATTGTCCCTGTTATAAATTCTGCAGCCACGATCGACCAATATCTAGCCAGCCCTGTTATCGGTCTAAAATTAGTGCTTCATCATCGCACTGAAAATCGCCTGACTGACATGACTAATAGCAATAATAATATTGCTTTGTTGGTTGGCCCCGAAGGCGGGTTAAGTGATCGTGAAATTGAGTGTGCGATTAAACATGATTTTGCGGCATTAGCCCTAGGTCCCCGTGTACTGCGAACTGAGACCGCCCCACTTGCCGCCATTAGTATTATCCAAAGTCTATGGGGTGATATGGGTTAAGAATGATAAAGAGCGGCTTTTTATTTATTCTATTTCTTATCAGTGTAACAACTCAAAGTGCGATTTTTGGCGATGGCAATCCAGACAATGGTATTGAAGATCAACGCCAGAGTGCACCAAAAGAATTACTGAAATCCGTTGGTACTGTTTTCTGTGATGGCGGCCTGCGTGGCACAGCTACGCATATAAAAATAACAGCTAATAAGGAGCAGTCGATTATTTTAACGGCGGCTCATGTACTGTTTAATAAGAAAAATGGCGAGGCCTTTAAGCGTTGTAGTTACCGACCAGAGAATCAACGCTTGAGCGGAATTGATTTCGCTGCTATTTCGAAACACCAGTATCAACCTTTATCAAAAAACAAAATTCGCCAGTCAGAAACTGATATTGTTTTTGTCGCGCTGCAAAAAAGAACCTATCAAAAAAATCTTAAATTAACTCTGCACAACAATACCGTTGGAAATGATTTGCAGTTACTGGGCTACAATGCTGACAGTCAGGAAATTAGTCTAAGTAGTCACTGTATGGATTTCAGTTCTGAGGTTTTTATCAGTGAGCAGCTTCTACTGCATAACTGCGATGCTCTTAGCGGTGCCTCGGGCGGACCCATAATAATGGCCACTGAACAAGGAAATAATATGGGCATAATTGCTGTGCATGGTGGCACTCTTTTTAACGCCGACAGTGCTGTAGACGGCGCTAAGGTAAATCCAGGAAAGTGGATTAACCAAGCCCGTAAAGTCGATAAAGCGCTGCTTAATCAGCTGGAGCAGTTTCTCGCATATCTTGCCAAGGATTTCCCTTCTCAAAAATAATCTGCTGAGCAAAGCCTGGAACACTGACGCCCTCGGCAGAAATACTCAAACCGCCCTCATCAATCAATGGTTCGCCAAACCGATAAATCACATCAAGCTGTCCTGCGTCTGCTCGCTCCGCATAGGCTGCTGAATTGATACGAGTTTCCTCACGTCTTGTCAGATAATCATCAAAACGATCGGCATAACGCAGCGCCAACATCGACTCGACCTTATTGGGGGACAGCACTACCGCTGTCGCGTTGTTGCCACCAAAGCCCTTGGAGTTAATAAAGGCCACGTCCATTTTCTGCTCACTGACATCCATATCTGTAAGGGCAAACCGTGCTCGCTCCTGATAAACATCTGAGGCAATTTCGGAAACAGTTTTGATACCGGGAATCATGTTGTATTTAAAAGTACCCAGCGCAGAGACTAACTGATCACCACTGGCCACCGACAGTGAGTGACCGACATACGATTTAGCTGCAGTGACAGGCCAGTCATAGATATCGAAGGCAGTTGCCACACGGTCAATTAACTCAGACTCAGTGGTACGGTTGGCCGGGGTACTCGACCCATGGGCATGTACAAAGCTATGGTTCTGTACACAGTCTTTGCCGACCACTTCGATTGCCGCAGAAACGGCTTTGGAAAATGAAATATAATTACCGATTCCAGGCGCAGAAATAGATTTTTTAACGCCATCGGCATTAATAAATATTTCCGGTACCGCGCCATGGATATCCGCACCCAACTCAATCGCCAGTGCGTCATCCATAAGCACCACATACTGGGTTGCTTCGGCTAATGTAAAACCACAGTTTTGGCCAAAGGGTCGGCTGGCCCGACGCCAATCTGGCTTATCTGTTCCATCGAGTTTGCACAGGTTTTCATCACTGCCCAGCGCACTCATATTGGAGAAGCCTTCAGACACCTCAGCAATAACTGTCGATTCGGCATTTCCCACGACGGCAACGCGGCGGCGGCCACTGCGGATGTCACGGACCGCGGCTTGCAGTACATAGAGAAAGGTTGCACAGGCGCCAGTAACGGCCTCGGTATGGCCAACACTACCCAGTACGTAGGCATTAATAAAATCAGCGGGCATGGAGTTAAGCGCCATAGGCACCTGCTTGGCGGTGGTACGGTTACCTTTTAAGCGGGCCTGAAATAATCCGGCAAAGCCCTCTTCAGTCATTTGACCCAGAGCACTGGAAGAGTAGACGCCGACCTGGTCTGGCCGCACATGATCGGACACCTTGTCCCAGGGAATACCTAAAGAGTGCACCGCATCGCTGCTGCCCAAAAGGGCCATTTGCAGACCGCGAGGATGAAAGCGAGCGCTGTAGTGGTCGGCAGGATTAAAGCCAGTGGGTAACTCACCGGCGGCTTTAGCGATCAATTCATGATGGGTTTTAACAAGGTATTCACCCGCTTGGGATGCTGTCACCTCCACAGTGCCATCTTCAAGGTCGCGAATCTGCCAGTCTTCGGGCAGATTTGTCGGCAGGTCACGCTTAGTCATGCTAAATACCAGCCCCTCAGCACCGATATTTATTTTTTTGTGCCCAGCTACTGCGCTAGGGTCAAACAGTCCAAGCTTACGAATTAATGTGCCATCGAGCACCTGCGCTCTAAAGTTGGCATCAACTTGCTCAACACTTAGCACCGTGCCATCGTGATCTGTGTAGCCCTGCGCCTGCTTTCGCACAAGGCCCATCAAACAGGCTAAGCCCACAACCGTTTCTTGCTGCTCCGCCGCAGGCAGTGATTCAAACACCATACGGCGAAATGCCTGATGTGAAGAGCTGCGTCCTGCAGCGTTATATCCACCAAAACCAACAATGAGGGGCAGGGAGTGACTCATATTATTTCCTTAAAAGGTGATGACCGACTATGTTAGCAATAGTGTAGAGAGTAAATCTTTATTATTATTTAAGTATTCAGCCATGTATCTTAGGTTTCTGGCCGTAGTATGCTATATTTTGGCCATTATGGCTTTTAACCTTACGCTTTTACTCTGTGACAATATGCTGGTATCCAGCACCACCCTTGCTGCCGAAATCTTTAATTTTGCGCAGGCCATGGGTCGTGCCAGCAACCATGGGGTGCAAGACGTTGTGATTCGCCGTGTTACCCCCGACGGCAAATCTGTGCAGACCTCGGCAGGCTTTGAGCTGCAGGCGACCCATTCCTTGGCCAACAGCTTTGACAGCGACCTAATTCATATACCCGCGCTGTGGCGCAATCCGCGCCCAGCAGTCAGAAAGCATGAGGCCTATATTCCCTGGCTGCGCGAGCAACATCAACGCAACTGCAACTTTACCGCGGTGGGGACCGGGGTTTGCTTTCTTGCTGAAGCTGGGCTTTTGGACAATAAACCAGCGACCACTCACTGGCATTATTTTGATCAGCTACAGAAACACTATCCAGCAGTGCAGCTAGAGCGTCAGCACTTTACCACCCAAGCTGGCAACATTTACTGTGCGGCCAGCGTGAACGCCATGGCGGAGCTGCTTATGTATCAGGTGGAAAGGATTTTCGGGCGAATCATTGCCCGCCAAGCCCAGCGTAATTTCTTTCATGAGATTCGCAATATTGCCGATCCAGTGGGCATGCATGATAAGCCGCTGGGCAAACATAGTGATGAGGCCATTGCACAGGCCCAGATATGGTTACAGGACAATCTAAGCAGAGCCCTATCGATTCCAGACCTGGCCAGCCAGTTTGGCATGACCACCAGAACCTTTAATCGACGCTTTAAAACCGCTGTTGGGAGCACACCGGGCGACTATTTAACCGAAGTACGTATGACCTTCGCCTGTGACCTACTTAAAAATACCAACCTGTCGATTCTAGAGTTAGCGAACTACAGCGGCTACAAAGAGGCCAGCTGGTTTTCATCCAGATTTAAGCAGTGGTCGGGCAATAGTCCAAAAGCCTATCGTAATACGGTCAGGGCAAAACTGTTTAGCTAAGGCATATTCGTATTCATAGATCTTTCGCTTCGCTCAAGATGGCAATTAGAGGAAAGAGCACCAAAGAGCCCCTTAGGCAGATCAAGGGACTGTGGCTGTTTGCCCTAAAAGAGATTGCAGAGTAGTAATAAGGACCGCTCATGCAGCCCACAATAGTTTAGATAACGCGCACTCGAACCACACCTTCAACACCGGCAATCGCCGCTTCAATGCTCTGATCCAGGTCACCTTCAATATCAATAATATTGTAAGCAATATCACCGCGGCTTTTATTCACCATATCCACAACATTAAGCTCAGCATCAGCCAAAACTGCCAACACGCTACCCAATACTTTAGGCACATTGTTGTTAGTGAAGGTAATACGACGGCCACCATTGCGCGACATTTTCGTGGGCGGATAGTTAACCGAATTATGGATATTACCGTTTTCAAGGTAATCCATGAGCTGGTCCGCAGCCATCACCGCACAGTTCTCTTCCGCCTCCTCAGTGCTGGCACCGATATGTGGCATCAGTAGAACATCTTTGCGGCCGAGTAACGCTGGCGCAGGGAAATCACTGATATACCCCGCAATAGTGCCTGCATCAAGCGCTGCAACCATATCCTCAGTGCTAACAATTTCTTCACGGGCAAAATTGAGAATTTTAGCCGTGGGTTTCATCAGACCCAATGTATCTTTATTGATCAGATGTTTAGTCGCTGGAATAGCAGGCACGTGCAGCGTAATAAAGTCAGCGCGCGCTAGCAGCGCTTCAATACTGTCCATACGTTCTACACGACTGGAGAGCTGCCATGCGGCTTCAACAGAAATTGCCGGGTCATAGCCAATAACATTCATGCCGAGGTCAAGTGCCAGGTTGGCAATAATAGAACCAATCGCCCCCAGACCGACGACGCCCAATGTTTTGCCTGTAATCTCAGAACCGGCAAAACGCTTCTTTTCTTTTTCCAGCAACTTGCCCATTTCGCCAGAGTCATCCATATGACCCAACTCTTGAACGTAGTTCATACCACCAAAGATGTCCCGAGAACCTAGCAACAGGCCAGCAACGATCAGTTCTTTTACTGCATTAGCATTGGCACCTGGCGTGTTAAACACCACGATGCCCTTCTCAGTGTAATCTTCAGTGGGAATATTATTAGTACCGGCACCTGCTCTGGCGACAGCAATCACTGAATCCGGCAGCACTTCTGTATGTAGTTTTTGGCTGCGCAGTAACACGCCTTCGGCTGCTTCCATTTCACTGGAGACAGTGTATTTGTCAGCAGCAAAGCGGCTTAGACCTTTTGAAGAAATAGCGTTGTAGGTACGAATGTGATACATATTTTTCTCAATATTCTCGGTAAGAGTCGGCTTTAATTATTGACTAACTTCTGCGTGAGCCCAGTCGAGCCATGGCAGTAATGCTTCAATATCAGATTGTTCAACGGTGGCACCACACCAGATGCGCAGGCCAGCTGGTGCATCACGGTAGGCGCCAATATCGTACGCAACGCCCTCGGCATCCAATAACTTAACAATTTGTTTTACCTGATCCGGCTCCAGATCAAGTGTTAGGCAGACACTGGTATTAGAGATTTGATCTGCGTCCTGCGCCAGAAAGTGCGCCCAGGGTCGTGCTTCTACAAATCCTTTTAAGACCTCAAGGTTGGCTTCCGACTTGGCTATAGCTGCAGGCAGTCCGCCGATTGACCGAACCCAATCCAGAGCATCTAAATAGTCGGCTACACAGAGCATAGAGGGTGTATTGATAGTCTCTCCGCGGAAGATACCTTCAATTAACTTGCCGCCTTTGGTCATGCGAAAGATCTTTGGCAGCGGCCATGCAGGGGTATAGCTCTCTAAACGCTCTACCGCGCGCGGGCTGAGAATCAACATGCCATGAGCACCTTCGCCGCCCAAGACTTTTTGCCAGCTGTAGGTTACAACATCAAGTTTTTCCCATGGCATTTCCATGGCAAAGACTGCGGAGGTCGCATCACAAATGGTCAGGCCAGTACGCTCATCACTGATCCAGTCGGCGTTGGGGACTTTTACCCCAGCAGTGGTGCCATTCCAAGTAAAGATACAGTCATGATCGGGATTGGCCTGAGTCATATCGGGTAACAGGCCATAGTCAGCGGTGTAACTATTGAGCTCTTCAAGCTTTAATTGTTTAGTCGCATCTGTAAGCCAGCCGCTGCCAAATGATTCCCAGGCAAAGATATCTACTGGTCGCTGGCCCAACACTGACCACATAATCATTTCAACGGCGCCAGTATCAGAGGCCGGTACTACACCTACGCGATATCCTTCTGGTAGTCCGAGAATTTCTGCGGTATCAGTGCAGGCTCTGCCCAGCGCAACCTTGCCTGCTGAGGACCGATGTGAGCGGCCCAATGTGGCGATATCCAAGCTGGCAACATCATAGCCGGGACGCTTAGAGCAGGGGCCAGATGAAAAATTAGGGTTGGCAGGTTTAATCGTTGGTCTTTGATTGACTGTCATGATGCACAAATTTCCAGAGCGCGATAAAAAAGGGGGCACATAGTAACTACAGGTCGCTTATAGATAAAGATTTATTCCCCTATGTACGTCATTGGCAGTAACTATGATCACCGTTGATTCTGACAACCAGGAGAGGGAGAACAAAAAAATACGCTGTATAGACAGCGTATTTTGATAAAGACTTATTACTACTATTTAGTGGCTCTGGCGCGGCGCTCTTTTTCAATTAAAAAGTCTGCTACATCCAGCATGCCCTCAAAGCCACCAGCATTGCGGCTGCTAACACGGTATTTACCGTTGACGATAACCTCTGGCGTTCCCTGAACGCGATAGCCACGAACACGCGCTTTGGCCTGATTGACCATGCTGGTCATGCCAAAAGAGTTATAGGCTTTGGAAAATTTGTCACCATCGACACCAGCGGCAGCGAATATAGCGGCGAGATCCGCTTCTGTGCGAACTTTCTGCCGCTTAACATGCAGTGCCTCAAAGATAGCCATATGGGTTTTGTCTAAAACATTTAACAGCACTGCGCTGTAGTAGGCTCGTGCAAATGGCTCTAAGGCGGGCTGCCAAACGGCTGGGGTCTGCTGGAAATCAACATCGGCGGCCAGCTTTTTCGACCAGGGGTGCAATACCGGCTCAAAGTTGTAGCAGTGGCCACAGGTGTAAGAAAAAACTTCATTGACTTCAATCTTGGTCGCATCTGCTGTTCTTATGGGCTGCGGAAGCACCTCATAATGAACTCCTGCCTGATATTGGTCTGTTTGTGCTTGGCACATAGCCATCGGCAGTATCAGTGCTAAAAAAGCTAGGCGTTTTATCCAGTAAGTCATCTCAGTCTCCTGTTGGACCGGTGCCGGTTTATCTCTAGTTTAGACCAGAGATGTAGTTGGCTACCGCTTTGATTTCCCTGTCGCTTAGATTTGCAGCTACACCTTGCATAATGATGGCGTTGCCACCGCTGGCGCGTTCACCGCGTCGGTAGGCCAAAAGCTGCTTCTCGATGTAGTCTGCATGCTGTCCACCCAAGCCTGGGTAACCCGCTGGGCCATTGCCATTACCCGATGGCGAGTGACAACCGGTGCAGGCTGCAACGCCGGTTTTCATATTGCCACCACGGTAAACATTTTCACCGTAATCCAATGCTTCTTCGGGGTTGCTGATACCAACCAACGTTATATCCTGTGCGCCTGAAGTCTGACGCGTCTTACTATCATAGTAAGCGGCCATATCTTGGAGGTCTTGGTCTGACGAGCCGTTTAAAATGCCAGTCATCTCAACAATAACGCGCTCGCCTGATTTAACCATACGTAGCTGTTGAGTCATGTACTTCTCACCTATGCCTGCTAGCTTAGGGAATGATGCGACCATACTGTTACCGTCGCTGCCATGGCAACCTGCACACATGGCAACTTTCGATTCGCCCGCTGCTGCATCGCCTGCCGCCATCGTCTGATTCGCTGTCAACGTGGCCAGCAAACAAATAATACTTAAAAAGCTTTTTTTCATGGTTAATCAACTCTCGCAATCCGCTAGAATAGTTGCCTGTTTATACGTGCAACCATTGAACCTTAGCTCTATCGGCTAAAGCGGGCGCATTATATACCAATACAACTCAGTTTTAAGCCCGTTAGGGACGTCTTTTATGGAATCTGTGCCAATTAATTTTCAAGCTGCTGAATTTACCACCAGCGCGCCCTCTTTAAAGCAATGTCCGGAGGATAGTGGCTGTGAAGTTGCCTTTGCCGGACGCTCAAATGCGGGTAAGTCGAGTGCGATAAACACATTGACTCGCCAGCGCGGATTGGCGCGCATCAGCAAAACCCCAGGGCGTACCCAGTTGATTAATTTTTTTGCTGTTGCGGACGGTCGCCGTCTTGTCGATCTGCCCGGCTATGGTTATGCCAAGGTACCCAAAGCAATGAAGGCTGAATGGGATAAGCACCTCGCAGAGTACCTGCAACAGCGCAATAGCCTGGGTGGGCTGATTCTTTTAATGGATATTCGCCACCCCCTGCAGGATTACGACCAACAGATGCTTAACTGGGCAGCTCAGGCTGGGCTGCCGGTACATGTGTTACTGACCAAGTCTGACAAACTTAAGCGCGGACCTGCGCAGAATATGCTGTTAAAGGTAGAGCAACGACTGAGAGATATGGACCCAGGGCGCACATTATTATCTGCGCAGACCTTTTCTTCATTGAAAAAAGACGGCCTGCCCCAGCTCGAAGCCCAACTAAGCCATTGGCTAAGTGCTGACTTTAGCGAACCAGAGGCGCTAAAACCGCTGAAAGACGCTAACTGAGAGGTAATTCGCGCGAGAAAAGATGCTTAGCCAATAACGCGTTGCTAATAACGCTTAGCTAATAATAAAAAGCCCTGATCTAACATGTAGATCAGGGCTTGCTTTGCTGCTTGGAGAGTCTTACTTTGCATACTCTAGTTTGGGGGGGGAGAATATATGCAATCATCACTTGCCCTTGATTAGACACAGACTTGTATATAAGTTCCATTCTGTTTGAAAATAATTCAAATTATTTTTATTTAGCGCTTTTTAATGAGCCTCATCCCAGTTATCGCCTACTCCCACATCAACAACCAGAGGCACAAGTAGTTCGGATGCAGACTCCATTAGCTCGGTGAGGCCCTGTTTTACCTCCTCCAATTCAGAATCTGGCACCTCCAGAACAAGTTCATCGTGCACCTGCATAATCATGCGACTTTTAAGGTCGCTATTCTCTAACCAGCTATCCACATTAATCATTGCCATCTTAATAATATCGGCGGCTGTGCCCTGCATTGGCGCATTGATCGCCGTTCGTTCAGCAGCCTGGCGCAACATACCGTTTCTGGCGTTGATTTCTGGCAGATAGAGGCGCCGCCCGTAGGCGGTTTCTACGTAGCCTTTTTCTGCGGCGGTGTGGCGAATGTTGTTCATGTAATTTTGCACCCCCGGATAGCGGGCAAAGTAGAGCTCGATATATTCTGCGGCCTGTTTTCGGCCGATATTTAATTGACGCGCCAAGCCAAAGGCTGACATGCCATAAATTAAGCCAAAATTAATTGCCTTGGCACTGCGACGCTGGTCGATGGTTACCGAGTCGCTAGCGACATCGAATACTTCCGCAGCGGTGGCTCGGTGAATATCCTGACCAGCGGCAAAGGCACTTAAAAGGCTCGGGTCTTCGGACAGGTGCGCCATAATACGCAGCTCAATCTGAGAGTAATCGGCAGCGACTAGCTTGCTACCCGGCGAGGCGACAAAAGCTTGGCGCACACGACGACCCTCGGCAGTGCGGATAGGAATATTTTGCAAATTGGGATCAGAAGAGGATAGCCTGCCAGTAGCGGTTCCCGCCTGATGGTAGGAGGTATGGATACGCTTGGTAGATGGATTGATCATGGTTGGCAGCTTGTCGGTATAGGTCGATTTTAGCTTCGCCAACCCGCGGTGCTCTAAGATAACTTTTGGCAATGGGTAATCCAGCGCCAGCTCTTGCAATACTTCTTCTTTAGTCGAGGGTGCGCCTTTGGCGGTTTTTTTCAACACGGGAATTTCAAGCTTGGTAAAAAGTATTTCACCCAATTGCTTTGGTGATGCAAGATTAAATTCCTGTCCCGCCAAATCCCAGGCCTGAGTTTCCAATTCGGCCAGCCGCTCTGATAATTCCTGACTTTGGGTAAATAATAATGTGTCGTCTACCTTTGCCCCGGTGCGCTCTATTCGCGACAGCACTGATATTAAAGGCAGCTCTATATCGTTAAATACTTTTTCCAGTGTCGGCTCTTTGCTCAACTTTGGCCACAGAGTATCGTGAAGGGACAATGTTATTTCTGCATCCTCTGCAGCGTAGGGGCCAGCTTCCTCTAGGGCAACCTGATTAAAGGTGAGCTGAGCTGCGCCCTTCCCTGCTACATCGCTAAAACCAATGGTTGTGCGATCCAAATACTTTAAGGCTAGGCTATCCATATCATGACGCGTCGCCACTGAATCTAAGACATAAGACTCGAGCATCGTATCAAATGCGATGCCCTGCAGACATATACCGTGCTGGGCCAAAACACTCATATCGTATTTTAAGTTTTGTCCCACTTTTGCAATATTTCTATCTTCTAAGTAGGGTTTTATTTTTTCTAAAACATAGTCTCTATCCAGCTGTTCTGGTGCGCCTAAATAATCATGCCCAAATGGGATATAGGCTGCTTGCTTAGGTTCTGTGGCGATGGATATGCCAACTAATTTAGCGCGCATATAATCGAGACTGGTGGTTTCGGTATCCACCGCAACCAAGGATGCACATTTTATTTTTTCTAACCAATGATTGAAATCTTCACGGGATAAAATTGTTTGATAATCTTTTTCGCAATCGTCGTCTGGAGTCTGATCTTCCTCAGCTGGCTGGTCGGATGCAGCTTCAGTATCTGAAGATAATTCAAAACTGTTGGGGCTGTTTATTGCTGTTGTGACCTCGTCAATCCAGGTTTTAAATTCCATCTCTTTATACAGGTCTAGCAAGGCGCTCTGATCTGGCTCCGCGTTGGACAGCTCTGTCAGTTCCAGCGGCATTTCGACATCGGTTTTTATGGTGGCTAACTGGTAGGAGAGATAGGCGAGGTCTTTGTGCTCTTCAAGTTTTGGCGCCATTGTTTTTGCACCACGAAAAGATAATGTTTCGACTTCATCAAGGCGAGTGTAAATATCATCCAACCCACCAATTCCCTGTAAGAGCCCGAGTGCCGTTTTTTCACCCACGCCTGGTACGCCAGGAATATTGTCAGATTTGTCGCCTAGCAATGCGAGGTAATCAATAATTAATTCTGGAGGAATGCCAAACTTTTCTATCACCCCTTCCCTGTCCATCACTGTATTGGTCATGGTGTTTTCCATGACAATATGTTCATTGACCATCTGGGCAATATCTTTATCACCAGTTGAGATCACCACCGGCTGCTCAGCTTCGGTCGCCTGCAACGCCAAGGTGCCAATTACATCATCGGCCTCCACACCTTCAATCACCAACATGGGCATACCCATCGCTTGAATGATTTTGTGAATGGGCTCAATTTGCAGGCGTAAATCGTCTGGCATGGGTGGGCGATTGGCTTTGTAATCGCTATACATCTCATCGCGGAAGGTTTTGCCCTTGGCATCAAAGACCACCACGTGGGTACTGTCGGGATAGTCTTTTTGCAACCGACGCATCATATTGATGACGCCTTTAACCGCACCTGTTGGTTTGCCTTTGCTGTTGGTCAACGGCGGCAGCGCATGGAACGCTCGGTAAAGGTAGGAGGACCCATCGACTAAAATAAGCGGTTTTTTTGTAGACATAATTTGCGTGCTTTGTTGATCTGATGTTGAGCTTTAAGGATACATGATTTACTGAAAGCAGGCCTTAAATTGCACCACCAACCTGTCGATAAATTCCGTATAAGCGCGCTCACTTAAGGTTTGTGAGAGACCCTGTGTATCTAGCTCGACGACTGGCAAGCCGTATTCTGCTGCAATAATGGCAGCGTCTTTATCCTTGTACTGGGGCTCGACAAATACGCAGCTGATATTGGTCTTGACGATAGTTTTACGCAGGCGGTATTGGGTTTTTGCACCCTGCGTGCCTCCACTGGCATTTCTGATTGAGGGACCGAGCTTTAAATCAAAGGCGGCGGCGAAATGAGCGTAGGCCTCATGGTGGCTCAAGTAGGTCTTATCGGCGGAGGCGGCTAACTCAGCCTTTAATCGCGCCATATGCTGACGACTGATAATGTCCTTAATAGGCAGGCCCAAGCGCGCCTGAATCGCTGCGGCAATTTTATTGCCGTTGTCAGGATTGAGCCAGAGATGGGGATCGGCTTCCATAGAATGGTCATCGCTGTCGCTCTGCTCTGAGTTCTGGAGCTGTGCTAAAGAGAGATCCATCGTAGTAAGCAGCTTGTCGTCCGGCAGTTTCGCCATCAATTTAGCACTTCTGGTCTCAAAATCTGCACCAATCCAGACAACCAAGTCTGCATCTGCAATTTTTCTCAACGCGGACACAGGCAGGGTGAAATCATGGGGAGATTGGCTGGCTGGCACTAGATACTGCACCTGCGCAGCATCGCCTGCCGCTGACTTGGCGATTATTGCCAGAGGCTTGATGCTGGTGACAATTAGCGGTTTGGCGCCAAACTGTAGCTGTGTCGCGGCAACAGAGGCACCTAAAAGCAGTGCACAGGCCAAAATGTTATAATGTATCGTTTTAATTATCATAAGCTATCATTTCGCTCTACCTGTGTACAATTTTCCATCCCCATACAACCAACTGGTCTCACAATCTGTTTATTATTGTTATGTTATAACGTGTTATGCTTTGAGGCTCTTAAACCGATTAGGCGCCCAATGCTTACAAACGCAAAACTTGTACACCAACCTCATGATCATGAGCGCACGGTCAACGCAGCCCTGCTGCGCGCCACAGATATCTGCGCCGCCAAAAATGCCCGATTGACCGCCACGAGAGAAGCTGTACTGCGCCTGCTGTGGCAGAGTCATCAGCCTCTGGGGGCCTATCAGTTGCAGGATCAACTCGCCGAAATGTTAGCCAAGCCTATTGCACCACCCACGGTCTATCGGGCTATTGAGTTTTTGTTGCAACTGGGCCTAATTCACCGCATCCATTCATTAAATGCCTATATTGGCTGCCCCTTTCCCGGTAGCGAGCACAGCAATCTGTTTTTGCTTTGCACGCAATGCGGAAGCGCTGCTGAAGTCGCTCATAATACAGTAAATAACGCGCTGCAAAGCACCTGTGATAAGCTGAATTTTACATTACAAAGCCAAACTATTGAGCTCTTTGGTCTATGCCCTAGATGTTCTGATAACCCTGAGATGTGAAATCATGACTAGCCCACTGATGACCTTAGACAGAGTCAATAAGTCGTTTTCCGGCCAACATGTTCTGCAGGATATCAGCCTTGAACTCAATCAGGGCGAAATCACCACACTTATCGGACCCAATGGGGCCGGGAAGTCGACACTGGTGCGGATTGTTTTAGGGCTGATGCAACCAGACTCTGGCGCTGTGATATCTGGCGCAAACGTAAATATTGGCTATATGCCGCAAAAACTGCATATCGACCCGACCCTGCCTATCTCAACATGCCGCTTTTTACAGCTGGCCAATACCTCACATCAGGCCTGCCACAGCGCCCTTGAGTCTGTTGGCATTGCGCATCTAGCAACCACGCCGGTACAAAGGCTCTCGGGGGGCGAAATGCAGCGGGTACTGCTGGCGCGGGCGATCTTGCGCAAACCGAACTTACTGGTATTGGACGAACCGGTGCAGGGGGTTGATATCAATGGCCAGAACGCCCTTTATAAGATGATTGCTGACCTGAGTAAAAGCCTTCACTGCGCGGTTTTGATGGTATCTCATGATCTGCATATCGTGATGTCCGCCACTGATCAAGTGATTTGCCTCAATCACCATATTTGCTGCCAAGGGCGCCCTGAACAGGTCACTCAGGATCCAGCCTACCTCGATATATTTGGTCAGACTGCCATCTATGCTCACCACCATGATCATCAACACAGCGTTCACGGAGAGGTGTTAGACGCCAACGGTGTGCATCGGCATGGAGAGGGCTGCGACCATGATTGATTTTTTGTTCTATGCCCTGCTCGCTGGGTTGGGCGTTGCTGTAGTGGCGGGGCCACTGGGCTGTTTTGTGGTGTGGCGGCGCATGGCGTATTTTGGTGACACCCTGGCTCATAGCGCTCTTTTGGGAGTGGCTTTGGGGGTATTGCTGGAGGTTAATCTCAGTATTACGGTGACGGCGGTGCCGTTGGTGATGGCACTGGGACTGGTGGTGCTGGAACAGAGGGGATTTTTATCGCTGGATACATTACTGGGTATTCTGTCCCATTCTGCTCTCGCGGCGGGTCTGGTAGTTATTTCCCTAATGCCTGATGTGCGTGTCGATTTAATGTCCCTGCTGTTTGGCGATCTGTTATCTGTAACAACGGATGATCTCTGGGTTATCTACGGTGTAGCGGCGCTGGTATTGGTATTGCTGGCCGCTCTGTGGAAACCACTTATTAATATCACCGTAGACCCCGAGTTGGCGGCAGTGGAGGGCGTTAATGTGGCACTGGTGCGCACCGCGCTAATGCTAATTACGGCGCTGGTGATTGCCATCGCGATGAAAATTGTCGGAGTGCTGTTGATTACTGCGCTGTTGATTATTCCTGCGGCGACCGCCCGTCGCCTCAGCAACACGCCCGAGCAGATGGCCATGGTCGCGAGCGCCATAGCCATGGTAACGGTGGTAATGGGGTTAGCCCTGTCCTGGACTACCGATGCTCCGGCTGGACCATCGGTGGTGCTCTGTGCCGCGCTGCTGTTTACTCTGTCTCAGGCTATTCGGCAGCGAGCCTAATGTCGAATTAGGGAGCCTAGAAGGTCGAGTAAATCGAACGCCAGGTGCTACGCAATGTAGTCTCGCTGTGGGGCGCCTTAAAGAAGCCGTGATAATGACCTTTGGGGTTGATAAGAACCAGCTGGGTACTGTGATCAATGGTGTAGTCTTCACCCTCTAAAGGGACCTTATTGTAAGCAACGTTAATCTCGGCCGTTAGACGGCGAATCAGATGCTTATTGCCGGTAACGCCGATAAATTCTTCGTTGAAGTAGGGCACGTACTCGGCTAATTTTTCGACGCTATCACGCTCTGAATCCAGTGAGATCATCACAATCTGAAGGTTTTCTTTTTCACTGTCTTTCATCTTGCTGTAGGTGTCATTGAGAACGGCCAAAGTGGTTGGGCAGATATCGGGGCAATTAGTGAAACCAAAGAAGACGATCGTCCAAGTATCCTGCATGCGCGCGATATTAAAGGCCTCACCGCGGTGATCAATCAGGTCGAAGTCGCTGAAGACACGCGGTTGGTTGAGCACGATAGCGCCATTGGCTCGCAGCTGATCATCATTCATGATGACTGGCTGATTCATACGCCAGACGAAGCCATAAACCACCAATAGAATAAAGGCGACAACCATAGCGATGGTGCGACGAATTGCGGCTTGCTGTTCCATATTGTCAGTCCTTATAGAGGATAAAATTAGCTCTGCCATCACGGCAGCTTAAGCTAGATATAGTGGAGCTTTTCAATCAGATAATGGTCAAGGAGCATGAGTGCAAACAGCACCATCAGATAAATAATTGAGAACTTGAATGTTTTCATGCCGCTATCTTTGTCGAACCACATCACCGCAGCCCAGTATAGAAAGCGAACGCCTAACAATAACGAACCCACTAAATAGAGTAGGCCAAACATGCCGGTCAGGTAGGGCAATGTTGTTATCACCATCAACATGACGGTATACAACAAAATATTGATCTTAGTGTATCTCTCGCCGTGAGTGACGGGCAGCATGGGAATATCTGCTTTGGCGTATTCTTCTTTGCGATGAATTGCCAGCGCCCAGAAGTGGGGCGGAGTCCAAGCAAAAATAATCAAGACGAGGAGCAGGGCGTTGTGATGGATCTCGCCAGTCACTGCGACCCAGCCCAGAAGCGGCGGTGCCGCGCCTGCAAGCCCGCCAATCACGATATTCTGTGGCGTCGCGCGCTTGAGAAACATGGTGTACACAAAGGCGTAACCTACAGAGGAAGCCAATGTTAACCAGGCGGTTAGTACATTGGTAAAGACAATAAGGATGGCCATGCCGGCAATACCTGTGGCCATGGCAAATATCTGCGCCTGCTGGGGCTCAAGACGCCCTTGAGCAATGGGTCTATCCGCGGTGCGCGCCATTTTGTCATCGACATTGCGATCGACAATATGATTGACGGCCGCAGCGGAGCCAGCACATAGGGCGATGCCCAAGTTGCCAAAGACCAATATTTGCAGCGGAACGGTCTGCTCGGTCGCCAGCAACATGCCGATGACTGAGGTCAGTATCATCAGGGCGACTACATTTGGCTTGCACAGCTCTAGGTAATCGCGCCAGTTTACTGCATTGTTGGTATCAACATTGGTCATTGTGTTTTATTCTCAATGGCTCGGTTTTATTGTTATCGGTTCGGCGAGTATTTTAACAGATGTTTTAGGTCTTCAAGCAGTCCACCGCCATCGTGCTGCTGGGTGTAGTACAAAACAGCCTGATAATCCGGGGTTACCACAAAGTACCGCGTCTCAAGCATGTCCCAATCAGCCGAGGTGCCCTTTAGAAGCTCAGCCAAAGCGGCGTTCTCAATAGGCTGAATTATCAGGTAGGGGTGCACTGCCTGAAGCTCCTCTGTATCAATAAGCTCTAAGCTGGCAGTATCTGGCAAGTAAACTCGCTCGAGACGGCCACTGGATTTGCCCAGCAACATATGAATCTGGCGGCTGTTAACCAGCACGTCCTGACAGCCTTGATTGCAGCCCTCACCGCCGGCGGCAACCACTTTCCACTTTGGCGCTTCCCCCTGAGGCACTGATGCCAACAATTGTCTCATACCCACAGTGGGGCTAATGATCTCACCCTGATTGGTCGTGCCCATGCGCTCCATCATGGCTATACGCTGCTCTTCGGTTTTGGGCACCATTAAGAATCCGGCCAATATCACGCCAAACACTATCACCAGCATCAACCAAATCTGATATTGGAAGCTGCGCTGTGCGGCCGTTATTTCTATCTGTTCTGTCATTTTTTTAACCTTTTGCTAAAAAAGCTTCACGCCAACCTATTCGCCAGCGCGCTGTTTTGACCTGTCCGCCAAATTGGAATTGGCGATCACGGTCATGATTACTAGCACCAACGCCATAACAAACCATTGCACGGCATAACCTGTGTGCTTGGCTGGCTGCACAGATACTGTGGCCCAGCCGGTCTGCAGTGCGCCCGGACTGTCTTGATCCAGACGCAGCTGATAGGGGAAAAAACCCTGGCCAAATAATTCCTCTGCGCGGGCAGCTGAAACCCATCCAACCCGAGCTGGCCATTGATCGACAAGGGTAATACCATCATCGTGACGGTAGCCGCCCAATGTCTGATAAAGCGCGCCGCGCAGCTGAACTCTGCCAACGACGGCCTCTATATCTGGTAGTCTATTGCGGTCGAGGGAAGCGGCAACCCAGCCTCGATTAACCAATATCTGCTGGTCCAACCCGGCGACAGTGAGCGCTTCGAGTATTTCATAACCGGGTCGACCATTCTTAACGCGATTGTCGAGAATCAGCCTGCGGCTAGAATCTAACTCCCCCAATATCCAAGCACTGCGGTACTGCAAGTTGGCATCAGTCAATAAGTCGTCAATAGTGGCTGGAGCTGACTGCTGATTTGCATTGTATTGATTGAGAATACGCTGCTTCTCATCAGCCCGATCTAATTGCCAAAAGCCTAAGGTTATCAGTAACGGAAACAGGCACAGACTCAGTAACAATAATTTTTTATTGGGCTGCCAGTGAAATCGCTGCGTAGATAATTTAGGCTCAGTGTTCATCTGTGTTTAAATCCCAACTTTTTACAAGAGTGGTCAATACCATGCTGTTAAAGATTATTATCGTTGTACTGTTTATCGCTGTGCTAATAAGCCTGTTTAGCGGGCTCAATTTTCTGGTGAAAGATCTGGGCAATTCCAAGCGACGCCTGCTTGTTGCACTGGGCACCCGTATAACACTGGCCGCGCTGCTTTTAGGCACTATTGGCTACGGC
>JAQWUP010000035.1 GCA_029242085.1 Porticoccaceae bacterium
ACCGAGGGAAAGGGCGTCTGTGGCATCTATACTGAAGATGTAGCAGAGACGAAAGCGGCAGTAGTAAACCAGTATTCGATGGACCATCAGCATCCGCTTCTGTGTGAAGTAGAACCCTGTAACGACGACGAAGAGTCATAGATATGTTAAGTAGAGAGCTTGAAGTCACCCTTAATCTGGCATTTAAAAACGCACGTGAGAAACGTCATGAATTTATGACCGTAGAGCACCTGCTCCTGGCACTATTGGACGACGCATCTGCATCCAATGTGCTCAAAGCCTGTGGCGCTGACTTAGCCATATTGCGTCAGGACCTGGTCGAGTTTATTGACTCGACAATGCCAACCATTCCAGAAACACAGTTAGAACAAGAGACGCAGCCCACACACGGCTTTCAGCGTGTCTTGCAGCGCGCTGTTTTTCAGGTTAACTCCGCCAATCATAGTGAAGTGATGGGCGCCAATGTGGTAGTAGCCATCTTTAGCGAGCAGGAGAGTCAGGCAGTGTATTTCCTGCGCCTGCAAAATGTTGCGCGCATTGATGTGGTCAATTATATCTCCCACGGTATCTCCAAATATGTCGATCAGGCCGAGCAGGGACCGGATCAGCATGAGCCGACCGGTGAGGAGAGCGCTCGCGGCGAAGGCCAAGAGGAGAGCTTACTGCAGCAGTTTGCCGTCAACCTAAATGAGCAGGCACGCCTCGGACTGGTAGACCCTCTGATCGGCCGCGATGAAGAAGTTGAGCGCGTGAGTCAGATACTAATACGACGACGCAAGAACAACCCATTGTTAGTGGGTGAATCCGGTGTTGGTAAAACCGCTATCGCCGAGGGCCTGGCTAAACTTATTATTGAAGAAAATGTGCCGGAGCCGATGCTCGATAGCACCGTTTATTCGCTAGATATGGGTTCGCTTCTAGCGGGCACCAAGTATCGCGGTGACTTTGAAAAGCGTCTCAAAGGCATTATTGCGGAACTGATGACTAAGGAAAAATCAGTTCTATTTATTGATGAAATTCATACCATTATCGGTGCGGGTGCCGCCTCTGGTGGCGTTATGGACGCATCAAATCTGCTCAAGCCGTTACTGTCGTCAGGACAGTTGCGCTGCATAGGTTCGACAACCTATCAAGAGTATCGCGGTATCTTCGAGAAAGACCATGCACTGTCACGTCGCTTCCAGAAAATTGATGTGCCAGAGCCAAGCATTGATGAGACCTACCAGATACTCAAAGGGCTCAAATCGCGTTTTGAAGATCACCATGATCTCAAGTTCACCAATCCGGCCCTTAAGATCGCCGCCGAGTTATCTGCGCGCCATATCAATGATCGCTTTCTGCCCGACAAAGCTATCGATGTTATCGATGAAGCCGGTGCTTATCAGCGCCTGCAGCCTGAAAGTAAACGCAAGAAGACCATCGGTGTCAGCGATATTGAGCTGGTGATCTCGAAGATTGCGCGGATTCCCGCCAAAAGCGTGTCCAGTTCGGACAAGGCGCAGCTCAAAGGACTGGCTGAGAAGCTCAAGATGGTGGTATTTGGGCAGGATCCGGCGATTGATGCACTGTCTACTTCGATTAAGTTAGCGCGCGCAGGACTGCGAGATGGCAGCAAGCCGATTGGAAACTTCCTATTTGCCGGACCAACCGGTGTGGGTAAAACAGAAGTCAGCCGTCAGTTAGCCAATGTTCTGGGTGTTGAGTTAGTGCGTTTCGATATGTCCGAGTACATGGAGCGCCACACCGTGTCACGCCTTATTGGTGCACCTCCAGGCTATGTGGGCTATGACCAGGGCGGACTACTGACTGAAGCGGTCAACAAACAGCCCCATTCGGTTATTCTGCTCGATGAAGTCGAGAAGGCCCATCCAGATGTATTTAATCTGCTGCTGCAGGTTATGGATCACGGTACATTAACCGACAATAACGGCCGCAAAGCTGACTTCCGCAATGTGATCCTGATTATGACGACCAATGCCGGTGCCGAGTTAATGAGTCGCGCGTCAATGGGCTTTGCCGATCAGAACCATCAAACCGATGGTATGGAAGCGATCAAGAAAATGTTCACTCCAGAGTTCCGCAATCGTCTCGATAGCATTGTGCAGTTTGGCGAGTTGACGATGGATGTTATCAAAACAGTGGTCGACAAGTTCCTGGTCCAGCTGCAGCTGCAACTCGATGAGAAGAAGGTATTTCTCGATGTTGATGACGAGGCCCGCGAATGGCTGGCCAGCAATGGTTACGACGCCAAAATGGGCGCGCGGCCGATGGACAGGCTGATTCAAGAGAAGATCAAAAAGCCACTGGCTGAGGAAGTCTTGTTTGGCGGTCTTTCAGAGAAGGGTGGTACCGTCTTTATCAGTGTCGAAGATAACGAGCTGGTGGTAGCAACAGAGCCAAAGACAGCAGTGCCTGCTTAATTAGAGGGCCGCTTGATAAACACAGCGAGATAGTCAGAGGTAATCTGCTATCTCGTTTTTGATTCAGTCTCTAGCGCTCGCGGAAAGTAATGCGGCCCTTGGTCAGATCGTAAGGTGTCATTTCAACCTTAACCTTGTCACCCGTTAGAATACGGATGTAATGCTTACGCATCTTGCCCGAGATATGGGCAATAATGGTGTGACCATTTTCCAGTTTGACCTTGAAAGTGGTGTTTGGCAGGGTATCGACAACCTCGCCTTCAAACTCAATATGTTCTTCCTTCGCCATACGCTTATTTTCATGCCTGTAAAAAAGGGCGCAGTTTGCCCTAAAACGCCCGCCATAGCAAAGTCATTCGCTTATCTGCCAAGTATTTTCCTGCAGTAACTCAAGCGGCCTGTAGTTGGTTTTGTAGCTCATCTTTTGGCAGTCGGCAATCCAGTACCCCAGATACAGATATCCCATGCCCAATTGCTGCGCCAGGCTAATCTGAAATAGCACTGCTAGGGTACCCAGACTGCGGGGTGATTCCAGCGGATCGAAGTAGGTATAGATAGCGGAAAGCGCATTGGGCAGCACATCGACGACAGCACAGCCTATCAACTTGCCATCGACCCTAAACTCCAAAAAATTAGTGCATTCCCAGGGATGACCCAAAAACTGATCGAACTGCTCCCGCGTCGGCGGGTACATGTCCCCCTCCTGATGACGGCCGCTAATATAGCGATCGTAAATAGGGTAGTGCTCCTCTAAGTCAATCGCATCGCGCTGATTAACCTGGACATCCGAGTTGCGACTCCAGCAGCGCTTCTGTGAACGATTGCGTTTAAACAGATCAACAGGGATACGCGCTGGCACACAGGCATTACAGCTATGGCACATTGGCGAGTAGAGATAGGCGCCACTGCGACGAAAGCCCATAGCGCTCATACGCCCATATAGCGCAGTGTCGATCTCAAGTTCCGGATCGACAAAGGCAGTTGTGGCTTTTTTGCCGTCCAAGTAACTGCACTCATGCGGCTCGGTAAGCAGCAGTCGGATCTTGCTAATGTCAGGGGAGATATCTCTCGTCATACTCTGGACGTCATTAAGGCAATAGTCTTAAGCCTAGTTGATTGTGACGGGTTACTCAATGTTGGTGTGAATTTGGGTTGGTTAGATCCTTCGCTGCGCTCAGGCACACAGGGTAGGGGCTCAGACGCACAAGGCAGGGGTCAGGGTGACAGAATACCCCGTTATCTTGTCATCCTGAGCGCAGCGAAGGATCTCTCTCAATTATCATCTCTAAAATATCAGCTCTTTATCAGGCCAACCCAAATCGCGATCACGACAGCCATACAGCACCTCAAGAAAATCACCCCGCGCCACAGCCTGAGCTCCAACCGACAGCAGATGTGGATTAACAATCTGACAGTCCAACAGTTTAAAACCAGCGCGACTTAACCAATGACACAGATATGCCATCGCTATCTTAGAGCCATTAGTCACACCACTAAACATAGACTCACCACAAAACACTCCACCCACAGCGATACCATAGATCCCACCGACCAGATGCTGCTGATCCCAGACCTCTACCGAGTGGGCCTGACCCAACTGGTGCAGCGCGCAGTAAGCATCAATCATTTCAGGGATGATCCAAGTGCCCAACTCATCGCCTCTGGGGGCAGCACAGGCCTCAATAACCTGCTCAAAGGCGGTATCGGTAGTAACGCGAAAATTATTTTGCCGCAGGCACTTACGCAGGCTTTTAGACCGATGAAACTGTTCAGGACGAATCACGCAGCGAGTCGCTGGGCTCCACCACAGAATGGGATCGTCATCGCTAAACCAAGGAAAAATACCCTGACGATAGGCATCGTTAATAGTGGAGGGGGAGAGATTGCCACCGACTGCGAGAAGCCCGTCGGGCTCCTCAGCAGCGGTGCAAGGATCAGGAAATTGCGGTTTAACTGAATCCAGTAAATGCAGATTCATCTACTGGTCGAGATATCTCTCAGCATCCAGCGCAGCCATACAGCCGCTGCCGGCAGAGGTGACAGCTTGCCGGTAGACATGGTCAGCCACATCGCCCGCGGCAAACACGCCTTTGACACTGGTTTCAGTAGCATTGCCAGACAGACCGCCGGCAATGGTTAAATAGCCGTCCTTCATATCCAGCTTGTCGGTAAAGATATCGGTATTGGGCTTATGGCCAATGGCGATAAATACACCGGCCACATCGATCTGCTTCTTATCGCCAGAGTTAGTCTCAAATAACTCAACACCAGTAACTCCCGCGTCATCACCCAATACTTCGCCGAGATTATGGTTCCACTCAATACTGATATTGCCATTCTTCTCTTTCTCGAACAGCTTATCTTGCAGCATCTTTTCAGCGCGCAGGGCATCACGGCGATGCACCAGCACTACTTCAGAGCAGATATTAGACAGGTACAGCGCCTCTTCAACAGCCGTATTACCCCCACCAATCACCGCAACCTTCTTATTGCGGTAGAAAAAACCATCACAGGTAGCACAGGCAGACACGCCTTTGCCCATAAAGGCTTCCTCAGAGGGAAGACCCAAATACTGCGCCGAGGCTCCAGTGGCAATAAT
The DNA here is from genome assembly GCA_029242085.1 of Porticoccaceae bacterium. Taxonomy (GTDB): domain Bacteria; phylum Pseudomonadota; class Gammaproteobacteria; order Pseudomonadales; family Porticoccaceae; genus HTCC2207. The sequence goes on from JAQWUP010000035.1 coordinate 5,020, forward strand.
TAAGGCATCGCAGGTATAGTTTGCTGAACCGGTCAATTTAAAAGGCTTCTCAGATACGTCAACCTGATCAATATGATCAAAAATCGTCTTGGTATCAAAGCGTTCAGCATGGCGCTGCATACGCTCCATCAACTCAGGACCCTGCACGCCATCTGGGTCACCGGGCCAGTTATCCACATCAGTGGTAGTGGTCAGCTGACCGCCTTGCTGAATACCGGTGATAACTACCGGGCTAAGGTTCGCGCGCGCGGCATAGACAGCAGCAGTCCAGCCAGCAGGGCCAGAACCGAGAATAATCAGAGGATAATGTTGTATTTCAGACATAGAGGATCTCAATCAATAATAAGGGTTAAAGGATAGCTATCAGGGCAAACCTAGGACAGTAACAAATGATGGACGCTATCATAATAAATACTGGCAGCATCGCCAAATAGCTTTTTTATATACCCTAGATAGTTGTCTAATATCAGCCCCAGCAGCATGGCGTTTACGAGAGAATAGGCTACAATTGGTCACGCCAAAAATATCAGGGACCTGCGCCGTTGAGCACCGACAAAACAAAAATGAACAGATCCACACAGATGGACGACAAAGGCGACTCGCGCAGCAAAAGAGTGGTTGCCGAAGGTGCCCTTATCGGCTGGATCGTACTCTGCGTTATTTTACTGCTCGCACTACTCAGCTACTCCTCAGCTGATCCCGGTTGGTCGCACACAGGCTCACGCGCCGAGGTTGCCAACCTAGTCGGCCCAGCAGGGGCCTGGGTCGCAGACGTCTTCTATGCCTTATTTGGCGCGATGGCCTATCTGTTCCCCGTGCTACTGGCCCTGCGTGCATTGCAGATCCTGCGCACGCACTTTCTGCGCGAAGCCGACAACTTTGATTCGGTTACCTTTATCCTGCGCGTTATCGGCTTTGCTCTAGTGATGATTAGCGCCACCTCCTTGGCCAGCATTCAATATGGCGAACTGGCCACCAGCTATCCCATCGGCATAGGCGGCATACTCGGCAGCAAAATTGGCGAAGCCACATTAGCGGTATTTAGCTATACCGGCAGCACCCTGATCTTGTTAGCACTATTTCTATTTGGCCTAACCGTGTTTGCCGATATCTCATGGATACGCCTGATCGATCAGCTGGGCCTCAAGGCCATAAGCAGCATAGACCGCTTCCGCACCGCCATGAGCGCACGCAAAATACGCAACCAAGAAAAGAAACAGGCCGCTGAGGCCATGACCCAGCGCATCACCAAAGTTGAAACCGCGGTGAAAACCAAACAAAAGCGCGTGCCCCCAACCATACAGGCACCCAAAGCCAAGCCCGTTATCAGCCCCAGAATCGAGCGTGAAAAGCAGCAGACATTGTTCGCCGATAGCGAACTGGTAGGCACATTGCCACCTATCAACTTACTCGACCCCGCTGACAAAAGCGAAGACACTGGCTACTCCGCAGAGTCATTAGAGCATCTGTCGCGACTGCTGGAAGTAAAGCTGCAAGACTTCGGTATCAAAGCCGATGTGGTGGAAGTGCTACCGGGCCCAGTGGTAACCCGATTTGAAATTCAACCTGCAGCGGGCGTGAAAGTCAGCCGCATCAGTGGTCTAGCCAAAGACTTAGCCCGCTCCATGGCCGTAATAAGCGTGCGCGTGGTAGAGGTGATCCCGGGTAAATCTGTTGTCGGCATAGAAATTCCCAATGAAAAGCGCGAGATGGTGCGTCTAAGCGAAGTACTCTCATCAGAGGCCTACGACCGCTCCAACTCCCCACTGACATTAGCACTGGGCAATGATATTGCTGGCATACCCACAGTAGCGGACCTAGCACGTATGCCTCACCTGCTCGTCGCGGGCACCACCGGCTCAGGTAAGTCAGTCGGCATTAACGCCATGCTGTTAAGCCTACTGTTTAAAGCCTCACCAGAAGAAGTAAGACTTATCCTTATCGATCCAAAGATGTTGGAACTGTCGGTATACGAAGGCATCCCCCATCTATTAACCCCCGTTATCACCGATATGAAAGACGCCGCAGGCAGCCTGCGCTGGTGTGTCGGCGAGATGGAGCGGCGCTACAAGCTGATGGCCGCACTGGGTGTAAGAAATCTCGCGGGCTACAATCGCAAAGTGGAAGATGCCATTAAAGCCGGCAACCCCATTGCCGACCCGCTGTGGGTATTTGATCCTGCGACCGTAGGCTGGGACGAATCCCAAGAGGCACCAGAAGCCCCCACGTTAGAGACACTACCTTATATAGTGGTAGTGATCGATGAATTTGCCGACATGATGATGATCGTCGGCAAAAAGGTCGAGCAGCTAATCGCACGAATAGCGCAGAAAGCTCGAGCTGCCGGCATACACCTAATACTGGCCACCCAGCGGCCATCAGTCGATGTAATCACCGGCCTAATCAAAGCCAATGTACCGACCAGAATAGCCTTCCAGGTATCATCCAAAATTGACTCCAGAACCATTCTCGATCAAGGCGGGGCAGAGCAGTTACTCGGCCATGGCGATATGCTGTATCTACCACCGGGCACCAGCGTGCCAGAACGAATTCACGGTGCCTTTGTCGACGATCACGAAGTGCACAAAGTCGTCGCCGATTGGAAACGTCGCGGCACACCCAACTATCTCGACGAAATAACCGACGAAGCCTCAACCGCCTCCATAGCCGTACCCGGATTTGATTCAGGCAGCGGTGATGAGGGCAGTGGCGATCCAGAGTCTGATCCACTGTACGATGAGGCCGTAGCCTTTGTACTGGAGAGTCGTAAAGCCTCAATCTCATCCGTACAGCGCAAGTTGCGTGTGGGGTATAACAGAGCGGCCAGGCTGATCGAGCAGATGGAGGCGGCGGGTGTGGTCAGTCCTATGAGTAGTAATGGTAGTCGCGAGATATTGTCGCCGCGTTCGTAATAAGGAATCTCAGCTGGGAGCTCGACAACAAATTCTCGAGCTCCGTCAGCACTAGTAGTTAGTGTGGCCACCCCAAACCCTGTAAACTCCACCTATACCGACATGAAGTCCCTAGCCCCCGAGACAAAACCAATATGCGCCGAATCAAATCCATCGCTGCAACTCTATGCCTGCTGGCCAGCTTCAACACCCAAGCCGGTGGCACCCCAGAAGATATCCAACAGCTGCGCGATCTATTGCAACCCATCACTAGTCTGTCAGCCCAGTTCGAGCAACAGATCACCGACGCCAATGGCTTTGAGATGCAAACCTCTACAGGTCTGTTTCAAGTTGCCCAACCCAATAACCTGCGCTGGATTGTTTCTGAGCCTATGCCCCAGCAGGTGATCTCGGATGGTGTAACACTTTGGCTGTATGACCCCGACCTTGAGCAGGTAATTATTCAACCCTTTGACGCCAATATTGAGTCCACGCCCGCCATGTTGTTTTCTGGCAATTTGGATGAGCTGGACAGCGCTTACTTCATTTTGGAATCATCGGAAGGCGTATTTGAGCTTACGCCTGAGCAGGGCGGTAGTTTATTTTCGTCGCTGCAAATTAGCTTTTTTAATGCGGTTCCTACTGGGATGTCGCTGACTGATAATCTGGGGCAGGTAACGCGCATTACGCTGTCTGAGGTAGTTTACAATCCAGGGCTACCCGCTGAGTTGTTTGTATTTGATATTCCTGGAGGCATTGATGTGATTCGCAATGACTGACTTGTTTAGTCAACAGGTGTATCAACCGCTGGCGGCGCGTATGCGGCCCAGTACGCTTGATGGCTTCTATGGTCAGCAGCATCTAATTGGCCCGGGCAAGCCTTTGCGTGAGGCGATTGAGAGTGAAACTCTGCACTCGATGATTTTCTGGGGTCCGCCTGGAGTGGGCAAAACCACCTTGGCAAAGATTATTGCGGCCTCTGCCGATGCACACTTTGAGAGTATTTCGGCAGTACTATCTGGAGTGAAGGAGATTCGGGCATCGATTGCCAAGGCGGAGGAGCAGCGTGATCTGCGTGGCCGTAAAACTATTCTGTTTGTGGATGAGGTACACCGTTTTAATAAGTCGCAGCAGGATGCATTTTTGCCCTTTGTTGAAGATGGCACTGTGGTGTTTATTGGTGCCACTACCGAGAATCCGTCCTTTGAGTTAAATAATGCATTGCTCTCGCGCTGTCGGGTCTATGTGCTGAAGAGTTTGGATGCAGAGCAAATTAAGATTGTGATTCAGCAGGCTCTGGCGGATGGCGAGTCTGGTCTGGGCACAGGCAAGTTACAGCTGGATAAGGCGGCATTGGATTTATTGGCCAATGCGGCAGATGGTGATGCTCGGCGCGCGCTGAATCTGTTAGAGATTGCCAATGACTTGGCAACGGATCAGGACGATGCTGCGGTAATTGATGCGGCTGTGCTGGAGCAGGTATTAGTGGGTGACACGCGGCGCTTTGATAAGGGCGGTGAGTATTTTTATGATCAAATTTCTGCTCTGCATAAGTCGGTGCGTGGCTCTTCCCCCGATGCGGCGTTGTATTGGCTGTGCCGTATGCTGGATGGCGGCTGCGATCCGCTGTATATTGCGCGCCGCGTGGCGCGTATTGCCACTGAGGATATTGGCAATGCCGATCCTCGGGCGCTGGAGTTGGCTTTAAATGCCTGGAATATTCAAGAGCGCCTCGGCAGCCCGGAAGGTGAGTTGGCCTTGGCTCAGGCGGTGACCTACTGTGCCGTTGCCGCCAAGAGCAATGCGGTCTATAGCGCCTTTAAGGCAACCATGGCCGACGTGCAGTCGCTGCCCAGTTACGAGGTGCCGATGCATCTGCGCAATGCGCCGACCAAGCTGATGAAAGAGATGGATTACGGTAAGGATTATAGATACGCCCACAATGAACAGGACGCCTATGCGGCTGGGGAGCGTTATCTGCCCGATGAGCTGGCGGATAAACAGTATTATTTCCCGACCGATAATGGCCTGGAAAAACAAATTAGCGAGAAGCTGGCATACCTGCGGTCGCTGGATTCTCAACAGCAAACAGATAAGGATTAACCCGTGATAAATTGGATTGCTGTCGCCGTTGGCGGCGCTTTGGGGGCTATGGCGCGTTATGCCGTGAGTACATTGCTGTTTGATGCGGCCAGTCACCGGTTTCCCTATGCCACGCTGACGGTGAATGTGCTGGGCAGCTTTATTATGGGCATTTTATTTGTGGTGATTGTAGAGAAGGCCGTGTTACCACCGGAGATGCGCAGTATCTTGATGGTGGGTTTTCTCGGAGCCTTTACTACTTTTTCAACATTCTCGCTTGATGCCCTTGGTCTGTGGCAAAATGGCGACCTGTTAATGGCGCTGGTTTATGCGCTGGGTACCGTTGTTTTATGCTTGGCGGCAGTCGCGATTGCGGTCTGGCTAACACGTTCGTTTTTGATTTAATTTTAAGGAAGTTACCATGCTCGACCCGAAGCTTTTACGTTCGGATTTAGATGCCGTTGCCGAAAGCCTGGCTATCAAGCGCTACGACTTGGATACCAGTGCTTTTACGGCCCTGGAAGCCCAGCGCAAAGAATTGCAGTTGGCGGCCGAGGCGCTGCAACAGGAACGCAATGCTTACTCCAAAACCATGGGTAAGCTGATTGGCGCGGCCAAAGCCAAGGGTGAAGATATTGAGCCATTAAAGGCCAAAGGAGAGCAGCTTAAGAACGATTCAGCGACGGCGGATGCTGCGCTGGCGACTGTGCAGGAAGAGTTGGATGCACTGTTGCAAGGTATTCCCAATATTCCTCACACCTCTGTGCCTGCGGGCAATGATGAAGACGACAATGTGGAAGTGCGTCGCTGGGGCACGCCCAAGAGTTTTGATTTTGAGGTTAAAGACCATGTGGACCTGGGCGATGCCCTCAATGGTTTAGATTTTGATACTGCCGCTAAAATTACCGGTTCACGCTTTTCCCAGATGCGCGGCGGACTGGCTAGCCTGCACCGGGCGCTGACGCAGTTTATGCTAAATACCCATATTCAGGAGCATGGCTACGAAGAGGTCTATGTGCCCTATATTGTTAACCGTGAGTCTCTTTACGGCACCGGCCAGCTGCCCAAGTTTGAGGAGGATCTATTTAAGTTGGAAGATGAACGAGAGTTTTATCTGATTCCAACGGCGGAAGTACCTATTACCAATATCTACCGCAATGAGATTGTCGATGAGCTGCCGATTAAGTTTGTCTCTCTTACCCCCTGTTTTAGAAGTGAAGCTGGCAGCTATGGTCGCGATACCCGCGGTATGATTCGTCAGCATCAGTTCGAGAAGGTGGAGATGGTGCAGTTTGTGCGCCCTGAAGAATCATGGGATGCATTAGAAGGGTTGGTCGGCCATGCGGAAGCTATTTTGCAGAAACTAGAGCTGCCATACCGCACTGTGATTCTCTGCGGTGGCGACTTAGGCTTTTCTGCGGCCAAAACCTACGATATTGAGGTCTGGTTGCCTTCCCAAGAGAAGTACCGCGAAATTTCTTCCTGTTCTAACTTTGCGGATTTTCAGGCGCGCCGTATGAAAGCGCGGTTTAGAAATGCTGAGGGGAAGCCTGAGTTATTGCATACTCTAAATGGGTCTGGTCTAGCTGTTGGCCGGACCTTGCTGGCAGTGATGGAGAATTATCAGCAAGCCGATGGGTCAATTGCGATTCCTGAGGTATTGCAACCATTGATGAGCGGGCAAACGGTTATTGCCTTATAGAGTAGGGTTATCCTGAGAGAGCAAAGCGAACCGAAGGACCTGGTGATGCTGTAGAAGGGATCACCGAATATAGAGGGATGATCGAGCTCAGGGGGATTACCCCAGACGGACCCACCCAAACAAAAACATGTCATCCTGAGCGAAGCGAAGGATCTCTAGGAGCCAGCAACAAACCCCATGGATTACCTACCACTTTTTCACAACCTCAAAGGCCGCCGCATTGTTGTGGTAGGCGGCGGTGAAATCGCCCTGCGCAAAGTTCGCCTTGTTCAGGAAGCCGGCGCACTCATCACCATTATCGCCAAAGACTACTGCCCAGACCTGCTGGAGATGGATGCAAAAGATAGTGTTGACGGCTGTAATGGCCTTGAGCTCATCACTGCATCCTACCAACACAAGCATCTTTTAGCCTACCCAGATACAGTGATGGTCATTGCCGCAACCAATGACCGCGACCTAAACCGTCTGGTATCCGAACATGCTCAGGCGGCCAATATGCTTTCTAATGTAGTGGACGATCCTGGGTTCTCAACAGTAATATTCCCGTCCATTGTCGACCGTTCACCTATTCAGGTGGCCATCTCTAGCGGTGGTGATGCACCTGTATTAGTGCGCTTGCTGCGCACCCGTTTTGAAAGCTTGCTGCCTGCTGGCATGGCCAAACTAGGCGCCTTGGCCGGAAGCTTTCGCGAGCGGGTTAAAGACAAGTTTTCCAATGGCGCTGATCGCAAGGCCTTTTGGGAAGAGGTGTTTTACGGGCCTATTGCTGAGCAGGCCTATACCAATAATCTCGATGAGGCTGAACGCCTTTTAGCTGACAAGCTTGAGAGCGCCGAGGAATTTAAAACCGGCGAGGTCTACCTAGTGGGCGGTGGTCCAGGTGACCCTGATCTGCTGACCTTTAAGGCGCTGCGCCTGATGCAGCAGGCAGATATTGTACTCTACGATCGGCTGGTATCCCCCGAGGTGCTAAATCTGGTGCGCCGTGATGCCACGCGTATCTATGTGGGCAAAACCGCCGGGGACCATCCGGTAACTCAAGATAATATTAACCAGAAGCTGGTCGACTATGCTCTTGAGGGCAATCGTGTGGTGCGGCTTAAGGGCGGTGATCCGTTTATCTTTGGTCGCGGCGGCGAAGAGATTGAAACACTGGCCGAGCACGGTATTTCGTTTCAGGTGGTGCCCGGAATTACAGCAGCGTCTGGCTGTGCCAGCTATGCGGGTATTCCGCTGACTCACCGTGACCATGCTCAGTCGGTGCGCTTTATTACCGGTCATATGCGCGGCGGCAAACGAGATTTAAATTGGCCCGAACTGGTGCTGCCCAATCAAACTTTGGTTTTTTATATGGGGTTAAGTGGCATGGAAGCTATCTGCCAGGGGCTTATAGATAATGGTTTGGATGCCAGTACGCCGGCAGCACTAATTGAGAAGGGTACTACTGATGCACAGCAGGTATTTACCGGTGATTTGAATACTTTGCCCAGCATTGTTCGCGAGGCTGGCCCCAAGGCCCCGACCCTAATTATTGTCGGCCATGTGGTGAGCCTGCAAAGTAAACTCACTTGGTTTAATAACCCTGACAGCAAGCTGGAAGGGGTGATTAACAAGAATAATGAGTCCTAGTAACGGATTTGAGAGTACGGATTTGAGGGTTAGGTATGAGCGAGAGTTTTGACTACGATCTATTTGTTATCGGCGCCGGATCTGGCGGTGTGCGGGCGGCGCGTATGGCGGCCAGCAAAGGCAAGAAAGTCGCTGTTGCAGAAGAGCGCTATCTGGGTGGCACCTGCGTCAATGTGGGCTGTGTGCCTAAAAAATTATTTGTCTATGCCTCCCAGTTCCCCGAGCTATTTCATGCCAGTACTGGCTTTGGCTGGACGGTTCCCCAGACACCTAGGTTAGACTGGGCGACGCTGCGCGACAATAAAACCGCCGAGATAGAGCGCCTTAATGGTATCTATAACAGCCTAATCGATAATAGCGGTGCCGATCTACACGATGGTCGCGCCACCATTGCTGGGCCCCACCAAGTGTCAGTCAATGGCGACACCTATAGTGCGCGGACCATATTGATAGCCACCGGCGGCTGGCCCTATATTCCTGAGTTTCCCGGCAGTGAATATGCGCTTAGCTCCAATGAGATGTTCTTTCTCGACGAACTGCCCAAGACTGCTGTGGTAGTGGGTGGCGGCTATATTGCGGTGGAGTTTGCAGGTATTTTAAATGGACTTGGGGTTGAGACCCATCTGGTCTACCGTGGGCACCAGTTACTCAAGTCATTTGATCGCGAAATGAGCGACAAAATTCAACAGGGCATGATCGCCAAGGGCGTTCATATCCATCTCAATACCGAGGTTAATGGGATAACCAAAACAGATAACGGCCTATGTGTTGCGCTAAATACTCAGGCTGATATGGCTGCCGGGCTGGTGCTCTATGCTACTGGTCGTGTCGCCAATACTGCAAATCTCGGCTTGGAAACCACCAATGTGGTGGTCCGCAACAATGGCGCTATTGCCGTCGATGATCATTTTGCTACCGCAGAGCCCAGCATTTATGCGCTGGGTGATGTGATTGATCGGGTGCAGCTAACGCCCGTGGCGATTCAGGAAGCGATGGTATTGGTCGATCATCTGTTTGGTCAAGGGGTGGCTAAGATTGATTACAGCGATATTCCTACCGCCGTGTTCTGTCAGCCAGAATTCGGTACTGTGGGGCTTAGCGAAGAGCAGGCGAGGGCGGAATATAGTGATATTGCGGTCTATGTCTCTGACTTTAAGCCTATGCTGCAAACTCTGGGTGGCGGTCCTGACCGAATAACCATGAAATTAATTGTCGATGGCGCCTCTGACAAGGTGGTTGGCTGTCATATGGTGGGAGAGCATGCGGCTGAGATTATTCAGGGTATGGGTATTGCACTTAAGGCTGGGGCGACTAAGGCGCATTTTGATGCCACAGTGGGGATTCATCCTTCTGCCGCTGAAGAGTTTGTGACTATGCGGGAAAAGGCTCGGTAACTGTTTAAAATCAATAATTTATGCCGATTATTTAAACCATATTGTTAGATGGAATGCTGGGGGTTGGTGCCGAGTTATTGAGGTCCTTCGCTACACTCAGGACGACACAAGCCAACCTGTCATCCTGAGACTGCAAACCAACCTGTCATCCTGAGGCTGCATACCAACCTGTCATCCTGAGGGAGCAAAGCGACCGAAGGATCTCACGCCGCCACAACCGCACTCAAAACTGACTCTTAGCCCTTTCCAGCAATGAAAGATTCAAAAACTTTAACTCACCCAACGTTTTCTCCGCATCCGCTTTATTCTGATTCAGCGCCACAATAATCAAGGCATGACTCAATTCAAGGTAGGTGCGCCCCAAGCGCGCCAGCTCATGGGCTTTGCTGCTGATATCCATGCGCTTAAACATGCGCGCCATTGAAGCAATAATCAGCTCATCATGAATGAGATCCAGCTCTTTTAACTCCGGCACCCCATACATAGCCTGCACCAGCGGCAATAAACCCTGCTGATTGGTATAGACCGCCAGCATGCGCTCAACGCTGCCCTCTACAAAGCGTTTAACGCTATAACTCTCAACTGGCTCGGCCTCAAGCACTTGCAGCGCCACATCCATCTCGCCCACCCATTGCTCTGCGAGGGCGTACATAATGGCGTATTTATTGGGAAAATAATGGTACAGCGTGCCCACAGACACGCCAGCTCGCTTGGCCACGAGAATGGTGGTCAGATCATCCTGCCCCACTTCCTCAAGCAGCTCGGCAGTAACACCCAGTATAAGATTGCGGCGCTCTTGGGCGCGTTTTTGTACTGGCTGCGCCCTTGATTCTGTCTTGCGTAAACTGGTCATTAGAAACGATCCCTCAGTGCGTAATAGAGCATACCGGCGACCATGCCGGGCCAGCGCAGCAATGTGCCGCCGGGAAATTTATGGGTCGGCAAGTTGGCCATTAAATCAAAGCGCTCGAGCTTGCCCGAAATGGCTTCAGCAATCAGTTTGCCGGCAAAGGTAGCTGTGGGCACACCATGGCCGGAATAACCCTGCATAAACCAGATATTGCTCTGCAGGCGGCCAAAGTGGGGGAGGCGATTGAGTGTTATGGCCAGCGTACCACCCCAGCCATAGTCGACTTTGGTATCCGCCAGCTGCGGATAAATCTGCAGCATATACTTGCGTACAAAGCCTTTAATATCGGCAGGAAAGTTACGCCGGTAGTTCTCGCCACCACCAAATATAAGCCGGTTATCGCCGGAAAGCTTCCAGTAGTTAATGACAAAGCGACTATCCGACATGGACGTGTCCAGCGGGGCGATTTGCTTTACAAGCTCATCGGACAGCGGTTCGGTGGTAAGTACAAAATTATTGATGGGCATAATATAGCCATTAATCTGTGGCTCTAACTTTTTAATATAGCCATTGCAGGCCAGTATCATTTCGCTGGCGGTTACCTGACCCCGATCGGTTTTCACCACTACAGGGGTGCCTGCATAGCTGGTTACACGCGAGTGCTCATAGATCACCACCCCAGCGCGAGTAGCGGCTTCGGCCATACCCAGCAGGAAATTCAGGGGGTGCAGGTGTTTTGATGCTCGGTCGACCAGCGCGCCATGGTAGGCCTGGCTGTCGATAACCTCTGAGAGGCGCTCTTTAGGTACATATTCCATTTGATCGAAGCCATAGCGGTCGTGCAAAAAGTCGACCTCCTCTTCCAACTCCCGCTGGTATTTGGTGCGATGGGCAAAGTGCACATTGCCATGCTTAAGATCACATTTGATTCTGTGCTTTTGAATAAGATCTTTAACTGTGTCCACAGCCTCTAGGCTCATATCCCACAGAGTGCTGGCAACTTCGCGACCAAACTTTGCTTCAAGGTATTGCTGATCCTGCCGCTGACCAATACCTACATGACCACCGTTGCGGCCGGAGGCACCAAAGCCAACCGTTTCCGCTTCGATAACGATGACTTTATAGCCCCGTTCTGCCAAATGAAGGGCGGAGGAGAGGCCAGTATAGCCGGCGCCTACGATGCATATATCGGCTAGCTCCTGACCCTCAAGGGAATCAAAAGACAAGGATTTGTTTGTGCTGGCGCTGTAGTAAGAGCTCACATCATCACCTTAAAGGTAATTCTAAGATTGACATTATGATGTTTTCGAATAATAATTCAATAATATTTGAACAATTATTCAATAAAATTAAAAGTAACCCATTCAAACAGGTGCTGTATGCAGTCGCAGACTGAGATTGAAAACTGGCTTAAAGAGAACCGAATCACTGAAGTAGAATGTCTGGTTCCCGATATGACAGGCAATGCCCGAGGCAAATTTATTCCCGCCAAGAAATTCCTTAAAGAGGACAGCCGCTTACCAGAGGGCATTTTGGCCCAGACTGTTACCGGCGAGTACTCAGATGATTACTGGGAGCTGTTGGATACTATTGACGGGGATATGCTTCTCGAGCCCGATGCCAGCACTGCCCGCTTGGTGCCCTGGGCCAATGAAACCACCGGCCAGATTATTCACGACTGCTATGCCAAAGACGGCACTCCCCATCCTTTTAGTACCAGAGCTGTACTTAAGCGTGTACTGGCGCTCTATGAGAAAGAGGGCTTTACGCCGGTGATTGCCCCCGAAATGGAGTTCTATCTGGTAGAGCGCAATACCAATCCAGATATGTCTCTCAAGCCACCAATCGGCCGGTCTGGGCGTCCAGAAACTGCTCGTCAGTCCTACAGTATTGATGCCGCCAATGAGTTTGAGCCCTTTGTCGAAGATATGTATGCCTATGGTGAAGCCATGGGACTGGATATCGACACCTTGATCCATGAGTCAGGTGCGGCCCAGCTGGAAGTCAACTTTATCCATGGCGATGCCCTAGCGCTGGCGGATCAGGTATTTACCTTTAAGCGCATGGTTCGAGAAGTCGCGCTTAAGCATGATATCTATGCCACCTTTATGGCCAAACCCATGGCCTCTGAGCCGGGTTCGGCGAAACATATTCATCAGAGCGTGATTGCAAGCGCCGATGGCAGTAATATCTTTGCTACCAAAGAGGGTGAGTACAGTCAGGCGTTTTATCATTATCTGGGCGGGCTACAGAAGTACACGCCGTTTATGATGAGTTTCTTCGCTCCTAATGTTAATTCTTACCGGCGCTTTACCCGCGAGGTATCTGCACCGATTAATTTGCACTGGGGCTGGGATAATCGCACCACTGGCCTGCGTGTGCCCGATGCTGCGGCCAAGAACTACCGAATTGAGAACCGTTTTCCCGGCGCCGATGTAAATCCCTATCTGTCGATTGCCGCCACATTAGCCTGCGGCTATCTGGGGATGAAGAATAAAATCGAGCCCTCGGACGCCTTTGAGGGCAATGCCTATGAAGAAGAGCTGGCACTGCCACGAACCTTGGAAGAGGCCTTACGCGGACTGCAAGAAGATCAGGATATTATCGATCTATTTGGCGAGAAGTTTATTCAGCTTTACACCTCGATCAAGCTGGTCGAGTTTGAAGAGTTTAACCAGGTGATTTCCTCTTGGGAGCGTGAGCATCTACTGCTAAATGTATAGCTAATGATGGGTTACAGAGGGACTAATTTGCGCTTAGAATAGCGGTATAGAAAGCCCTTAAACTATTATAAGAATCCGATCCCTGTGCGTGACTTAGCTTCTCCTCTATTGTCTATCTGCCTGGCGCTACTGCTTCTCGCAAGCCATAGCCAGGCCACATCCTATGTGGGTACGGAACAGTGCGCAGGCTGTCATGAACAAGAGCTGGCGCAATGGCAGGGCTCTCACCATGACTGGGCTATGAAGGTCGCTACCCCCGAGACTGTGCTCGGTGACTTCAACGATGCAACCTTTACCCACCAGGGCGTGCGCTCGACCTTTACCCGCAAAGGCAGCGCCTTTTATATCAATACACAGGGTGCCAATGGCGAGTACCAGAACTTTAAGATTGATTACACCTTTGGCGTAGAGCCCCTCCAGCAATATCTGATTAAGTTTGATGACGGTCGTATGCAGGCGCTGACCATAGCCTGGGATAGCCGCCCAAAAGAGCAGGGCGGTCAACGCTGGTACCAATTGATGCCCAATGATCTGGGCCTGCCTGGTGAAAGCCTCCACTGGACCGGTGCCTATTACAACTGGAATACCCGCTGTGCCGAATGCCATTCCACCGGCCTCGAAAAAAACTACTCTATGGATACCGACACCTTTGCCACGGCCTGGTCTGAGGTGAATGTTGCCTGCGAGTCCTGCCATGGCCCCGGCGCTGAGCATGCTGACTGGGCGAGATCCGGCAGTAAAGGCGATGATAACGGTCTGCAAGTGCAGTATTCTGAACAGCTTAATTGGGTGATTGCCAAGGGTACGAGTATCGCCAATCCTCAGGGCGACCCCCACCAGGGTGCTACTACTGAGATTGAATCCTGTGCTGCCTGCCATTCAAGACGCAGCAAAATAAGCTCGTCGCCGATTAATAATTACTCTGAGGACAAGACATTTTTAGATCATTACCAGCTGCAAACTCTGGAGCAGGGGCTCTATCATGCAGATGGGCAAATTCGAGATGAAGTCTATGTCTATGGCTCTTTTTTACAGAGCAAAATGCATCAGCGCGGCGTTAGCTGCAGTAACTGTCACAACCCCCACAGCCTGGAATTAAAAGCTGAAGGCAATGCTCTCTGCGTGGGTTGTCATGCGCCTGAGACATACAACACGCCGAAACATCACCATCACCAACAGGCTGACAGCACCGGTGCACAGTGCGTAAATTGCCATATGCCAGCCACTGTCTATATGGGTGTAGATACCCGCCGCGACCACAGCATGCGCGTGCCAAGACCAGATATTGCGGCACAGATTGATGCCCCCAATGCCTGCAATATGTGTCATACCGACCAGCAGACCAGCTGGTCTATTTCGGCTATCGAAAGCTGGCTGGGCAAACAAACTAGCAGCCCAGACCCTGCTGCTCTGGCTATCTATGCGGGTAGAGCCAATGCACCAGATGCCAATCAGCAACTAATTGATCTAGCCAACAACGCTACAGTTAACAACATGGCTAGAGCCACGGCTCTGGGCCTGCTGCACAATCACCCCAATATGGCCAGTTATGGCGCCGCCCAACAACAACTGAAAAGTGACAAGCCGCTGCTGCGCATAGGTGCTCTCAATGCGCTGTCATTTTTACCCTTGCAGCAGCGCTGGCAGGATATCTCGCCACTGCTAAGGGATCCGGTGAGATCGGTACGACTGGAAGCAACCCGCTTACTGATGGGTATTGGCGGACTGGATGCCTTCCAGCAAGCTGGTCTGGATAAAAATATTGCCCGCTACATTGAGGCGCTGATGGCCAACGCCGATATGCCCAATGGCCAGCTTAATCTTGCCGCTGTCTATATGGCTCAGGGCTCTTATCAACAGGCCGAACAAGCCTATCAGCATGCACTAAGGCTCGACTCAAAATCGGTTCCGGCAAGGTTAAATCTCGCTGATCTGTATCGTGTGCAGGGGCGGGAGCAGAGGGCGCTTGAACAGTTATTGCAGGCTCAGGCCGCAGATAGTAATAATGCCACGGTGCTGCACAGTCTTGGCTTGGCGCAGATCAGAGGCAAGCAAAATGCGGCGGCCCTCAAGAGCTTAGCTCAGGCGGCAGCACTAGCCTCAGAGATAAGCCACTACAGCTATGTCTATGGCATTGCGCTGAATGGACAGGGGCGTGGCAGAGAGGCGGTGGAGGTGATGATTCGCGCTCTGGCCAATGACCAACAGAATCGAAACTTACTCTTTGCGCTGGCCACCATTAGTCGCGATTTAGGCCAGCGAGCAGAGGCGAGGGACTTTGCCCAACAACTAGTGTTAGCATTCCCCCAAGACAGCGCCGCATTACAGTTGCGCGACTCCTTAAAATAATAGCTTGATCGAGAGCAGACCATGAAAGCAAAACCCATAGCCGGTGCCCTTGGCGCTGAAATAACTGGCATTGACCTTACCTCTGACCTGACTTCAGATGACTATCACGCCATTAGAGCCATGCTGATCGAGCACCAGGCAATTTTCTTTCGCAATCAAAATGTATCACCTGCCCAGCAGCATGCCTTGGCATCGTCTTTTGGTCCATTACAGAGCCATCCGGCCTATGCAACTGTGCCGGGCTTTTCAGAGATTACAATCCTCGAAAGCACCGCTGAAAAACCCAGCAAAATAGAATGCTGGCACAGTGATATGACCTTTCGACTGCACCCGCCAATGGGAACCGTGCTGCGCTCAAAGATTATTCCAGAGAAAGGGGGTGATACATGCTTTGCCAGTATGACCGCCGCCTACGATGGTTTATCACCGCAGATGCAAGCGTTTCTCAGCGGCCTGGATGCGGTGCATGATTTTTCTTATGGGTTCAAAGATAGCCTGGCCGAGGAGGGTGGTCGCGAGCGTCTAGCCGAAGCGGTTGCAGATAACCCGCCAGTTGTACATCCGGTGATACGCACACATCCTGAAAGCGGTAAAAAAGTGATCTTTGTGAATGCGCTATTTACCACCCATATTGTCGGGCTGCCCGCCGATGAGAGCCGAGCGATACTGGCATTTTTATATCAGCACTGCATTACGCCAGAATATACCTGCCGCTTTTCATGGGATGTTGATTGCATTGCTATGTGGGACAATCGCAGCACTCAGCACAAGCCTATCAATGATTACTTCCCCGCGCATCGCAGCCTTGAACGCATTGTGATCGATGGGGATAGGCCTTATTAAAGCCTGAGGGTTTAGATCCTTCACTGCGCTCGATGACAACAACACGCTGTCATATTGAGCTCAGCGCAATATCTCAGGGGTTGGGCTCAAGCCAAACAAAAATCAATCAGCATTTTAGCCACCAAGGACTGGTCGACATTGTCTTGAAACGAGTCCATTGCCTTTTGGTAAATCTCTGGCGGATAGTTCTCTCGGCGGAACTCGTATAGCTCAGAGGTGTAATTCTCATAAAACTCAGGGTGTCCCTGAAAGGTCAATATATGCTCACCTAAGCTGGTGGCAGCGATAGGGCAGGTGTCTGTGCTAGCCAAAACAACAGCACCTTCTACCGGCTTAGTAATCTGGTCTTTATGACTGTAGATAATATTAAACGGCTCAGTGCCAAGAAGGTTTGAGCCCGTAGGCGTAGTGGTTTTGACTCCCAACGACCAACCTGCTGAAGACAGACTGGTTTCACCGCCCAGAGCCTGGGCTACCATTTGATGACCAAAACAAATGCCAACTGTTTTTTTCTTATGGCTGTGTAACCTTCTAACAAATTCAGCCAACTCGATAATCCAAGGCACATCATCATAGACGCTACTTTTGCTGCCAGTGATAATATAGGCGTTCACCTCATCGATATCTGCTGGATAAATACCGGCGTTAACGGCGTAGTTCTGAAATGTTAGATCGACCTTTTGGTCGTCATTAGCGGCACTCAGAAGCTGTTGAAACATGGCCGGATATTCACCATATTTTTCGGCCAGATGAGGCACTACATCGTCTGTCTGGAGTATGCCTATTTTTAGTTTTACTCTGCTTGCTGCCATTGCTTATCTCCCGAGGTTATCGCTTGTCGAATTTTAGCAAATAGGCTTCAAGATCGCGCTTTATTTCGGGGCCATAGAGGTATAAACCAATGATATTTGGAATTGAAATTAAGAATACCATGGCATCGGAAAAGTCCAACACAGCCGTCAGTTGAATCATGCAGCCAATGGCGACAAAACTGCAGAACACAGTTTTGAAAACCAGCTGAGTCACAGCCCCTTCACCAAACAAATAGGTCCAGCCTTTAAGCCCATAATAGGACCAAGCTATAGTGGTTGAGAATGCAAAGAGCAGGGCGGCGATAGCAATAACATAGGGCGCCCAACTCACATGATGGGCAAATGCCGCCGAGGTGAGAGCGATACCTTCCAGCCCACGACCATCATCCAGAAGACCATTGGGGATAGCCGTGGTCACAATCACGAGAGAGGTGAGCGTGCAGATAACCATGGAATCGATAAATGGCTCGAGCAGGGACACTAGCCCTTCGGTGACAGGTTCGTCGGTCATCACCGCCGAATGGGCAATCGATGCCGAGCCAATACCGGCTTCATTGGAAAATAGGGCACGCTGAAAGCCAATAATAATGGCGCCGACCATGCCACCCTGAGCGCTGGTCCAGGTAAACGCACTGTTGCATATAAGCGCAATAGCGCCGATCAGGTGCTCTGCACTCATGGCGATAATAACCACTGAGGACACAACATAGAGCACCGCCATGGCCGGGACTATGCGGGAGGCGGTACTGGCAATGGAGCGAATACCACCGAGAATAACTAGGCCCACAGTACCGGCCATTAACAGACCAAATAACCAACCGCGGCCATAGAGAAAGCTCTCTTCGCCGCCGGTGATGCTCAGTACTTGCACGTAGGCCTGATTGGACTGGAACATATTGCCAATACCAAGGCAGCCGATCACCAGAGCCAGAGCATAGAAGCTACCTAATAGCTTGCCAACTTTCGGCCAGTCGCGATCGAGGAAAAAACGCTCTAAATAATACATAGGGCCCCCAGATACCGAGCCATCGGCATTGATACGGCGATATTTAACACCCAATGTACATTCGACAAACTTGGTCGCCATAGCGAGAAAGCCTGCCATAAATAGCCAAAACGCCGCTCCCGGACCACCAATGGTAATGGCCACAGCGACGCCACCAATATTGCCGACGCCAACGGTGCCGGATATGGCGGTGGATAGAGCTTTAAAATGGGAGATCTCACCGGTCTTGTTGCCGCCAGCGTGGGAGCCACGCAAAATCCCAATGGCATGGCTAAAGCCACGGAAATTGATCAGGCGTAAATAAAAGGTAAACCACAATGAGGCGACAGCCAGCCACAGTACAATAAGGGGAAAATCTTGATTGAAAATATGGATGGGGTAAAACACCGCATCAGACAGTAGCTTGGCCACTGGCCGTATTAGAGCCTCTAGCTGTGAATCTATACTCATTGTTTCCCCCTAGGTGCGAGTAAGCGCTTCTCTTTATAGTTATAATTTACTTTAAGTTATTATTTTATAATATTGATTTAATTACACTTCTCTTTCTTTTCCAGACCGTGCTCGTTCCTTCATATCCGACTGAATATAGACCTGATCGGTGGTGCCCATACTGGCATGTCCCAAGTCATCAGCCATATGTTTTAGTGGTCTGGTGGCGATATCCTGCGAGGCTCCAGTATGCCTGAGCCAATGGGTCGTTGCCTCACGCAATGCCTTGGCTTCTTCGCCAAAGCCCTCGGCCATCATGCGCTCATAGGCTAAATCAAACGCCTGCTGGACTATTCGCCGCAACTGACGTGAGGTCATGCCCCCAGCGCCACGGTTTTTAGATACCAGCGTGGAGTTAACGCCAAAGGTGGTACTGAGAGACGCGCGGTATTTTTGGTATCGGTCAATATAGGGTGAAAGGGCATTTGGCACTGAAATATCACGCATCTTATTGCCTTTACCCAGTACTTTAAGCCAATTATTGCCGTCGCTATCTTGCCAAAAATGCTTCCAAACCGGCTGCCAGTTAGTTCTATCAGATAGTTCAGATACCCTTAAATACAGGGTTTTAAGCATGGCGATAACAAATAGCGTGCGCTCATGGTCGGGCGAACCATCGGCTGCGGCCTGAGCACTTTCAAGAACATAGTCCCACTGTAAATCAGATAGGCGCTTAATGTTTTTCTGGGTCGCACCTTTAATCAAAAAGGGCGACTGTTTACGAATCGCCGGTATCGGATTGCCAAAGGCATAGCCCTCGTCGGTTAAATAGTCGTAATAACAGGAGACCGCCGAATAGCAGATCTTCATCGCCTCATGGGAAAGTAAGTGCCCGTCTCTGCTGGTTTCTACCGTTTGCCCCTCAGATACGGCTTCTGCACGGTCTTCCTTGGCGATTTTCGCAGCAAATGGCCGCCAATTTTTATTTTGACGGGACTCTCCGCCGATTATTTTAAAGCGATCCTGTACTGAAACGCCCACCCAGGCAGGTGCTGGGCCATGGGCAAAATCAAAGTAAGCCTCTAGATCTGGACGTTTAAGCTGGATAACGCTTTTATTGGCAACAGTCCAAGCCCACAGCAACAGACGTTCGACCTCATTGCGATAACCACGGTAAGTCGCTTCAGATTTTCTGCTGTAACTTCTAAGGAAGGCCTGAGTATGCAGAAAGTCTTCACGAGCATCGGGAATGGTTTCGCAAATACTCTGTACAAACTGTTTTGAATCTGGATACTCGTCGAGCATAGCCATGCCCATGGGAAGCCGCACAAAGGCTTTGTGGGCATCAAACAATGGTGTTGCGTTAAATGCTTTTGTCATAGGGCATCGGCTTGTTAGGTCGCTAAATCATTGGGATGTACTGTAGCAGGCTGTTTTTCTACTGTCCACCTATGTCCACTAATTGAGATTAGAGGACACAGCAAAAATACATGGATTGGATGCTTTAGTGATCTAGACCTCTCCTTCGATATCAACAGGCCCCAGCAATGAAATTAACTAGATCCCATGCGGTCTATCGTTAATAGCCTATATTCATAAATTACGGTTCTGGTAAACTCTCTAGGGTCAATAAAAGGAAATTTAATATGCCGCGAGCACTTGCCGCCATCCTGCTAACCATTGTTAGTGCCATCATCCTTATTGTTGTAACCGGGTTTACAAGCGCGGCGATAGAAACAACTGGGGCCAACGACAAATTAGTACCCATAGAAAAGCAGGCTCAACACACAGCACTGTATCGAGAAGTGTTTGATCGACTGGCGACCCGCCACTACCGCGGCCAAAATATTGATGACGACCTGTCTCAGCGATATCTGGCCCAGTATCTCGACAACCTCGACCCTATTAAAAGTTATTTGCTGCAAGCTGATATCGATGAATTTATGCATTGGCAAACCAGGCTGGATGACCTGGCTAAGCGCGGTGATGTCAGCCCCGGATATATTATGTTTAATCGCCTGCGCGAGCGTGCCATCAGTCAGCTCAATGCCAATATCGCGCTATTGCAAGATAAAGATCACAGCTTTGATTTAGCAACTGATGAAACTCTGGTTCTCGATGGCGACAAACGCGACTGGTTTGCTTCACCTGAGGCAGCTAAAACCTTTTGGCACAAGCGTATTAAAGATTCAATGATCCGCTTATTACTCAATGATAAAGAGCCTGAAAAGGCTCGTGAGCTGCTGATAAAGCGCTATCAAAATCAAATCAAGCAGTATACTCAGCGCGATAGCCAGGATGTCTTTCAACTCTATGTGAACGCCCTCGCCTCACTCTACGACCCACATACCTCTTATTTTTCGCCACGCACCACCGAGAACTTCCAGATTAATATGTCGCTGTCATTGGAAGGAATTGGCGCTGAGCTGCGCACTGAAGACGAGTACACCAAGGTGGTCAGAATTATTCCCGGCGGCCCAGCGGATCTTCAGGGTATTTTAAAAGCTGAAGATAAAATTATGGGTGTGGGCCAAGATCAGGAAGAAATTGTCGATGTGGTCGGCTGGAGAATTGATGAGGTTGTAGCACTGATACGTGGTGCCAAAGACTCTGTTGTGCGGTTGCAAATTATTCCAGCTAAAGGCGAAGCTGCAGACAGCACCGCGATCGTTGCCATTACCAGAGACAAAGTAAAGCTCGAGGAGAAATCTGCGCAGAGTAAGATTTTGAATATTGAACAGGATGGTAAAAGCTACAAGCTTGGAGTCATTGATATCCCCGCTTTTTATATGGACTTTGAAGCTTACCGCGCTCGCGATCCTGATTTTAAAAGTACTACCAGAGATGTGTTTAATCTGCTCCAGGAACTTAGCAAAGAGCAGGTCGATGGTATTGTCTTAGATCTGCGCAACAACGGTGGCGGCTCATTGCATGAGGCTACCTCCTTAACGGATTTATTTATCGGCAGCGGTCCGGTTGTGCAAATTAAAGATTCTAATCAGCGGGTGTATCGCAATCAGCGCGCCACTATGCCAGCAGTCTACAACGGCCCTCTTTTAGTGATAATCAATCGTCTAAGTGCCTCGGCGTCCGAAATCTTTGCCGGTGCTCTGCAGGACTATGGTCGCGCATTAATTGTCGGTAGTCAGAGTTTTGGTAAGGGCACAGTACAGGATGTCACGGGCCTTAGCAGCGGTCAGCTCAAGCTCACTGTGTCTAAGTTTTATCGTGTTTCCGGTGATAGCACCCAGCACCGTGGTGTGCTGCCAGATATAGAGTTCCCGTCGGCCTATGACTCTGAGGAGGTGGGTGAAAGTCATCAGGAAAACGCCCTACTCTGGGACCGTATTCACGCTGTACCGCACAAGTCGACTAACCAGTTAAAACAATATGTGGCGCCATTAACCGCGAGACATAATCAGCGTAGCGCGGCGGACCCCGACTTTGTTCACCTGCTCAGCCAACTGCAACTCAATGAGGATTGGGCTGCTAATGATACGCTTTCACTGAATATTGAAAAGC
This sequence comes from Porticoccaceae bacterium, assembly GCA_029242085.1. Taxonomy (GTDB): domain Bacteria; phylum Pseudomonadota; class Gammaproteobacteria; order Pseudomonadales; family Porticoccaceae; genus HTCC2207. The sequence goes on from JAQWUP010000035.1 coordinate 27,252, forward strand.
GTCGAGCGCGCACCGAACAATGGGATTTAGAGGTATTGGCGTTAGAAAATATTCGTCGACAGTCCAAAGGCATGGAGCCCTATGCTGATGTTATAGCCTGGAAAAAGGAATCTGAAGACGATGAGAATGAGAGTGAAAGTGAGGAAAATATCGCTGAATCAGATCCCATATTGCAGGAAGCTGGCCATATTCTTATCGACCAGATAGGCCTGCTACCGCAAGCAAAAAACAATCAGTTAGTTTTAATTAATAATAGAAAAGCGAGTTAATAAATCCGTGAATGCCATTGTAAAACCAGACGCCGCAACAACCAGAATTATCTCATTTAATGTCAATGGCCTGCGTGCACGACTGCACCAGCTCAAAGCGGTGATCGACCAGCATGCGCCAGATATTATTGGCCTGCAAGAGATCAAAGTAAGCAACGAAGAATTCCCACTCGAGGCAGTTAATGAGATGGGCTATCAGGTTGATTTCCACGGTCAAAAAGGCCATTACGGCGTCGCCATGCTCAGTAAGGTGCCAGCAACGGCAATCACTCGCGGTTACCCCAGTGACGATGAAGAGGCGCAGCGTCGAATGATTCACGGCGAGTACATTATTAATGGTAAGACTATCCATGTTATCAACGGCTATTTTCCTCAGGGGGAAGGCCGTGCTCATCCGACTAAATTTCCAGCCAAAGAAAAATTCTACGCCGACCTAACCGCCTATTTAGGGAATACCTTCAGCGCGGATGATCTTGTGGTTGTGATGGGTGATATGAATGTCGCACCTGCTGATATAGATGTTGGTATAAAACCAGAAAACGCTAAGCGTTGGCTAAAGACCGGCAAGTCTGCATTTTTACCCGAAGAGCGCGAATGGCTTGCAACATTGCAAGGCTGGGGGCTGACCGATAGCTTTAGATCGATGAACTCTGAAGATGACCGCTCTTATAGCTGGTTTGATTATCGCAGTCGAGGCTTCGAACAGGAGCCTAAAATTGGCCTGCGTATTGATTTAATCCTGGCCTCTGCGCCAGCCATGAACAGCCTAGTCAGCACTGGTATCGACTTTGATGCCAGAGCCTTTGAGAAGCCATCTGACCACTGCCCTATCTGGGCGGACTTTAAGTTGTAAATATCAGTACAGCCGGTCAACCAATCTTTTCAAATGGCGTTTTAAGATTCGAGCAACACAAAGGAGACTGTGATGAAAAGAATATTGATAGCTACCGTGGCGGGACTAAGCCTCTTGGCTACCCCAATAAGTGCTCTGGCAGACCGGCAGAGTAAATCGGCTAGAGCCCATGATCAGCAATGGCATTCTCATAGAGCTCAGCATCGATCAGATATTCACAATGAAAGGCGCAGTGGTATCGAGGCGCGCGAAAAACATCAACGTCATGTTCGACAACACAGGGTCTATAGGACTGATCACAAGGCGGTTAAACAACGGGTTGCCAAGCATCAGCTAGCACGTGAATACAGGTATCAAAAACATCACAGTAACCTGATTGCAAGACATTATAAGCATGACCGCCGCTGGGTATTAAATCATAGAGATAATCGACGCTTTGTCACTCGCCGGGCTTTTTACAATCATTATTACAGTCCTGGAAAAATTTATTTTTATGATCAACACCGACGTCATTATCATAAGTATCATAGCCACCATGCCCGCTATTCAGGGGTTGGACATCATGATCACAAAAGTGATTACTTAGAATGGCTCAGTATTATGGTACTACTCAATGAAATTTACGGCGATGAGCACTTCTATGCCCATGGCCATCACAGCTAGATTATGACTATATCATTGGTTAGCAAAAAAGAGTCTGACAGAGTGCCTGGAACAACAGCGATGGTTGAGGTTGACTACAGCACCATAGAAGAGTTTCTTAAAACTATTGAACGACGCGCCTTTCATATGGCGAGGATGGCTACCGGCAACGCTGATAGCGCTATGGATATAGTTCAAGACAGCATGTTTAAGTTGGTTGAAAAATATGCGCATAAGACACCGCAGGAATGGAAGCCGCTGTTTTATCGAATCTTAAACAGTAAAACCACCGATTATTATCGGCGTAAAGCCGTTCGCGAAAAGGTATTTCCCTGGAGTAAGTATGTCGCCAACACAGATGGCGAAGACTTACCAGATATTGTCGATCTAGCCGCCGGGCGCCTGTCTGAGACCCCAGATGAAATGTTGATGCGCTCGCAGCGTATTGATAAATTAGACCGTGCGGTGAACGCCCTGCCCCGGCGCCAACGCGAAGCTTTTATGCTGCGCTGTTGGGAGGGAATGAGCACCATTGATACTGCCACGACCATGAAATGCTCTCAGGGTAGTGTAAAAACCCATTACTCGAGAGCCATGCACAGTTTGCGAGATGTGCTGGAGGAATATAATTATGACTAATCAAACCATAGAAAATCTGCAGAAAGATTTACAGGAATTGGAAAATAATACCCAGGCCAGGGATATTTTTCGACTTGCTCAGGCTAGAAATAAAGCTCTTTCTCAATCTAGCCCCAAACAGAGAAAGAGTTTCTTTCCTGTGCTTGGTGCATCCATGGCATCAATTCTTTTAGTGTCATTTTTCTTTTTTCAAGAGGCACCGACATCGTTAAATGATGAGTTTATCAGTGACCTAAATCCTGAAGAGCCGCTATTTGAAATGGATGATGAAAATCTCGACCTCTACGAAGATTTGGATTTTTACTACTGGCTGGCTAACAATGACCAAGGCGCAACGGGTTAAATTATGAAACTGTTCTCTCGATTATTAGTTACTCTTCTGGCAACTAGTTTGCTCTGCTCATCCTTTGTCTTTGCTGAAGACAAAAATGATCGAATACAGTTCCAAGAACTTAGCCAAGAGACTCGCGATACTCTGGCGCCCTATGAGAAACACTGGCATAAACTTAATCTGGCTCGGCAACAGCGTTTGGTCAATAAAGCGCAGCATGCAGACCCAGAGCATAGAGAGCGCTTTAAACAGCATACAGAGCGTTTAAAAAATCTGTCCCGAGAAGACCGTAAGCTGTTGCGAAAGGCTAAAAAACACTTTGATAAAATGCCTCCTGATCAGCGTCAGGCGCTGCGCAAGCGTTTCGAAAATATGAGCCCCGAGGAGCATAAGGCGTTAAAGAATAAGTATAAAGAAATAGAGGGAATGCCTGAGCACAAGCAGCGAGAAATTCGCAAGAAAGTGCGCAGTATGACAGCAGAGGAGCGCCGTCAGTACCTGGATGAATTAACGCGCAGCGAAAAGAGTAGACCGCCTGTATCAGAGGAATAGATCGCGCAATGTCTTCAAGGCCCGCTAGCGAGACAGAGTCGAATTTCAGGTAATAAAAAAGGCTCCCGAAGGAGCCTTTTTTGAACTAACTTAAACGCCTAAACCGCAGCATCTAATTCAGGCAGCGCCACAAACAAATCGGCAACTAGACCGTAATCGGCCACCGAGAAAATCGGTGCCTCTTCATCTTTATTGATAGCAACAATCACTTTGCTGTCTTTCATACCTGCCAAATGCTGAATTGCACCAGAGATACCGACTGCAACATACAGATCTGGAGCAACAATTTTACCCGTTTGACCGACCTGCATATCATTGGGGACAAAGCCCGCATCGACAGCAGCGCGCGAAGCGCCCACTGCAGCACCAAACTTGTCGGCCAGATTGTAAAGCATGTCAAAGTTTTCACCGTTGCCCATTCCGCGCCCGCCAGAGATCACAATGTCTGCAGCCGTCAGTTCAGGACGATCCGACTCGGCAACTTCTTCACCGATAAAGCTCGATTTAGCCGAGTCATGTGCTGAGCCAACCGCTTCAATTGAGGCAGAACCACCATCAGCTGGTGCCGCATCAAATGCAGTACCACGAACGGTCAATACCTTGATAGCATCGCTGCTCTGAACTGTGGCAATAAGGTTACCGGCATAGATTGGGCGCTTAAAGGTATCTTCGCTAACCACACCGCTGATGTCAGAGATCGCTTGCACATCAAGTAACGCCGCAACGCGCGGCATAATGTTTTTAGCGGTGGTAGTCGCTGTTGCCATGATATGGCTGTAACCAGCAGCTATTTCAGCGATCATTGGCGCAACATTCTCGGCCAGTGAATGGGCATAGGCAGCATTGTCTGCAACCATTACTTTACCAATTCCATCCACCTGAGCGGCCTGTTCTGCAGCTGCCTGACAATCTGCACCCACAACCAGAATGTCGATATCGCCACCTAGGGCCTGTGCCGCGGCAACTGAATTAAGAGTTGCGACGTTCATACTGCTGTTGTCGTGTTCAGCGATAACTAATGTACTCATGAGATCACCTTCGCTTCGTTCTTTAATTTATCCACTAGTTGAGCAATATCCTCAACCTTTATGCCTGCAGCGCGCTCAGCTGGCAGCTCGACGCCCAACAGAGTGACACGATTTGCGATATCAACACCTAAATCCACTGGCGTGGTGGTATCAAGCTGCTTTTTCTTGGCTTTCATAATGTTGGGCAATGACGCATAACGAGGCTCATTTAGCCTTAAATCTGCAGTGACAATAGCCGGCAGAGGCAGCGCCAGAGTTTGTAACCCACCATCAACTTCGCGGATAACAGTGGCGTTTCCGCCCTCTATAGTCAGTTCAGAGGCAAATGTGGCCTGACCATAACCGGTCAGAGCACCGAGCATCTGGCCTGTCTGGTTATTATCACCATCGATAGCCTGTTTACCCATCAGGATAATATCTGGGGACTCAGACTCACAAACCGCTTTCAGACATTTGGCGATTGCCAGTGGCTCGAGAGTCTCGTCTGTATTGACAAGAATCGCCCGGTCAGCACCCAGCGCCAGTGCTGTGCGCAACTGCTCCTGAGATTGCTGTGGTCCGACAGAGACGGCGACGATTTCAGTGGCCACGCCTTTCTCTTTAAGACGCACAGCTTCTTCAACTGCAATCTCACAGAACGGATTAATGGACATTTTTACATTAGCCAAGTCAACATCAGTCATATCTGACTTTGGTCTAACCTTGACGTTGTAGTCTACAACGCGCTTCACGGCTACCAGTACTTTCATGGTTTTCCTTTTAGCTTAGCAATTAAAATTCGGGTAAGAGGCGGGATTCCGATATCAGAAAGCAGCCTTTATTTGAGCCAGTAATTCTGCCTATTTAAGCGGCATAAATCAAGCAACTGCGGCTTAAAATACGACCCACGAGTCTGCCTGAACGCCACGTAATTGTTATAAATTACGGATATCGATATTGACTATAGCTATGCCTATATGAAGTTAGTAAAATGGCCCTCTAAAACTTAAATATACCTTGGAGAAAGAGTTTGGAACGCGAATTTATGGATTACGATGTCGTCATCGTTGGTGCAGGCCCTTCTGGTTTGGCAGCGGCATGTCGTCTTAAACAGGTAAATACTGATATCTCTGTCTGTGTCGTAGAAAAAGGCTCTGAAGTGGGCGCTCATATTCTCTCTGGCGCTGTATTTGAACCCACTCCACTGAATGAACTGTTTCCCGATTGGAAAGAGATGGGTGCCCCGCTGCTAACCCCAGTGACGGACGATAATATCTTTGTTTTTACAGGTGCCACTAAGCGCATTAAGGTGCCTAATCTATTTGCTCCCAAGACCATGCACAACCATGGCAATTACATTATTAGCCTCGGCAAACTATGCCGCTGGTTGGCTGAGCAAGCTGAAAATCTCGGCGTTGAGATATTCCCCGGCTTTGCTGCTGCTGAGGTTCTCTACGGCGATAACAATGAAGTGCTGGGTATCGCCACTGGTGATATGGGAATTGGCCATAATGGTGAGCAGAAAGGCTCCTATATGCAGGGTATGGAGCTGCGTGCCAAGTACACATTGTTCTCTGAAGGCTGTCGCGGCCATCTAGGTAAAGAGATTATTGCCAAGTATGCACTCGATGCAGGCAAAGACCCCCAGCATTACGGCATTGGTATCAAAGAGTTGTGGAAAGTCCCGGCGGAGCAGCATCAGCCGGGGCTCGTTGTGCACAGCGCCGGGTGGCCTCTCGACGAGAGCAAGTCGCTGGGTGGCGGATTTCTCTATCATCTCGAAGACAATACAGTGGCTGTCGGCCTGATAACCAACCTTTCATACACCAATCCGCATGTCAGTCCCTACGATGAGTTTCAGCGCTACAAACACCATCCTGAGATTGCCAAGTATTTAGAAGGCGGCGAACGCCTGACCTATGGTGCGCGCGCGCTACTCAAAGGCGGCCTGCAGTCACAGCCTAAGATGTCATTTCCCGGTGGGATTTTGGTCGGTGATGATGCCGGCACATTGAACTTTGCCAAGATTAAAGGCAGTCATACCGCCATGAAGTCCGGCATGATTGCCGCAGAGACAGTAGCTGAGGCATTAGCTGCCGAGCAGAGCAATGATGATCTGGATAACTATGCGGCCTCTTACAAGGCATCATGGGCCTATAAAGAGCTGCATATGCAACGTAATTTTGGCCCGGCACAGCATAAGTTCGGCAATATTATCGGTTCGGCCTATGCCTTTATCGATATCAACATTTTTAATGGTATGTTGCCCTGGACCATGAGCGATAAAGTTGCCGATCATGAAACACTGCTACCCGCCAGCGAGTGCAAAAAAATCGATTACCCCAAGTATGATGGTAAATTGAGCTTTGATAAGGCCTCTTCGGTGTTTATGTCCAACACTAATCATGAAGAAGACCAGCCCTGTCACCTGGTGCTGGCTGACCCGGATATGCCGATCAATAAAAATCTTGAGCTCTATGATGAGCCGGCGCAGCGTTACTGCCCCGCTGGTGTCTACGAGGTAATGGAAAATGATGACGGCAGCAAGCGTTTTCAGATTAATGCGCAAAACTGCGTGCACTGTAAAACCTGCGATATCAAAGAACCCGGTCAAAATATTAACTGGGTGGTGCCTGAGGGTGCTGGTGGGCCAAACTATCCCGCGATGTAAGTAACGTTAGTCTCCCGGTCCAGGCGCCAGCATGGACCGGGATTTAACAGTGACAAGCTGAAATGTAACAAAAGAGTTAGTCCATCATCCCAAGTAGAAACTTCTGACCCATACTGTCGATATATAGACCGCCATCATTATTGGGCTGGCCCCATTCAATTAACTGATAGAACACTGTGCGGCTCAGCAGTCCCGGCAGATTGTCGCGCACGGTTATCAGCGGTACCGGATAATCAGGGCCCTTAGAATCATCGACCCAGAGCGGGTTTTCAGCACTGATAACAATAGTCTCAGCGGTTGAAGTGGCAAGGATAATCGCCTGCTGTGAATCACGGACTTCTCTGCTTGCCGCGATAATATAGAAAGGTGCGAAATCCACCTTGATCTGCCATTTCTCAACTGGCGTGACAAGGAAATAATCCTCACCTTCGCGTTTAAGAATGGTGGAGAATAATTTAACCAGACGCTCACGTTTAATCTCACCACCCTCGTGTATCCAGCGCCCCTCGCGATCGACAACCAGATCCATATCACCACTTTTCGGTGGATCCCAAAGGTGAACTGGAGGTAGTTTTGCAGAGTCTTTTTCTTGACGAGCTAGTAGATCAGCAAAGAGGTACTCTAGGGACTGAGTGGTAGTCATTGACTGGGTTTAGGGTTTTTCTTTTTTGCACCTTTGGAGACCGGGTGATACTGGCCCGCATTACCCATGGTGACACCAATATTGGTAATAAACTCCATTAGGTCGGCGGTATCATGGTGGTAGTTCCAGCTGCTGCTGTACCAAAGGTCAACCGCGCCCTGTGCCAATGCCCAACAGGCCAGATAGTGAAAATGGGGTGGCACATCTTCCAAAACGCCTGCACCAATTTGTTTGGTCAACATATGGCTGAGGGAATCTTCATTTGAACGGCGGGTGTTGTGAAGCTCTTTAAGCTGATCGGCGATATCCTCGGCATCAACCAGACGCCCTTCCAGCTGTTGCACTAACCTATCCAAATCAGGGCGCGCTAAGCGGGCTTCAAAATAAGACTGTGCCGCAGCACCGGCATCTCCCTTCTCAGCTTTTCTTATGCCAGCGGCCAGGCATTCGGTAATATTTCTTTCGTAATCGAGCATTATTCTTACCAGAATCTCATTCTTGGTCAGAAAGTGCTTATACACAGTGCCTTTGCCAATTCCAGCCCTGCTAGCGATTTTGGACACGGTTACGGCATCAATGCTCTCTTTAAGAAATAGCTCCAGCGCCGCATCAATAATTTTCTGCTCGCGATCAAGAAACAACTTTTTCTTTTCACGTATTCGATCAGCGCTGGAAGTTTTGCTACTCATACTATGTCCATATGTCCTGTCAGGGTCATACTATAACTCAAGAGGCCTGTTGCTGGCGCGAAGAAATTCTTGCTTTAGATCATCAAAAGTATGAACTGCTGGAAACTGTGGGAATTCAGCAATAACATTCTCCGGCGCATGAAACAAAATCCCGGCCGCGGCCTCAGCCAACATGGATATGTCATTGTACGAGTCGCCGGCCGCAATAGTTCTGTAGTACATACTCTTAAAGCCCACAATGGCTTGGCGTTTTGGGTTGGCCTGACGCAGGTGATAGTTGACCAATGTACCGTTTTCATCGGCCTCGAGCTTGTGGCACAGCAGTGTTGGATAGCCGAGCTGTTTCATAAACGGGCTGGCAAAATCGTAAAAGGTGTCCGACAGAATAACAACCTGAAATCGCTCGCGCAGCCAATTGACAAAATCGAGAGCGCCATCGAGAGGTTTTAATGTCGCAATAACCGCTTGAATCTCATGCAATCCTAGCCCGTGTTGACGCAGCAGATCGAGGCGATAATTCATCAATACATCGTAGTCGGGTTCGTCTCTGGTGGTTCTCTTTAGCTCTTCTATACCAGTCTTTTCGGCAAAGGCTATCCAAATTTCAGGGATCAGTACGCCCTCTAAATCCAAGCATGCAATTTCCACAAATCTTCCTCGTTAATTATTTGATCAGCACTCTACTCAAAATCAAACCAGTGCGCAATTGAACATAAGATAAAGCAAAAGGTTATAAGGCTATAGCACCTTGATAGTTCAATGAATTAGGGGCATTTGTTAGTATGCCGCCCGAAACACAGGTCTTTCAACTAGAGCGAGTCAAATTAATGAGCAAAACAGCAACTGCAATTAATATCATCGATATCGACAGTGAATTGTCGACCCAGTCACCTCAGGATATTCTGCGTTATGCACTGGCAAACCACGACAATATCGCCATTTCTTTTAGTGGCGCCGAGGATGTAGTTTTGATTGATATGGCGTACAAAATACGCCCTGACATTAAAGTTTTCTCATTGGATACTGGTCGCCTGCATGCTCAGACCTACCGTTTTATAGAACAGGTGCGCGAGAAATACGGTATCGCCATTGACTTAGTCTACCCAGAGGCGTCTCGCGTTGAAGCTCTGGTAAAAGAAAAAGGACTGTTTAGCTTTTACCAGGATGATCATAAAGAGTGCTGTGGTATCCGCAAGATCAGTCCACTGCGCAAGCAACTGCTCACCGTTGATGCCTGGATAACCGGTCAGCGCCGCGACCAGAGCCCAGGTACCAGAGCTGAGGTTCCCGTTATTCAAGATGACAAAGCCTTTGCCCGCCCAGATGACAAACTGACTAAATTCAACCCATTGGCTAACTGGACCTCGAAGCAGGTCTGGGACTATATCCGCGAAAATAATGTGCCCTACAACGCCCTGCATGACGAAGGCTATATCAGCATTGGCTGCGAGCCCTGCACAAGACCGACAGGACCGGGCCAACATGAACGCGAAGGTCGCTGGTGGTGGGAAGAAGCGACCAAGAAAGAATGTGGCTTACATGCAGTGAATATCGACAAGTAATGCCGATGAAAATCACAATGGTCAAGAAAGTCTTTGCTGATGGTTCAGCGTGCAAAAAGTGCGCTGAAATCGAGTACAAGATGCGGGAAGCCGACCAGCTAAAGCTAATTGATCATACCGTTATTGCCTACGAAGCAGACGATCAGTCTCAGGGTATGCTTCTAGCGGCACAATTCAGCGTCGATCGGGCTCCATTCTTTATTGTGGAGCGCGATGGGCAAGAGCCTGAGATTTACACCTCGTACTTTAAGTTTGTCAAAGAGGTATTGAACCAGAAGATCACGGAAGATGAAGAGATTCAGGAAATTATGAATGATGTCGACTTGGATTTTTTATAGGTAGGCTTCCCACATAACTGCTGCCGATCAATAGACCGGCAACTCAATCCCCGCAAAATACTCCTGCTGCGCCTCTTTATTGGGCAGTGCCATAGCCTCATCGACCACATTGCGGGTCAAATGTGGCGCAAATGCAGCGATAAAGTCGTACATATAACCGCGCAGATAGGTGCCCTTGCGGAAGCCAATACTGGTGACGCTCGATGCAAACAGGTGCCCGGCTTCAATGGCAACCAAGTCTGAATCTGTCTCTGGGTTATAGGCCATATGGGCAACAATTCCAATCCCCAGACCCAGCCGCACATAGGTTTTTATAACGTCCGCATCGGTAGCGGTGAATACCACTCTGGGTTGCAGGCCTTTTTCACTGAAAGCATCGTCCAGTCGCGAACGTCCAGTAAAGCCAAAAACATAGGTCACAATGGAATACGCGGCGACGTCTTCCAATGTCAGTTTGTCCAGCTGCGCCAGAGGATGATCTCTGGGCACTAAAATACATCGATTCCAACGATAACAGGGCATCATCAAGAGATCGCTGAAGAGCTCGAGCGCCTCGGTGGCTATAGCAAAATCGACAGTGCCATCAGCAGCTTTTTCAGATATCTGCACCGGTGTGCCCTGATGCATATGCAGAGATACCTCCGGATACTTGCCAATAAATCCCTCAATCACAGGGGGCAGCGCATAGCGTGCCTGAGTATGGGTTGTGGCTATAGACAGGCTGCCATGATCTGGGCTGTTATGTTCCTGAGTGAGCTGTTTAATACTGTCGACCTGCCGCAATATATCGCCGGCGATCTTAAGAATTTCCTGCCCGGTGGGTGTTACACGCGTCAGATGCTTGCCGCTACGCGAAAAAATTTCTACGCCCAATTCGTCTTCGAGTAATCTTATTTGCTTGCTTATTCCGGGCTGAGAGGTATACAGACTTTTGGCGGTTACCGAGACATTTAAGTCATGGTGGGCAACTTCCCAGATATAGCGCAACTGTTGGAGTTTCATAAGTATTCCCTAGGGTGGCTAGCTAAGCTCTGAACTGTTAATTCTGAATATACTATAAAGCTATAAAAATATGCAAAACTGTTCCTTCTTAGCATAGGTGATAGTTGCTAGAGTGTGCAACGTCCTTCGGCCGACCTTTTTTGGCTGTCACTTATAGAGAACCCAACAATAACAATATGGATATTTTGTTTTACATTGCCGCCGGTGCAGGCGTAGGACTGGCTATCGGCCTCACCGGTGTTGGTGGCGGCTCACTGATGACTCCCCTGCTGATTCTGTTTGGCTTTCCCTATAACGTTGCTATAGGCACAGACTTGCTCTATGCCGCTATAACCAAAGCTGGCGGCATGGTCACTCATGCTCGGCAGCAGACGGTGCAGTGGCGCACCGTGGGCTTTTTGGCGGCGGGCAGTATTCCCGCCTCAATGGTTACCGCGCAGCTGCTCAGTTCAGTATTTACCGACTCATCAGAGTATCAGGGAATTCTTACGCGCAGTCTTGGGGTGATGCTGGTGCTGACCGCCACCGTAATTCTATTCAATGGCCGATTGCGAGATAGAAGCGCCCAAAGCGAGGGGGCTATGGCCCATTTTCTTCATCAACACAGAGATCGGGTGATTTTTTTAGCGGGCCTGTTTTTGGGGGTATTTGTAACCCTGTCTTCGGTCGGCGCCGGTGCCTTTTGCGCGGCCATTCTGATGATGCTCTACCCGCATATGCCGGCATTAAAAGTGATCGGTACTGATATTTCTCATGCCGTGCCCCTGACCCTGATAGCCGGTTTGGGTCACTTAATACTGCTGGGTAACGTCGACTTTATGCTGTTGGCCTGCCTCTTAGCGGGCTCACTACCGGCGATTCAGATTGGTACCAAATTGGCGGCACGTATCCCCGGTCGGCTTTTGCAGACAATTATTGCCACGATGCTATTTGCAATGGGCGTTAAATTTGCGGCATTTTAGTGCCTATCTAGAACAGGTTATTGCCAAAACGCCCCAGGAACAGCGCCGCTAAGAAGAGATAGAATAAGTAGTAGAAAATCGAGTGACGGGCCTTTTTTTGTTGCTGCTGGGATTGACTAGCCAACTGTTGGTGCAGGTCTCGCTCATCCACTTCTCGATTGAGAAAATGTAATTCTTCCCCCGCTGGATTATCGCCCATACGCTTGAGAATCTGTTGATCAGATAAAGTCTTGTATTTGTTGGATCTGAGCAATTTCGCCATAGGTCGAATCATTAGTCGCGCTTGGGCAACTCATTAGCTACGCCATGGGGAACATGGCCTGTCGCCACATATTCACTCGCCGAGGTACAGTGCATCTGTTGATCATCGAAAAATACATCGGCGCCAAAGGAGTTTAGGAAATCACCTTTGCTGAGCCCGCCGAGGAACAGGCTCTCGTCAATTCGGATACCCCACTCCCGCAATGTGCGCACTACGCGCTCATGGGCTGGCGCAGCTCTGGCAGTGACCAGTGCGGTACGAATCGGACATTGATCAACTGGGAACTCTGATTGCAGCGCGTGAAGCGCCTGTAAAAACTCCTTAAAAGGGCCCGGATCCAGAGGTACCTGTGCTGAGGCTTTTTCGTTCTCGGTAAAAGCATCGAGACCGCGCTCTTTAAAGATCCGCTCCGAGGCGTCAGAGAACAGTACGGCGTCACCATCAAAGGCAAAACGTAGTTCATCCGAGTCTTTCGGACCGCTTTGCGAGGGCAGCAATGTTGCTGCAGCCATACCGCTATCCAGTGCGCTGCGAACATCATCCGCATGGGTAGAGAGGAACAGGTGGCAAGCAAAAGCTGAGACATAGCGATAAGGCGAGTTACCACCGGAGAATGCCGCGCGTGAAATCTTCAAGCCATAATGAGCAATCGAGTTAAATACCCGCAGCCCGGTATCCGCGGAGTTACGCGACAACAGAATAATTTCAACCTTGGGATCACCGCCAAGCTTCTCATTGATACGCAACAGCTTGGTAGCCAGCGGAAACGCCTCTCCGGGTTCCAAAATATCGTCTTCATGAGCTCGTTGATATTCTGCGTAGGCCTCAACACCCTGACTTTCATAGATGCTGTGACTCTCGCTCATATCAAAAAGAGCCGTTGAGGATAATGCTATAACCAGCTTTGGCGCTTCGGGTTTCGTCATAATCAGTTATCGACTGAGTTACCGGCAGGCTCTGCCAACTCGGCCTCCTCGGCAAAATATTCCCTGGTCAGTTTAAACACCACAGGGGCCAACAATATCAGAGCAATCAGATTGGGGATTGCCATCAAGCCATTGAGTGCATCGGTCATCTTCCAAACCACGTCCAAACTCATCTGGGTGCCGACAAAGATACCTATCACCCAGAGGATACGAAATGGCAGTATCACTTTGCTGCCAAGTAAAAACTCCGCACAGCGCTCGCCGTAGTAACTCCAGCCCAGCATAGTCGTAAAGGCGAATAACACCACGCACACTGACAGGATAAGATCACCGTAGGGCAAAGCATCTTTAAAGGCTGAGAGCGTCATACCAGCTCCCTGTGGCTCACCATCCCAAACCCCAGTGACAATTAGCACCAGTCCCGTCATGGTGCAGATAACCAGAGTGTCGATAAAAGTTCCCAACATAGCGATGGTGCCCTGCCGCACCGGGCTGTTGGTTTCAGCCGCCGCGTGCGCGATTGGCGCTGAGCCCAAACCGGCTTCATTAGAGAAAATTCCTCGCGCAATACCCATGCGCATAGCCAGCATAATCGTTGCACCTGCAAACCCCCCGCTAGCGGCAATTCCGGTGAAGGCACTTTCTACCACCAGACTGATAGCTGCTGGTATCGCAGCAAAATTGGCGATCAATATTGTCACTGTTGCGACTATATAAAGAATCGTCATAAAGGGCACCAGCTTGCCGGCGACCTCGGCGATCCGTTTGATACCTCCAATCAACACCATGCCCACCAAGCTTGCCATCACGACACCACTAATAATGGTTGAGATATCAAAGTTGGTCTGCAAAACCTGGGAAACGGCGTTGGATTGCACCGTATTGGCGAGACCAAAACCCGCCAATGAGCCAAACAGTGCGAAGGCTACCGCTAGCCAGCGGTAGTTTTTACCCAAGCCATTTTTAATGTAGTACATGGGTCCGCCAACTTTACGACCCAGATCATCGGTCTCGCGATAATTAACCGCTAAAACTGCCTCGGCATATTTGGTTGCCATACCAAAGAAAGCGGCAAACCACATCCAGAACAGCGCACCTGGACCACCTAGACCTACAGCGGTGGCGACACCGGCAATATTTCCCATACCAATGGTCGAGGAGAGACTGGTCATCAATGCATTAAAGGGTGAGATTTCACCTTCACCACTGCCCTGCCTGCCTTTAATAAGTTGGCGAAACGCATAGGGAATATGGCTGATAGTCATACCCTTGAGGCCCAGGGTTAGATAGATACCTGTGCCCAGTATCAAAATCAGCATTACCGGACCCCAGACAAAACTATTTACTGCATCAATACCTTGTTCGAACATAACTGCCTCTTTTTGTTTTGTAGATCGGCCACTTACAGCTTAATAATCTAGATTAATAAATGCCTAATAGTTGAGTCCGTCCTGTTGGGCCAATAACCCAAAAAGACCGCCGGTGTGGACAAATACAATATCGGAGTCAGGGTCATAATGGCCGCGACGAATTTCTTCAAGCATACCGTGGAACGCTTTGCCGGTGTAGACCGGATCTAAAATTACGCCCTCGAGGGCAGCCAGCTCTTTTAATGTGGCAAATACTTCAGGTCCTGCAACTCCATAATTTGGCCCAACATAATGATCATTGGTATTAATTTGCATCCCCTCGACATCCATCTGTGGCGCGAATTGCTGCTGCCACTGGCGTAGATCATCGCGCACCTTGTGCTCAAAATAGGCAGCGTTATCGCAGACTGCAAATGCCTCAATATCGACTCGCATGTTATACAGTTCACAGCCAACCATTAAACCGGCCTGGGTGCCGCCTGAACCGGTAGCATGAATAATGGTACTGGGACTGATTCCCTCGCAGGCGAAATCAGCTTTTAACTCTTCGGCCGCGGCAATATAACCCCATACACCAGTGCCATTACTACCACCTGTAGGTATTGAGTAGGTTTTTGCCCCCTGCGCCTGATAATGATCTTGCCACTGGGCAAATATGGCGTCGAGCTGTTTGAATTCCCGCTGGCTGTAATGGCTGATAGTGGCCCCGACCAGCTGGTCCAGCAGCAGGTTACCCACTGGCGCTGGCTCTACATCTGAGCGCAGCAGAAGATGTACTCTAAGCCCCAGCTGAGCACCCAACACCGCTACCGCGCGGCAGTGATTGGATTGAACACCGCCAGAGGTGATCAATGTATCACAACCATTGGCTGCAGCTTCAGCGAGGAGAAATTCGAGTTTGCGTACCTTGTTACCTGAGGTCAGGCAGCCCGTGAGGTCGTCGCGTTTAATCCAGATGCGCGGACCATTCATCTTGGCCGACAGCCGCTCTAACCTGTGCAGTGGCGTTGGGGTCTGAGCAAGATTGAGTTTAGCGGGATAAGAAACCATGTGGTGGCCCTGAGCGAAGGAGCCGCAGCTCCCTCGCGAGTGCAATCCAATTAGATTGCTTTGATGGTGCCCTTTGGCAGTACAGCGTGAACGGCCGCTTTTTGAAACTTAAGTTCCAGATTATTGGTCACTTCTAACACCACATAATCGCCTTCGAGTTTAGTGATCTTACCCAGCATACCGCTGGTCATAACTACTTCATCACCCTTACCCAGAGCACCTATTAAGTCTGTATGCTCTTTCTGGCGCTTGCGCTGTGGGCGAATAATCAAGAAGTACATAAATACAAAAAGACCAGCAAACATAAACAGTGTCACCATTGGATTTGGTTCACCTGCACCGGCAGACTGGGCAAAAGCACTTGAGATAAAAAACATCGGTAAATTTCCTATAGAGATTTAGATTAAATTGGATTTATTGGGCTTTTCGATTTCTTCGATTAGCTCTTTTAACTGAGGTTTTCACTAACCCAGTCCAGTACATCTTGATGGTGAGTTTTGGTTTTGACCTTTTCCATCACGTGGGCAATGCAGCCTTCTTTGTCAATAATAAAGGTTGAGCGCAGCACGCCCATAAACTCGCGACCCATAAATTTCTTAAGATCCCAGGCACCGTATTTATCAATGGTGGCGTGGTCTTCGTCAGAGAGCAACGTGAAGTTAAGCTCTTGCTTATCTTCAAACTTAACCAGTCGATCCACAGAATCTGGGCTGATCGCAATAACCTCTGTGTCCAGTGCTGCAAACTCGGCACGGGTATCACGGATACCGCAGGCCTGAACGGTACAGCCGGGGGTCATAGCTTTGGGGTAAAAATACACCACAACATTTTTACTGTCTCGAAACTGTTTAAGGCTGACTTTTTCGCCACGCTGGTTTAACAGTGTAAAGGCTGGTGCCTTGTTTCCAACTTTAGCAAATGCCACTTATTTCTCCTTATTAAATTTCGAGTTAGTTTGACGCTTCTTTGTGTTAAGCACAGCGCACTTTAGCAAACTTTATCAGGCCACAGCTACAAAAAGCTGGGCTGTTTTATCTATCGGGGCGGTTTATTTTATCCGAGCATAAAAAAAGACCGCGCAGATCAACTGTGCGGTCTTTTTTAGTGCAGCAAAAGCTAATTAAGGTAGCAGGTGCTGAACCGCATCGCGTTCTTCTGTCAGTTCCTGTTCTGTCGCTGACATCTTGGCACTGGAGAAATCGTTGATCTCCAGTCCCTGAACAATTTCCCAGTCGCCATCTTTACAAACGCAGGGGAACGAGTAGATCAGACCTTCGGCAATACCGTAGCTACCATCGCTATACACGCCCATGCTGACCCAGTCGCCGTCGGCAGTACCGAGTGCCCAGCTGCGCATGTGAGCGATAGCCGCATTGGCTGCAGAGGCTGCACTAGAGGCGCCACGGGCGGCAATAATGGCTGCACCGCGCTGCTGAACGGTTGGAATAAAGTCAGTTTCGTACCAAGCTTGATCGACCATATCTATGGCGGGCTGGCCATTGATCTTGGCTTCGTGCAGATCTGGGTACTGAGTTGCTGAATGATTGCCCCAGATAGTCATATGGGTAACATCACTAATAGTGGTGCCGGTCTTATTTGCAATCTGGCTCATGGCACGGTTGTGATCGAGACGAGTCATTGCGGTAAATTGACGCGGGTTGATATCCGGGGCATTGCGCTGAGCGATCAATGAATTAGTGTTGGCTGGGTTGCCAACAACCAATACCTTGATATCTTTAGAGGCGTTGTCGTTAAGCGCCTTACCCTGAGCCGAGAAAATTGCCGCATTGGCTTCGAGCAGATCTTTTCGCTCCATTCCTGGGCCCCTTGGACGGGCACCAACAAGTAGTGCGTAGTCAGAATCTTTAAAAGCAACAGCCGCGTCATCGGTACAAACCATACCTGCCAGCAGTGGGAATGCACAGTCTTCTAATTCCATTGCTACACCTTTAAGTGCTTCTAGAGCAGGTGTAATTTCAAGCATCTGCAGAATAACTGGCTGATTGGGGCCAAGCATTTCGCCTGAGGCAATGCGGAACAGCAGTGAATAACTAATTTGGCCTGCCGCACCTGTAACGGTAACGCGAACTGGTGAAGTCACAATGTATCTCCGTAAAATTGGGTAATAAATCTGATTGGAAGGAACGGCGGTCATTATAGTGCGGTCTCAGAAAAATGCATCTCCAAGACCGCGAATAAATACTATTGATTAAGCCTATAGAGGTGCTAGCTGCAGAGCTTTTTATAGGTCTCTTGCATGCGGCTGTAGAGGTCATCTTTAAAGGTCGCCGATGAGGTGTCCAGTTGCCCTACAATCGCAACCAGATGTTCATTGTCTTCGATGCCACCCCATTGCTTCTCATAACTGCCGTCTTTGTAGCCATGATCCTGACGGAAGAAATTGAGCACATTCTTGCCCACATAGCCGATATATAGAGTTTCGAAATCCATATTGATCCCATGCATCAGACGCGCGAAACCGGCAATATCAAAATCTTTGGTCGCCAGTGTCTGTTCGGTAAAGCCTTCCAGGTCGGCGGCAAAGTCACCGCTGGGCTGGGGATCGGCAAAGTCCTTTGTTAACTGAGCGGTAATCGCCTCGACAGAATCGCCTTTAAGCAGTAACAGGCTGAGACCAAAATGCCAGATATCAACCAATTCAAGAGCAATCTGATCTACATCTGGGGTCTGCTTTTTCCACCACTTCCAACCGTAGTGATCGAGTAGTTCTGCGCACTCTACCCAAATGGCGCGATACCATTCAAACTCCTGTTCCTGCCATTGGCTGTGCACCTTGGTATTCATATCACCCTGCAATTGCAGCATGGTCGCTAGTTGTTGTTTCATTGCGGTTCCTTTTTAAGATCGTATAAAGCTGTTGCTAGTTTTTTCATGGCCAATACTGGTGTTCGGACCGTGGCCTGTGACCACGACAGCCTCATCATCAAGACTGTAGATGCGCTCTTTTATCGAGGTAATAATCTGATCAAAATTGCCGCCGGGAAGATCGGTGCGGCCAATACTGCCTAAAAACAAAGTGTCACCAGCGATCAGAGTCTTATACTCTTCAAACCAAAAGCTTATTGAGCCCGGCGTATGTCCCGGTGTGTGAATAGCTACTCCACCACAGCAGTTTAGATCCTGATCGTCATGCATAAAATGATCTGGGTCTGGCAGACTGACTTTCGGCACCCCAAAGCGCACGCACTGCTCTTCCACCATATCCCATAAAAACTTATCACCCTCATGCAGATAGATCGGCGCTCCGGTGGCCGCTTTAATTTCTCCCGAGGCAAGAATATGATCGAGATGAGCATGGGTATGGATAATGCCCACCACAGTGAGTTTCAACTCTTTGAGCAGTGCCAGAATATAGTTGGCATCACCGCCTGGATCAATCACAAGTGCTTTTCCGGACAGTCTGTCGCCAATCACTGAGCAGTTGCATTGCAGTGGGCCAACGGGGAAGGTTCTGATAATAAACTGCGATTCAGGCGTCTGTAGTTCTGACATAGATATGTTCTCTTGTGAAGCGTCTATTTTAACTCGTTATTCTCTGCGGGTATTTTAAACAGTCGGTGAAAGTTTTGCGTAGTGATTTCGGCTAATAGTTCAAGACTTATCTCTCGCAGGTCGGCAATGCACTGGGCTACTTCACGCACATATTGTGGCTCGTTCTGTTTACCCCTGTGAGGCACTGGTGCCAGCCAGGGCGAATCAGTCTCAACCAAAATTCGGTCCAGCGGGACCCTCTTAGCGACTTCACGCAGATCAGATGCACCATTAAAGGTCACAATACCGGAAAACGAAATATAGAAGCCGAGTTCTATAGCCGCTTGGGCCATCTCCCAGGTCTCGGTAAAGCAGTGCATCACACCGCCAGCAGCCAGCGGGTACTGGCGCAGTAAGTCTATCGTTTCATCCCGTGCATCTCTGGTGTGAATAATAATTGGCTTGCCAGTTTGCTGAGCAGCCAGCAAATGGTTAATAAAGCTTTCACGCTGCCATTGCAGGGTCTCTGCACTATAGAAGTTGTCCAGACCGGTCTCGCCGATGGCAACAACGCCCTCAGCCTGAGCCAGACTCACCAGTTTTTCTACAGCCGGTACCGGCTGGGTAATTTTTTGCAGAGGATGCACGCCAACCGAGGAGAAAACATTATCGTACTGAGCAGTTATCTCTGCCAACGAGGCAGAGGTTGCCAAATCGACGGCAACACTTAGAAATTGCGTAATACCTCTGGCCTGAGCGTCGGCCAATACAGCATTGAGGCCACCCTCTCGATCATCCAATTTTAAATGATCGAGATGGCAGTGAGAATCTACCAGCATAATATGACTTTTCTTGTTATTGGTTGTATTACATCGTTAAGGTCGGATGATGGGAAGTCACCATACCAGTTAACGCCTGTTCAATCTGTATTTTAAGCTCTGCCTGCTCATCGTTAAACTGTACGCCAACACCTTCTTTATTGGAGCTGCCAGAGCCCTTGTGCGTAACCCAGACGACCTTGCGGTCATGGGGATACGATCAGTGCGCAAATAGATGCTGAGCAAAAAGAAAATATCGTCACCCAGCTCATGGGCTTTTTTAGTCGGTACGAAAATAGCACCGCCCTGCACAAACGACATGTAGTGCTCATAGAGCTCAGATTCATCCTTAATTTCAAGGGCTAAAATACCACCTTTGCCACCACTAAACCCAGTGCTTGCAATAGTTACATCCTCTCACTTCCCTGAACAACCCAACTGCAACCCTAAATATTCTCAGCCTTTGCTAAAGCCTAGCACAGACTAATCAGCCTCTGCGGCGAAATGCTTGCAGCCAATCCATAAACAACTCTTCCCACAGCAACTGCGGATTGGGGTTCGAGCCAGATAAAACCCAGCTGCGAGCGCTGCGTAATTTATCGGAAAACTCAAACAGCCCCGGATTGAGATTGTTTTGCAACTCACCAGTCACCAGGCGGTGTAGATAGTCCATAAACCAACCGAGCATAAGATCACTGTTCTGCTTGTGACACTGCTGCGCTGCGTCCAGGGCGGACATATCACCATGACGCAGCCTTTCCACTATATTCTCAAACTGCTGTCTGGCCTCGAGACTATCACTCTGCAGATAGTCCAGTGCCAGTAATGGCCTGCCAGTTGCCAGGTCTAATGTGGCCTCGGACTGCTCGGGGTTACCTGTTATATCCGCCAGCCACTGAGTCGCAACCTGCCGATCTGGAAGCGCCAGATTAGTTTTTTGACAGCGACTGCGAATGGTTGCCGACACCATGCTGGGGCGATGGGAGACAAGGATCAGTAATGTTTTGCCCTGAGGTTCTTCAAGGCTTTTTAGCAGTGCGTTAGAGGCGCTGATATTCATTGCCTCGGCCGGCATAATTACCGCTACTTTCCAGCCCCCCTGCTGGGCGGTTTTACTCAGCCGTGTACACAGCTTGCGCACTGGCTCGATCAAAATCTTTTTGCCTTCATCCTCAGGCTCGATAATACTCAGATCCGGATGGTTGCCGGCCATCATCAGTTGGCAGCTCTTGCATGAGCCGCAGGCGTATTTGCTCATCTCGGCGGTGCACAGCAGCCGCTGCGCCAAAGCCATAGCCAAACGCTCCTTACCTATACCCTGTGGGCCACTGAGCATCAAGGCATGAGCCAGACGGCCCTGCTCTATACTTTGATTAAAGCCATCCCAGACCGATTCATGCCAGGGATATGGCAGGCTTAGAGAGATCGCTTGAGCGTCGGCCATCAGCCAGATTCCTCAGACGAAAACCAGAACGCCTCTAAGGCGATACTGATTTGACGCTGAACTGCGTCGAGAGGCAGAGCAGCATCAATAACCACACAGCGATTGGGGTCCGCTGCGGCGATTGCCAGATAGCCCTGACGCACCCGTTCAAAGAATTCCAGTTGTTCCTGCTCAAAGCGATCGGGCTCACTGCGCTCACTGGCACGCTTGAGACCCAACTCAACGGGAATATCCAGAATCAGGGTCAAATCAGGCCTTAGACTGCCCTGTACCAGCATTTCTAACTCAGCGATCAGGTCGGAGCGCATATTGCGCCCGGCGCCCTGATAGGCGTAGGTGGCGTCTGTAAAACGGTCACAGAGTATCCAGGCGCCCTCGCTAAGCACCGGCTCTATCACCTGATGCAAATGCTGTGCACGGCCGGCAAACATCAGCAATAGCTCTGCTGTGCTAGAGACGACCTCTTCTCGCGGCGCTAACAGCAATTCGCGAATCTGTTCAGCGAGAGGCGTGCCACCGGGCTCACGAGTACAGACAAAAGGTAGACTCCTTGTCTCTAGCCAGGCCTTAATAAACTCGATATTGGTGGTTTTACCCACGCCTTCAGTGCCTTCAATGGTGATAAATTTACCGCGCATGCAACATTTGCCCTACTGACTTTGCTGTTTTTTCGGAGGTGCAGACTGGTAGTTCTGCGCCCGTCGTTTAATTTGATACTGTCTGACCGCCTGCAAATGCTCCTCAAGGCTATCTGAAAAATAATGGCTGCCATCGCCACGGGCTACAAAGTACAGGCTGGTGCCATCCAGCGGATGCACGGCAGCCTCAATAGCTGCAGCACTGGGCATTGCAATAGGCGTCGGCGGCAAGCCGTTAATCATGTAAGTATTATAGGCCGTGCGCTGACGCAAATGCTTGCGCCTTATATTACCTTTATAGGCATCGCCCAAACCATAGATTACGGTGGGATCAGTCTGCAGGCGCATACGCTTTTGCAAGCGACGGACAAAGACACCAGCTATCTCAGGGCGCTCACTGGCCACACCAGTCTCCTTCTCGATGATTGATGCCATTATCAGTGCTTCATAGGCTGAATCATATGGCAGCCCGACATCTCTATTCTGCCAGGCATTGTCTAATATCTGACGCATCTGACGATGGGCCTGAAGCAGAATATCAGACAGCGAATCTGTGGCACTGTAACTGTAAGTGTCGGGGAAAAACCAGCCCTCTGGATGCTCTAGATCCAAGCCGGCAGCCTCCAATATTAGATTTGGATCCGAGCTGGCAGACTCGGCAAACTGCTCCACCGTCGATAACTGGGCTAACCACTGCTTAAATGACCAGCCCTCGGGAAAGGTGATCTGATGCAACATAACATCACCACGATTAAATTTATCCAGCAGGCTGCGAGCACTGTCACTCGGCTCAATGTGATAGCTACCCGCCTGAATAGCGGTGCGACCTGCCAGTTTGGCATAGATAGAGAGAATCCGTGGGTGGGAGATAATTTTGTTCTTGTGTAGCTGCCGCGTCACGCGACTAAGGCTGCTACCTTTGCCGATAGTCCAAACCATAGAGCTCTGCTGCGCCATCGCCACGGGTCGATCCAGATGCTGATGAGCAAAACCCAACAGCCAAAATCCAGCCATTGTCAAAACAAGTACGCAGAGAATAACCAGTCGTAAGTTGGGTTTAATCATTTAAAGCAGGGATAGTTATCGGCCAGTGCAGATTGAAGCATTTTTACTTGGTCACTGATAGTTAAAGTCACAACATTGTGGTCCTGATTAAAGCCTAGTACCGGCGTAATCCCACGCACTGAGTTACAGGTAAACATATGATCGCAGTCGTGCATATGCGCGGCACTGATATCAACTTTGCTGACCGCTATACCCAGTTGCGGAAAGATCTCTGCGAGCAGCACCGTACGCATAACACCGGATACACCAGCACTGTGCAGATCTGGTGTTATCCATCCCTGATCTGGGCTGTGCAAAAATATATTTGCCGATGTGGTTTCAATAAGGTGGTTGCTCTGATCAAACATCAATCCATCGGCGTAGGAATCATCGGTCCACTCATTCCGCGCCATCACTTGATCGAGGCGGTTGAGATGTTTCATACCGGCCAGTACAGGGTTACTGGGCAGTCGATAGTCACAGTGCCACAGACGAACCGCCTGTGGATCGAACTGCGGGAGTTCAGAGTAGATGCAGATAATTCTGGGGCTAATTGTTGTCGGGTTTTTGTAGCCGCGCCCGCCAATACCGGCGGTAACAATGAGTTTAACAACTCCATTATCAATATTTTGCTGCCCGAGGTGCTGCTGAAAGTCGTTGATGCACTGCTCAACAGCGGAGGCTTGCACGGGAATATGTAAAACTGCAGCGTCGCGCAGCAGGCGCTCAAGATGCCATCCGCGCAGTGGTAACTGTCCAAGATCAAGACGCATAGTCTCGAACAGTCCATGGCCATAAGCCAGACCGCGCTCCGCTAGCGAATCGCTAGAGATCACTTGACCATTGATACTGCCGATAAAACTATGTTTTTCCATGGAACCATTAAACAAAACTTTCACCCATAAAAAAACCGCCCCAATTGGAGCGGTTTTTTAAACAATCCAAAATTAGCTATTTGCAGTGATATAGCTAATAGCATCCTGAACTGTGGCAATTTTCTCTGCGTCTTCATCAGGGATTTCAGCGTCGAATTCCTCTTCCAAAGCCATAATGAGTTCAACAGTATCCAGCGAGTCTGCGCCAAGATCTTCAACAAAAGACGAAGTGGTCTTAACATCTTCTTCTTTCACACCTAGTTGCTCTGCAACCATTTTTTTAACGCGTTCTTCGATGTTGCTCATCGTATTTCTACTCCTTTAAAGGGGTCGGGTATTAATGTGTTATCTGACAGAAAAACAGTCAGATGACGCTAATGTGTGTTTTAGGGCGCGCATTTTACCCTACAAATTACAAAATGCTAGTGCCCATTTTAAAAAAGCTTAAATAACCATATAAATCAGAGGGTTAGGCCATATACATGCCGCCATTTACATGAATTGTTTCGCCGGTAATGTAGCCAGCGGCGTCACTGATAAGAAAGCTTACTACGGCAGCTATCTCCTCTGGTGCACCAAGGCGCGCCAGTGGAATCTGTGTAAGCATAGCTTCTTTGTTTGCATCTGGGAGGTCTTTGGTCATATCAGTATCGATAAAACCAGGTGCTACTGTGTTAACCGTAATGCTGCGCGAACCCAGTTCTTTGGCTAGAGCGCGGGCAAAACCCTCGACGCCAGCCTTACTGGCTGAGTAATTGCTCTGGCCGCCATTACCCATTGATCCAACCACAGAGCTGATATTAATGATACGGCCCCAGCGAGCCTTAGTCATGGGTCGCACACAAGCTTTAGCGAGGCGAAAAACTGAGGTCAGATTGGTGTTGACCACATCCATCCACTCGTCTTCTTTCATGCGCATAAGAATGTTGTCTTTGGTGATGCCGGCATTGTTGACCAATACAGTGGGTGCACCAAACTCTTCGATAATGGCTTTTAGGACAGTATCAATCGAGTCAGCGTCGGTCACATTTAGCATGATTCCGCGACCCGCTATATTCTTTGATGCCAGACGCTGGCTAATTTTTTCTGCACCGGCTTCGGTGGTGGCAGTGCCTATAACGATATGGCCTGCAGTACCTAAATCATCTGCAATAGCAGCGCCAATACCACGGCTTGCTCCAGTTACCAGAGCAACCTTTTGTTCAACGGTCATGCTGTTCTCCTAATTATTTATTGTGCGCTGTTAGATAGAGGTCAACGCGTTTTCAAGACTCGCCACATCATCTGTGGAAAATGAGGTGAGATCGCGATCAATACGCTTGGTCAGACCATTCAATACTCGACCAGGACCGCACTCGATCATGATCTGTGCACCATTGGCCTTCAAGCCCTCAATGCAGTCTACCCACATTACTGGCTTGTATATCTGCTCTAACATCAATGCCTTGATTGACTCTGGATCAGTCTCTGCCTGCGCATGGACGTTGTGTAAAACAGGGATCTGTGGCTGGCTAAAGGCAGTGCCATTAACCAACTCAGCCAGCTGTTCAGCAGCGGGCTGCATTAAAGAGGTATGGAATGGCGCACTGACGGGCAATGTCATCGCGCGTTTGGCACCAGCTTGCTTGCAAATTTCAATGGCGCGATCGACGGCGGCAGCAGAACCGGCAATAACCACCTGCCCCGGCGCATTAAAGTTGACCGCGTCAACCACATCATCCTGACGGGCACTGGCACAGGCCTCGAGTATAACCTCATCGGCGATACCTAGAATAGCGGCCATAGCGCCCACACCTACAGGAACTGCCTCTTGCATAAAGGCCCCGCGGGAGCGAACAATACTGACGGCATCTGCAAAACTGAGCACGCCACTGCAAACCAGTGCAGACCACTCGCCGAGACTATGCCCGGCAAGTTGCGCCGGTACAGGGCCACCCCTGTCCTGCCACAGGCGCCAGATAGCCACACTACTGGCCAGCAATAACGGTTGGGTGCGCTCGGTTAGGTTAATATCTTCCTGCTCGCCCTCTTGGACCAGCTTCCAGGCGTCATAGCCCAGAGTCTCTGAAGCTTCAGCAAAGGTCCGCTCAACAAGGGGGCCTGCAGATGCCAGCTCTGCGAGCATGCCAATTTTCTGTGATCCCTGACCGGGAAATACAAATGCTAAATTACTGTTCATAGGTCCTCTATTTAATTCCATTGTCCATTCTGCCCTGAAGTATAGGTGACAAAACCCCCGGCAGATTATGTTTTGCGGCGTCTAAGGCCACATCCAACGCGTGCCCAAAGGCTTTTTTAGATGCACCGCCATGGCTTTTCACCACGACACCATTTAAACCAAGCAGATAGGCGCCATTATAAAAGGCCGGATCAAGTCTGGATTTAAGCCCCACCAGCAAGGTGCGCATGAAGATTGCGCCAATACGAGCGACCCAGCTGCTCGCAAGCAGCGCTTTGAACATCCCATTGATCATGGTCGCCAAACCCTCACTGGTTTTAAGGGCAACATTTCCAGTAAAGCCGTCGCAGACAACCACATCGGTATTGCCTTCAAAGATACCGTCGCCCTCTACATAGCCCAGATAATTAATCAGCGGATCAGCACTGAGAAGCGCCGCTGTCTGGGCCATATTTTCGCCACCCTTAGTCTCCTCTTCGCCAACATTTACCAGCCGCACAGTGGGCGCGGCAATGCCCTCTAATGCCTGAGCTGTCAGCGAGCCGAGCAGAGCAAACTGATGCAACTGCTGGGGTGAACATTCCAGATTAGCGCCCAGATCCAACATATAGGAGCGACCCAGAGAGGTTGGATAGGTGGCGCAAATCGCTGGCCGTGAAATACCTGGTAGCGTTCTAAGGCGCACCAGACCCAGAGCCATCAGCGCCCCGGTATTACCCGCACTGATGCAAGCCTGAGCTTCGCCATCGGCAACTGCTTGAACCGCAAGGCCCATCGAAGAGTCTTGCTTATGGCGCAGTACAGATGAGGGTTTATCTTCGTCAGCAATAACCGAATCACAGTGCCGCACATCGATACGGGACAGTAGAGAGGAGTCTGTGCAGGTGCTGAGTTCGGTTGCCAGCATCTGCTGGTCACCAAAGACTAGCGCAGAGGCACCGGGGTGCTTACGCAGCGAAGTTATAAGCGCGGCCACTATAACGCGAGGACCAAAGTCCCCGCCCATAGCGTCAACGGCAATTCTAAGAGAATTTGCCAAAGAGATTTTTCAGTTACTCGGCGTTTGTCTCAACGACTTTAGCGCCGCGGTAGAAGCCGTCTGCAGTCACGTGATGACGCAGGTGCTTTTCACCACTTGTTGAATCAACAGAGAGTGTTGCAGCAGTAAGTGCGTCGTGTGAACGGCGCATGCCGCGTTTGGATCGAGTCTTGCGACTTTTCTGAACAGCCATAGGTTACTCCTAAGCAATAAATAGTAGCAGTCGTATTACTTTTTCAACTGCAGTAAAACATTAAATGGATTGTCAGCGACAACCTCATCACCAGCGGCACCCTCTTCCTCTTGCATAAAGGTATCCCCAGTACATTCACCCACATTATGGTAATTGACTAGGGGCAGTGCCAATAAAATCTCGTCTTCAAGCAACTCATTGAGACTTGCCAACTTATCCACCACAAGCCATGGCTCGTAGTTGGAGGCAACCCGATTGAGATGGTCCTCAGACCAAATCACCTGAACTGCAAACTCCGCCTGTAACTCTAACTCCATCGGATCGAGACAGCGTTGACAGACAGTCTCTACCAGTACCTTCACATTGCCAGTGGCAACTTTGGCCCGCGATTCATCCAACTTAAACTGCACAGACGCCCGCAAGGGGCCACAGATTGCTGTCACGGATGACGCCAATCTGGGTAAGTCTTCGGCATTCACCGTACCCTCAAGGGTAATACCCTGAAGAGCCAGCTTGCGCGGATCAATTTGGTTTGGCAGTGCCATAAATACAGGTGGTACTCAGTTAGGCGCGCATAATAGGGTCATCACCCTGTTCTGTCAAAGAAAATTAGCCTCTGCATAAGAGTAGATAAGGCGCCGTCGCTAACCTGATCCCAGCTTCCTACTTTTCATCAGCGAACAGCCCTGAGGCTGTGCAGGGCACTTTAAAGCAGAGGGCTCGGATATCAGCCTGTTTTTCGCAGCTCACAATAATGGCCAGACCCCATTAATCAGTCTGCCACCAAGCGATACTACCGCAACTCCCCCTCAAAATTAAAAACAAACTACTTTACAATAATCCTATAAGCTATTGATTATAAATAATTAATTATATCTGAAAAGCTATCAAGACAGGTAATTGGGCTGTAGGCATCAAGTCTATGCGCCTCGTGCGCACCGTAGCTGACGGCGATTCTAGGCACCTTGGCATTGACAGCCATCTCCATATCAAACTCAGTATCGCCGACCATAACTGCCTGCTGCGGCATCATCCCATGCTGGGTCAGCAACTCTTGCAACATTAACGGGTGCGGCTTTGAGCGTGTCTCATCAGCGCAGCGTGAACTGTGAAAAAGATCGCCGAGCTCAGTGGCTAGCAGCACTCGATCGAGACCGGCGCGGCTTTTACCCGTAGCTACAGCCAGCAGATAATTCTGTGCCCGCAGCTCATTAAGCGTGTCTAAAACACCGGGAAAGAACGCACAGGGCTGTTGATCCTGGTCCCGGTAATGAGCGGAATAGGTGGCGCTAAACGCCTTGACCATTTCAGCATTTGCCTGGGGGAAAAGCTGGGCAATTGCCTCCTGAAGACCAAGACCGATAATTTCCTTGGCCGCATCAAAGCCTGGTATCGGCAGTCTGTGGTCCTCAGCCGCAAGCTGAATACAGGTCGAAATACGGGCAACAGAGTCCGACAGTGTTCCATCCCAATCAAAAATCAGTAATTTTTTACTCATAGATTTTTTAGTACCGGCTGCAGGTCTTTTGGCAGTGGCGCCTCTACCTCAACCCATTCTCGGGACAGTGGATGGCGGAATCGAAGATTACTGGCATGCAAAAACAGGCGCTTAAGTCCCGAATCCTTGAGGCTTTCGTTAAAATGACTGTCGCCATATTTGGGATCACCAGCAATGGGTTGCCCAGAAAACTGACAATGCACGCGAATTTGATGCGTTCTACCCGTCTCCAAGGTTACCTCTAATAAGGTAGCCTCTTTAAATCGCTGGCTTATTTTAAAATGGGTGACTGAGGCCTTTCCCGCGGCATCCACGCGCACGATACGGTCACCCGAGGCAGGCTGACTTTTAAGTAGAGGTGCGTTGATTGTAGTCTTGCCTTTAGGCCATCGACCCTTTACCAGTGCCTGATAGCGCTTTTCAATCTGGTTGCGCTGCATAGCTTGCTGCAACTCCAAAAGCACGGAGCGCTTTTTAGCTAACATCAGACAGCCCGAGGTCTCGCGATCAAGACGGTGAACCAGCTCTAAAAAGCGTGCATTGGGACGCTCTGCACGCAGGGCTTCAATAGCCCCCAGAGAGATACCACTACCACCATGTACAGCTAATCCAGAGGGCTTATTAATAATAAGCAGGCCCTCATCTTCAAATAAAATATTCTCCGCAAGATAGCGCTTCAACTGCTGACCAGGCACGGGAGTATCGCCAGGCTGAGCCACTCGAATGGGCGCTATGCGCAGCATATCCCCTTCTTTAACGCGGGTATCCGGCTTAACCCGGCCCTTGTTAACACGCACCTCACCTTTGCGCAGCAAGTTATAAATGCGTGACTTGGGAACACCTTTAAGATGTCGAATAAGAAAGTTATCCAATCGCTGGCCAGCATGCTCTGGGCCAATTTCGACATAGGAAACCTTATCAAACGTTGATTGAGACTCTGAATCAGACAATGGTAGGCAACTGAGGTGATTGAAAGCGCGTCATTGTAACCATGCGCAACTGATTCACCCAACTAAATAATTGTCGGCAGACACATTTATTGTTATATTGCATCGCCCGCTCACCTAGGCACTGTTAATAATTACAGAGAAAGCCCTTAGTAGAGCCGGACCCGAGACAGGATCTGGGTATTAAATACAGAGCATCTGCCCAACGAAAGTAGCAGGTGCTCAACAATAGCTGAGTGAGCTCAGCCAGTGAAAGAAAAGATTAGAAACAGGTTATAGCTAACCTCTGCCGTAAGCCAAGACGCCTATTTATAAATAGCTCTCTTGCCGAAACGTTGATTTACAGCGGTTAGCTCCAGACAAAAGAATTTATAGATACTGTTATAAGCGCCTAATTCTGAACCGTAGAACTTAGCAGCGTAGAGTTGAACAAACCTTGAGAACATTCCCTTATGCAATGGGAATTTAGGGAAATTTCCTCAAATAACAATATCATTGCATTTGCAGTAGCGTCGATTAATTGCCCGAAAACACTGCGTTTGACGGCAGTCGGACATTTATTACTAGCGCTTTAGGCACTGGTGTTGTTGCGCTGACATACGCATGTACTTCTTTCGTTATACCTCCCCTTCTAGCCTCTTTTCTACTCACTGACGCTCGCTCCACACAACGAGTAAAGGTGAATTATGAAACGTATGTTAATCAACGCATCGCACACAGAAGAGGTGCGAGTTGCAATGGTCGATGGCCAACGGCTATACGATCTGGATATCGAAAACAGAACCAGAGAACAGAAAAAATCCAATATCTACAAAGGTAAAATTACCCGAGTAGAGCCTAGCTTGGAAGCGGCATTTGTCGATTACGGTGCCGAACGTCATGGCTTCCTGCCATTAAAAGAAATATCTCGAGAGTACTTCAAAAAAGGCGCCTCATCGGAAGGCGGCCGCGTGCGAATTCAAGATGCGGTTAAAGAGGGCCAGGAAGTTCTGGTTCAGGTTGAAAAAGAAGAGCGCGGCTCAAAAGGTGCTGCACTGACAACCTTTATGAGTTTGGCCGGCCGCTATCTGGTACTGATGCCTAACAACCCCCGCGCTGGTGGTATCTCTCGCCGCATTGAAGGCGATGAGCGCGCGGATCTGCGCGAAGCTATGCGCGGTTTGGAAATTCCAGATGGCATGGGTGCCATTGTGCGCACAGCTGGTATTGGTCGCGCCACAGAAGAACTGCAATGGGATCTTGATTATCTGCTGCAACTTTGGAATACCATTACCGAAGAAGCTGATGGCGCCAAAGCGCCCCACTTCCTATTCCAAGAAAGCAATGTAATTGTGCGCGCTATTCGCGACTATTTGCGCCAAGATGTCGGTGAAGTTATTGTTGATAGTGAAGAGGCGTACGCCCTGGCGGCTGCCTTTATTGGCACTGTGATGCCAGACTTTACCAGCAAGGTGAAGTTCTATCAGGAAGAGATCCCGCTGTTTAATCGCTATCAAATTGAAAACCAAATTGAGACAGCTTTCTGTCGCGAAGTGAGCCTGCCATCTGGCGGCTCAATTGTTATCGATATCACCGAAGCAATGGTATCAATTGATATTAACTCGGCCCGCGCTACCAAGGGCGGCGATATCGAAGAAACGGCATTTAACACCAACAAAGAAGCTGCCGAAGAAATTGCCCGCCAATTGCGTTTACGTGATGTCGGCGGCCTGATCGTTATCGACTTTATTGATATGTTGAATAGCCGTCACCAAAAAGAAGTTGAGAATAAGATGCGTGATGCACTAGTCGTGGATCGCGCCAGAGTTCAGGTGGGGCGCATCTCACGCTTTGGCCTGCTGGAAATGTCACGTCAGCGCCTGCGCCCGTCTCTAGAAGAGACCATGTCGAAGGTATGCCCACGCTGTAAGGGTCAGGGCACAATTCGTGGCACGCGCTCCCTCGCACTCTCTATACTGCGTCTGGTTGAAGAGGAAGCTCAGAAAGAATTTAGCCGCGAGATACGAGCTATTGTGCCGGTCTCTGTTGCAACCTTCTTACTCAATGAAAAGCGTAAAGAAATTTCTGATATTGAAGCTCGCAATAAAATCAAGGTAACGGTACTGCCGAATACAGAGATGGAGACGCCTCATTTTGAAGTGGTGCGCATCCGCTCTCAGGATGAAGACAACTCAGATTTCAGTTATAAGATGGCTCGCGAACTCAGTAAGCCTGAGCTAGAAGTGGTGTCCGAGAGTTCAGACACAACACAGTCGCTGCCTCAACCGGCGGTAAAAACCATTGTGCCCTCGACACCTGCTCCCAGCGTTGCCAAGCCCGAGCCAGTGGCAGTCAAGTCTCCGGGCCTAGTCAAACGCCTGTGGGACAGCCTGTTTGGCGAGACACCGGCGCAAGAGGAAGAAGAGAAGCCGAAGCCTAGAGGTCGCAACTCCCGCAATAATCAAAACCGCAGTCGTGGTGGTCAGAATAATCGTGGCCGCTCCAATAATCGCGGTCGCTCGAATAACCGCAATGGCGATTCTCGAAACGACAATAACCGTAACGATAAACGTCAGGACGGCAATCAAAAGAACGAAGCCCGCGACAATGATAACCGTCGTGGTAACAGCAACCGTCGCAACAGTAACAACCGCAACAAAGATCAGGTAAAGAGCGATGCCAATGCGGTCAAAACCTCTGCTGACAATCAAAAGAGTCCAGATACTAACCAGGCCAAGGGAGATCAACTACAGCGTCGCCCCGATGAAAAGCGCCGCGGTCCACGTCGCCGTCGTCAGCGCTCAGATGTACCTAAAGAAATGCTAGATCAGACAGCGACAATAGCAGGTTCAGTAAATACCGAGAATGCACCAACTGCTTCAGAGGCACCTGTGCCAGCCCCAATTAAAGAGGCTCCGGTAGAGGAGAAAACTGATAAGCCAGCCCGCCCCAAGCGCAAAGCAGCTCCCAGAAAGCCCAAGGCGGCCAAAGAGACTGTTACTGATGCCTCGGTCAATTCAGAAGCCGCTCCAGCTGCTGCGCCAGTTCAAGAGTCTCCACAGGCCCAAGAGCCTGCAGCCGATGCACCAGCTAAAAAACCTGCCCGTCCCAAGCGTAAGGCTGCGGCCAAGCCTAAGACGGCTAAAGTCGACAGTGCCGCTCCAGAAACTGAAAAAAAGGAGGGGCCTCGCGCCAGTAACGACCCGCGCAAAAAGCCTAAGCCAGTCAGTAAGGTCGAGGTTAGTACCGAGCGACCAGTAGCTGCCAAACCTGCTGCGCTAACAACGGACGAACCAGTTGCAACAGCTGTAAAAACGTCTGTACCCAGAGCTTCAAATGATCCGCGCAAGAAGCGCGCTAGTGAGAAAGCAGCGGCTAAAACGGACCCCAATGAGGCTCCAGTGGCTGCAACAAATCAGGAAAGCACGGAAAAAGCACCAAAGGCGTAATTGGAGCTTGTCAGCGATTAAAGGCGCTGTATAATCAGCGCCTCAATTTGGTGGGATGGCAGAGCGGTTGAATGCACCAGTCTTGAAAACTGGCATACGTTAATAGCGTATCTAGGGTTCGAATCCCTATCCCACCGCCACTTATATTAATTAAACCTCTGTTTTTACAGGGGTTTTTTTATTCTTGGGATCTTCTAAATTTCCGTTGTACCACTTGTTGTACTTTAAAGTCTGGCGTTTTAATAATTTTTAGGCTTATAAATCACAGCGCTCAAAAATGCTTTTGTCACTATTCTTTGAATGTTTCAACAAAGCTCGTAAATTTGCTCATAAGCTCTCCAGACGACTCACTGACCTTTTGCTTTAGCTCTTCTCTGGTAGGAACTGCTATTGAGCAGACCGCAGTTTGATCAACATCAGTCGTCTCATCCGGATTCAATGCCCGGTTCAATGCGTCCATATCTTTTGCTGTCTCACACAAATCGTTTAGTTCCCAAGTAGTAACACCAACTATTGCTGCTGCTCCAACTAGCGGTGCTGCCTCAAAGGCCATAGCACCAACAGATCTAGAGGCTGTCTTCATTGCTCGCCGTTTAATACCGCTAGTTGTAGATCCTACGGCTTTTGCAACAGTGACTTTTTTGCCCTTAAAATTTACCTTAGTGTTTTTAGGGTGAATCTTGGAAGCAGCAGTCGGCATATCTGTTAGTACTGTAAAGACAGAGCTTGCTATTTTAAAGACAGTCTCACTTGCAAGTATAGCCACATTGAAAGAGAGGGATAAGACCAACACGAATCTCTTGAGAAAGGTTTTCATTGCCTGTCCTTAGCTAGAAGTCAATTGAATGATACGACTGTCTATTATCGTATTGCAACTGCTTTGATACCCCCCCTTCTGAGTTTTGCCAATATAAAAGAAGAGTTACCCCGACGATCTACAGATTGAATGGCTCTAGGGATTTGACCCCCCTACCCCTCACATGATTAGAATGGATAGACCTAAAGCGCAGGCATCAAGGTCTCTAAATGCGCCTCAATCTCCTCTGCAGTCTTTCTAGTAGCATCTTCTGCCACTACGCCATTAATGAGCGTATCGCCCTGTAAACCGAACAGGTAACGCAGAATAAGCAGTCCATCTGTGAGTGCGTCAATATCACCATTTCCATCGATGTCTGCAAGATCACCAAGGATCTCTATACGAGATTCGATATCCACTGATTCAGTGTAGACAGCATTAGAGGCGATAGTTCCTGTTACCAATGCACTACCATCTAACCCAAACATACCTCTTAATATCAGAAGTCCATCTGTCAGAGCGTCATAGTCTTCATTACCATCTATGTCTAAAGAGCCTGAGGGTATGGTTCCAGCTAAGAATTCATCTAGGGCTGTCACACCATCATTGTCCTGATCACTCGTAGCATCAGAGGG
>JAQWUP010000049.1 GCA_029242085.1 Porticoccaceae bacterium
AGGCCCACACCACCTTCGGCACGGCGGCGATAGTAGTCGACTACATTGTCACCGGGGATATTGTCATTGGGCGAGAAATTGCGAGTCATGGGGGCCATGACAATGCGGTTTTTTAACTGCAGGTTGCCCAGTTGGAATGGTTGGAATAAGGCGTTGTCGGTCATATTGGTCTCTGTTTTTTTATAAGAATAGAATTTGGCACAGGGCAGCAATCAGAGCGAGCCCCATGGCCACTAATACCCGCGGTGAGCCGATCAGTAAACTGGTAGTGGCGGGAAAGGCGAAGGTCTTTTCCAGTGAGGCCAGCTTATCTGCATGGTGGTCACTGCCAAAGGTGACCAGTAATACTTCGGCCAGATCACGGCGGCTGCGATAGCGAACAATGCCTGTTGAGGTCCAGTTATCTGCCTGCTCGCAGTGCAAGTTTTCAATATTTTTGGCCTTAGCATTAGCCACAAAAAAGGGATGCCCTGCCCGCTTAAACATGCCAGCCATAAAGGTTTTGGTATAGCTCTGCAATAATTTGGCTGACTCTCGCTTGGGTGACTTCAGTTCGAGCAGGTTGATCATAAACCATTCGCGGCCATCGTCTTTGGCCAAAAAATGGCGCAGAATTGCCAACTGTTCAGTAGACAACCTAAGCGCTTCAAAGCGCTGCATATATCGCTCTACTTCTGTTTCGGGTAGTTTGCCCTTGAGGCCCACATACCAGGCCCAAAATACGGCATAGATCAGTGCGACCGCACTCCAGATTATGGTTGCTGTTATCACTGAGAACCCCCTCTAGCTGCTGATTTATACTTTTTGTTAATATTGACAGCCATTATGCCACTAGTTTACTGTGACTCCAAATTTAACCGGCTTACTATGCCCTTTCGAGCCTAACTTTGTTGCACTAACCTCGGATGCCGAGTCACAGATAAGTAGGTAGCACTATGTCTAAAACTAGTCAATCAACAGCTAAAAAAGCCCAACTGGGTGACCCATCTCTGGAATATAACTGGATTGATACTGGCGACCAGCGAGCTGGGGAAATTATGGAGTTGGCCACGCGCAATGTCTGGTTGAGCCATAAGCCTTTGACGAGGGAGCAATACCAGGCACTAGAACTACCAGAGGGCTTTATAAAGTCTGGTATTGGGTGCGCATCAATGGACCTGGCGTATTTTCGACGCTCTCCAAATGCAAAACAGGACGGACCCCTGGATACCATGGAAGTTGATGGCAGCCTATTTGTGCGGGTTGCCCGCCCAGGTCAGATCGAAAGCACTCAAGATGGCAAGGCCTACGATGGCTTGATGATTATGCATGTGGACAAGCACCACAGCCTGCTTTTTAAAGCGGGCCGCACCATTGAGGTAATGAGTTTTGCCGATGGTAGAGACTATGTGCCCGTGATGCATGATTCAGCCATAGGCATACCCGGAGCTTCTAGGGATAATAAACGACAGCTGCCAGAAGGCTGGACTGTGCGGGAGGTTCAACTCAAGCATGACTTATTGGTGCACTTACCCACACCCACAAGAGCAGCATTCTTTTTGAGCGCCGAGTCTTTTCAGGGGCCTGTCACGTTAAACCTGTAAATGAGCTGCCAGATTATGAATTAGCCCCGCGGCGGTAATCCGTGCACCATGGTCAGGAATTCCATCTGCGTTCCGGCGCGGCGGAATGCGCTCAGTTCTTGATACTCTGCGTCAGCCCACCATTGGTTGGCGACATCTTCAGAGGGAAAGCTAAAGATAATCATGCGGCCCTCGCGGGGAGATTCACCTTCTAGGGTAATAGG
>JAQWUP010000059.1 GCA_029242085.1 Porticoccaceae bacterium
ACATAATAGCTGTGCACAAAGTAAAAGCGGCTGTCTTGCTCAATACCCTGCCAAAGTGGGTGGTCTAAGGTTTGCTGAACCCTGTTCCAGCCCATATGGGGTACTTTTAACTTAGCACCCTGACCATCAATAAGCTGATTACCAAAGAATTTTACCTCACCGGGAAGCAAGCCCAGACAATCGACGCCCCCATTTTCTTCACTGTGCCGCATCAGTGCCTGCATACCTACACAAATCGCAAGCACGGGCTTAGTTTTCATCGCCTTACTCACCACATCGCCAACATTCAGACGCTGAATTTCACTCATGCAGTCACGAATCGCGCCCACACCAGGAAAGACAACGCGGTCTGCATCCTCGACAAGCACTGGATCTGAGGTAATAGACACCCTGGCGCCAGGGCAGACATGCTCTAGTGCTTTAGCAACAGAATGGAGATTACCCATTCCATAATCAATCACGGCAATATGACTACGAAAATCACTCATAAATTAGTATCACAGGCTAACGGGAAGTTAGGGGTACGCTTTTTAAAGCGTACCCTTGGTAGAAGGCATTACACCTGCCATACGCTCATCAGCAGATGCCGCAATGCGCAAGGCGCGACCAAAGGCCTTAAAGATAGTCTCGACCTGGTGGTGCGCATTGGCGCCACGCAGATTATCAATGTGCAGGCTAACTAGCGCATGATTTACAAAGCCTTGAAAGAATTCACGGGTTAAGTCGACATCAAAGGTACCCACATGGCTACGCACAAAGTCCGCTTTCATAATTAGACCCGGGCGGCCAGAAAAATCCATCACGACACGGGACAACGCTTCATCCAGCGGGACATAGGCGTGGCCGTAACGAGTCAGACCTTTTTTGTCTCCAATAGCTTCGGCAATCGCCATGCCCAGGGTAATACCTATGTCTTCCACCGTGTGGTGATCATCAATGTGAGTATCACCTGTGGCCTGAATGTCTAGATCCACTAAACCGTGACGCGCAATTTGGTCCATCATATGTTCAAGGAAAGGCACTGGCGTCGCAAAGTTTGCACGGCCTGTTCCATCCAGGTTTACCGTCACCGTTATCTGCGATTCGAGCGTGTTGCGCGTCACTGTCGCAATGCGATCAGCCATGAGATTCTCCAAGCTATACTTTTTCAAACCGCATTATACTGCAAATTTGTGGTTGCTACATTGCTAAAAAGGGTTAAAATCCCCGACCATTCTAGTCATCTATATTTACTGGGCTTCAGATTTACAATGAATCGCTTTCACACAATGTTTGCCATCGCGCTATCCCTGATTATCGGGCTTGGTTCGGTGACGGCTATTGCCCACAGTCACGCTGATCATGAGGATACCAGCTGTTCTGTCTCTGTATTACAGAACTCCTCAGCAGCAGTTGCAACTGAAGCCAGCAGAACGTTTATAACCCGAGCCACAACCCCGAGCATAGTTCACGCCTCTACGGCTATCAGCAACCGTATCAGAGGTTGCCAACATGCTCGAGCCCCGCCTCACCACCTCTAAATAGTTTGTATCCCATATTTGGGACGAATTGTGCCGGTCATTCGGTGCACATATTATTTTTTAGAGGAATACCCTATGAAGAAGCTAAATACTGTTAAGTTGCCTCTGGCAGCTTGCTTAGTAAGTTTGTCCTGCAGTGCTCTCACGCAGGAGATGGAAGAAGTTATTATTACCGCATCGTTGATTGATGCCTCGTCAAAGGAGATATCGAACCCGCTACATGTTGTCAATGGTGAGTCGGTCGCGACTGATGCAAGCCAAAGCATTGGAGCCAGCATTGATGGCTTGGTGGGCATATCCTCCAGCGATTATGGCGCCGCTGTTGGTCAGCCTATTATTAGAGGCATGTCGGGAAGCCGAGTGAAGATCCTGAATAACGGCATAGTGATCAGAGACGTCTCAGGTCTGGGACCAGACCATGCCAATGATGCTGATTTAAATAATATTCAGCAGATCGAAATTGTTCGCGGCCCATCATCACTTCTCTACGCCAACGGCACCATCGGCGGTATTGTAAATATTGTTGATAACACCATTGCCCGAACAGATTTTGAAGAATCGAGGTTTAAACTGGGCTTAGAGGCTCAGTCAGTCAATGATGGCGACTCCCATGACTTCTCTTTCCAAAACAATATCGGTGGCTTAAATATCAGCGCTGCCTATAAAGACTCTAAGTTTGGTGACTTTGATATTCCACTTGGCGCAGTTATTCATCATGAAGAAGATCACGAGGAAGATCACGAGGAAGATCACGAAGAAGATCACGAAGAAGATCACGAAGAAGATCACGAGGAAGATCTAGGTTATTTACCAAATTCGGATGCCGAGTCCAGGTCTAAACGGCTAGGGATATCCAAAACCGGAGATTGGGGTTTCTTTGGTCTATCTGTTGTCGAGACCGAAAATCTATTCGGTGTTCCCTATCACGGCGAAGGCCACGAAGGTCACAATGATGAGCATGATGATGACCATGATGAGCATGATGATGACCATGATGA
>JAQWUP010000090.1 GCA_029242085.1 Porticoccaceae bacterium
CCATATGCTCGCGAGCACGCTGGGTAAGACCACGGCCTACGATCAGGTTGATACGGCCATCGGCCTGTACTTCATCGAGAATCACTTCTGACTTATGCTCAAACTCGGAGACTACTTCGCCAGCTTCGTTAAGGATCTTGCCCTCGTAAGGGAAGATGGTGATCACGTCGCCATTGTTAATATTGTCGACTGGGGCTTCAAAGACTAGGGCGCCAGCATCTTCCATGGTGTTAAAGAAGATCGGGGCTACTTTGCTGCCGAAGCAGATGCCGCCACTGCGCTTGTTGGGTACGCCGGGCATATCTTCGCCGAAGAACCAGAGTACGGAGTTTGTCGCTGACTTACGAGATGAGCCGGTGCCGACTACGTCGCCGATAAAGGCTACTGGCAGGCCGCGGGCTTTTAGCTCGTCGATCTGGGTCATGGGGCCGGTAACGCCATGCTCTTCAGGGTGCATGCCATCGCGGGTCATTTTAAACATGGCGCGGGCATGTAATGGGATATCGGGACGCGACCAGGCATCCTGTGCAGGGGAGAGGTCATCTGTATTAATCTCTCCTGTCGCTTTAAATACTGCTACTTTTATGCTCTGAGGAACTGCATCATTGCTGGTAAACCATTCTGCATCGGCCCAAGATTGCATAACCGCTTTTGCATTTGCGTTACCTGAATCAGCTTTTTCAGCGACATCGTGGAAGGCATCAAATACTAGCAAAGTGCTCTTTAATTCTTCAGCGGCCTGTGCGGCCAGTTCTGCATCGTCAAGTAGGGCAACCAGTGTTGCTACGTTGTAGCCACCGTGCATATTGCCAAGCAGGGTAACTGCTGCGGAGCGATCAATTAGGGGAGAAGAAGCTTCGCCGTTAACAATGGCACTTAAAAAGCCGGCTTTAACATAGGCAGCTTCGTCTACACCCGGGGGTACGCGATTGGCGATCAGGTCGAGGAGAAATTCTTCTTCACTGGCCGGTGGGTTTTTTAATAACTCAACTAACCCGGCGGTCCATTCTGGATCCAGTGGCTTGGGGGGAATATTATCTACTGCTCGTTCTGCGACGTGGGCGCGATAGGCTGCTAGCACGGGGTGCTTCTCCTTTAATATTAGGGTTGCATCGGCACGCGTGGGCGACGCCGAATTTCGGGCGAAATTATATGCGAATTTGTAGTTTATTTACAGGGATGTACTTTATAACGGCTATACTTGCCGTTGATATTAATGCAAGTTTTACGGAGGTTTCAGATGATTAAGCTGTATGGTTCTGCAATTAGCAATTATTACTGCATGGCTAAGGTCTTTATGCTTGAAAAGGGCTTTGATTTTGAAGAGATTTACATTGCTCCAACCTACAGTGAGCCCTTTCTGGAACTGAGCCCAATGGGTAAAATTCCCTGTATTGAGGTGGATGAGGGCTATCTTAGCGAGACTACGGCGATATTGGGTTTTTTAGAGAGCTGTGTGCCGGAAGTGCCGATGATGGAGTCGGATGGCTTTCGTCGTGCGCAGATGGCGCAGTTAATTAAGGTGACTGAGCTGTACATTGGCATTGAGTCAGCGCGATTGAATAGCTCGGTATTTTTTGGTGGCGAATTAAATCAGGCCATCGCCGATAGCGTAAAGCCCACTATGGAGAGGGGTGTTGCCGCCTTTAATCGCCTTACTCGTTTTTCGCCATATCTTTTAGGTAGTGAAATTACCATAGCCGACTTTTTTGCTTACTACACCTTTAGTAATGCGCGCATTATAGCCAAGAAAATTTGGGGCTGGGATCTGGTTGCGGATATTCCTGGGCTGCGTGAATGGGTGCGGCTGATGTCTGAGCGGCCGATGATTGTGCAGGTGAATAAAGCCAATAAAGAGGCAATGGCTCAGTTGTCGGCGGGTTGAGATCCTTCGGCTGCGCCTCAGGATGACTCTAATTGTGATACGCCTCAGGATGACTCTTGTTGCGATATTGATAAAAAGTAGAAAAAATCTATGACAGTAATAGCTTTAAAAACAGTTGATGCCAATGTGTTGGGTGAGATTCAGGGCTTTTTGCCCTGTGCTACCCCAGATCGCTGGATTGAAAATGCGCTTGAGCATCCCAGCCTTATGCTTATCGATCATGCAAATTGCGAGAAGAAGGCGGCCAGTACGGCCCTCAGCTTAATCAATCGTTACACCGATAATTTTGAATTATTAAATAAGATGTCGCGTTTGGCCCGTGAAGAAATGCGCCATTTTGAGCAGGTTATTGCGCTGATGAAGCGCAGAGGTATTGCCTATACCCATGTTAGCGCATCGCGTTATGCGGCTGGGTTGCGAGAGTTGGCGCGCCGCGATGATCCGGGCAAGTTAATCGATGTGCTGGTGATTGGGGCGTTTATTGAGGCGCGTTCCTGTGAGCGCTTTGCCTGTTTGGCGCCGCATCTGGATGATGAGTTGGCGGAGTTTTATACGTCCTTGCTTAAGTCGGAGGGGCGGCATTATCAGGACTATTTAGGGCTGGCCAAGAAAGCCGCTGGCGGTGACAGTATTGATGATCGTATTGCGTTGTTTGCGGAGCGTGAACGGCAGTTGGTTGAAGGGCCTGATACGGAGTTTCGGTTTCATTCTGGGCCGGTTTAGGGGGCTGCGCTTTGGTTTGGGAGATCCTTCGCTTCGCTCAGGATGACGGGTGATAGATGGCGGATGTTGGATGATGGGTTACGGGTTACGGGTTATGGGTTATGGGTTACGGGGGCGACAAATTACGTTGTCATCC
Organism: Porticoccaceae bacterium; assembly: GCA_029242085.1. Taxonomy (GTDB): domain Bacteria; phylum Pseudomonadota; class Gammaproteobacteria; order Pseudomonadales; family Porticoccaceae; genus HTCC2207. Next base: position 2,745 of record JAQWUP010000090.1, read on the forward strand.
TGAAGGCGCGCAGCGACTGAAGGATCTCTAAGCTACAGGCACAAAAAAGGCAGCCTCAGCTGCCTTTTCTCTATCAACAACTGCCAAAACAATTATCTATCTTCAACCGGCGTGTAGTCGCGAACATCTTCACCAGTATATAACTGGCGTGGACGTCCAATACGGTAAGGATGTGTAATCATCTCGTTCCAATGTGAAATCCAACCAACGGTGCGGCCAGTGGCGAAGATCACGGTAAACATCTCAACCGGGATACCCAGTGCTTTAAGAATAATACCGGAGTAGAAGTCGACATTGGGGTAGAGTTTCTTGCTGACGAAGTACTCGTCTTCCAGCGCGATTTTCTCAAGTTTCTTGGCCAGGCGGAACAGTGGATCATTTTCCAGTCCGAGGACTTCCAATACTTCATCACAGCTTTCGCGCATTACCGTGGCGCGTGGGTCGTAGTTCTTGTACACACGGTGTCCAAAGCCCATCAGACGGAATGGATCATTTTTGTCTTTGGCCTTGGCAACATATTCTTCGATATTGTCTTCGTGACCAATCTCTTCAAGCATCACCAATACCGCTTCGTTGGCGCCGCCGTGAGCCGGTCCCCATAGTGCCGCAATACCTGCAGCAATACAGGAGAATGGGTTGGCGCCAGAGGAGCCAGCCAGTCGCACGGTAGAGGTAGAGGCGTTCTGTTCATGATCTGCGTGCAGTAAGAAAATGCGATCCATGGCCTTGGCAATGGCGGGCTCAACCTTGTAAGGCTCACAGGGAGTGCCAAACATCATATGCAGAAAGTTCTCTGAATAGGACAGGCTGTTATCTGGGTAGATAAAGGGTTGGCCGGTAAAGTGTTTGTGACACATGGCGGCAATGGTCGGAATTTTAGCGATCAGGCGATGGGCTGAAATCTTGCGGTGCTGCTCGTCGGTGATATCGAGAGAGTCGTGATAGAACGACGACATGGCGCCAACCACGCCACAGAGCATAGCCATTGGGTGGGCGTCGTAGCGGAAGCCGCTGATAAAATGCTCCACCGAGCGATTGACCATGGTGTGATATTTAATGGTGTTTTCAAACTCTGCTTTTTGCTCTGCATTGGGCAATGTACCCTCTAGCAGCAGGTAGCAAGTCTCTAGATAGTCTGATTTTTCAGCCAGCTCTTCGATCGGGTAGCCGCGGTGCAGCAAAATGCCTTTGTCGCCGTCAATATAGGTGATATCTGACTGACAGGCTGCGGTGGCAGAAAATCCTGGGTCGTAGGTAAAGAAGCCGTGGCTGCCTAGGGAGCCAATATCCACTACATCTTGGCCAAGGGTTCCTTTGCGAACGGGCAGCTCAATAGGGGCTTCGCCGTCAATGCTCAGGATTGCTTTGCGATCGGTCATACTGGGTCCTCAGGAAATTCTAAATTGGATGGGTCTGAAAATGCGACTGCAATGATAGATGCTCAGCTACAATTGTCAACTTAAAAGCCACTAGTCACGGTGCCCTCAAGCCTAATATTGCAGCATAAATAGCGTTTTTTAGATAGTGGTTATTCATTAGTCGAATGCACTGTTGGCAGCCAGCTTGGGCCGGTTAAACGGTGACAAAACAGAGCTGTGAGCGTTGGAAAACCTCCAGTCACAATTAAAATGTAGTCCGAAATTTTTTCTCATACCGTATTCAACACATCGAATTGAATTTGCGGGCCGATGTAACTATACTGCGGCGCCATCAAACAGCCGGTCTAAGCCAACTTCAGTCGTTGCTAGAGGCGCTTTTGTAGTCAGTTCAGTTAAAGCCATTTCCGTTGATACGGATCACCTTAAAAGGGATTACCCGTCGTGGATAAGAAAAGACCTGTAAATCTTGATCTCGGGACTATTAAGCTCCCCATTACATCCTATGTTTCTATTTTGCATCGCGCCTCTGGTGTGATCATGTTTTTTGCATTGGCCGTGCTGCTGTGGATGCTCGACGCGAGCCTGGCCTCTGAAGCCAGCTTTAATCAGCTGGGCAACCTAATGGCTAACCCGATTTGCCAGATTATTATCTGGGGCACCCTTGCTGCGCTGGCCTACCATGCTGTCGCCGGTATTCGTCATTTGATTATGGATTTTGGTGTGGGCGAAGACAGCTTTAGCGCTGGCCGCCTTAGCGCCTGGGTTGCAGTGGTGGTTGCCGCCGTTGTTATTGCACTGATTACCGGTTGGGTGTTCCTATGATTACTACCGTTACTAGCCTGGGCCGCAGCGGCCTGTCTGATTGGCTTATCCAGCGCATCTCGGCGTTTGTGATGACCGCATATCTGGTCTTTATTGTTGGATATCTGATTGCCAACCCTAAACTCGACTACGGCCAGTGGGCGGCACTTAATAGTAGCCTGCCAATGCGTATGTTCAGTCTGCTGACTATGCTGTCGATTGCAGCCCATGCCTGGATTGGTATGTGGTGTGTTTTGACTGACTATATTACTGTGCGATTGATTGGGCCAAAGGCCACGGCAATCCGTATCTTTTTTCAGCTGGGCATGATTGCGATAACAATGCTTTACGTGATTTGGGCTATCGATATTCTGTGGGGAATCTAAGTACATGGCTAACATGAGAACAATGAGTTTTGATGCTGTAATCGTCGGTGGCGGCGGTTCTGGCATGCGCGCAGCACTGCAGCTGTCGCAATCTGGTTATAAAACAGCAGTAATTACCAAGGTATTTCCAACTCGCTCGCACACGGTGTCGGCGCAGGGTGGCATTACCTGTGCAATTGCCAGTGACGATCCCAACGATCAATGGCAGTGGCATATGTATGACACCATCAAAGGCTCTGACTATATTGGTGATCAGGAAGCGATTGAGTATATGTGTCAGACCGGCCCAGAGGCGATTTTTGAATTAGAGCATATGGGCCTGCCGTTCTCGCGCACCGAAGAGGGCCGTATCTACCAGCGCCCCTTTGGTGGTCAGTCTAAAGATTTTGGTAATGGCGGCCAGGCTGCCCGTACCTGTGCGGCGGCTGATCGAACCGGTCACGCGCTTCTGCATACGCTGTATCAGGGCAACCTGAAAAGCGAAACCACATTCCTCAACGAATGGTATGCGGTAGATATCGTTAAGAATGAAGATAACGCTGTTGTCGGTGTTGTTGCCATTGATATCGAAACTGGTGAAACGGTTTATGTGAAATCAAAAGCGACTGTATTCGCCACCGGTGGAGCAGGGCGTATCTATGCCTCTACTACTAACGCGCATATCTGCACCGGCGACGGTGTGGGCATGGCACTGCGCGCGGGCTTCCCAGTGCAGGATATTGAGATGTGGCAGTTCCACCCAACGGGTATTCACGGTGCCGGCACACTGGTCACCGAGGGCTGTCGTGGAGAGGGTGGCTACCTGATTAATAAGGATGGCGAGCGCTTTATGGAGCGTTATGCCCCCAATGCCAAAGATCTGGCTGGCCGCGATGTGGTCGCACGTTCTATGGTACTGGAGATTCTTGAAGGCCGCGGCTGTGGCCCAGAGGGAGATCATGTTTACCTGAAGTTGGATCACCTCGGCGAAGAGACATTGAACGCTAAGTTGCCGGGCATCCTTGAACTGTCGCGCACCTTTGCCCATGCCGATCCGGTGGTAGAGCCAATTCCTGTGGTACCGACCTGTCACTATAT
>JAQWUP010000024.1 GCA_029242085.1 Porticoccaceae bacterium
CCTCAACCGGTGGTGCCAATACCCAATGGTGGAAGACACATTTTTGTGGATCTGTAGGATGGGGCTCAGTGCGCAGAATCTGGCACTGCTCTGGCGACATGGTGATGGTGAGGTTGGGAAACAATGTGCAGTGGAAGTAATCCACCAGCTGCTGATCGCTCATATTTTCGTAGTTGGTATAGCCTATTTCCGGGCCCATACGGCGCTTGGCCGCCACTATCGCCTCGCGGATATCGCCGGTGTGGCCATTGTAATCGGCCGGATCAAGACCCCAGGCGCGAGCAACATCATCCAGAGGTGCAGGCACCTCACCGGTCTCAAAATCTGGATTTCTGGTGCTGGCCTGATGGCCTTTCATCCACATGGAGTTATGGCCGGTTTCGTACATCTCAAATACGGTGTCCGACAGGCCGTCATTAATAAAGGTAGACAGCTCCGGATGAATAGTCGGTAAATGATAACTTTCATTAAAGTTATCGCGGATAATCTTCCAGTTAAAATCCGCATCGGCGGACAGGTACATCACTCTTATCCAGTCATCCAGCCCATAGCTTGCCAGCCTCTCCGGCAAGGGCGCCAGCCAATCCAGCAGTGGCGCCACATCCTCATCCATGCAGTAGAAAATAAACGGACCCCAGGTCTCGCAGCGCACCTCTGTCAGAGTCACCTTGCCGCAGGGATTGCCATCGGGAAAGTCATCGGGATCCTGAACATTGACCAGCACACCAGCGGGAGAGAACTGCCAGCCATGATAGCCACAGGTAATTTTGTCACTGCCGCCAATCTCACCCAGCACAAGGCGATTGCCCCGGTGAGGACAGCTATTATAAAACGCCTTAATGCTGCTGTCGGCCTGGCGCACCATAATCACAGATTCGGTACCCAGATTGTGGCGCACATAGTCGCCCTCTTCCTCCAGCTCAGCGACCATGCCCCCCAGATGCCAAACCTTTGGCCACAGGTGCTGGTTCTCGCGCTGCATAAATTCTTTCGAGATATAGCGATCTGCGGTAATGGTATCCCCCCTTACCGGCAGATCAAATCCCTTGGCATAACGAGAAGTCTGTGCGCCCATGATGCTTCCTTTTTTCTTATTCTTGTCTTTAGTCGTATTAATAGCCCAGCAATATCAATAATGTACAGTTAGCAATCACTTCGCCATCAGGCCGCCATCCACAACCAGTTCTGTACCAGTAACATAGTTGGCTTCATCAGAGGCGAGGAACAATACACAGTTAGCCACTTCCTCAGGAAAGCCCATGCGTCCCCAGGGAACACTCTCGCCGATCTTCACAAACTCATCGTAATTATCCCGACGCGCATCATTTTGGATATTGGTATCAATCAGCCCTGGGTGCAGAGAGTTACAGCGAATACCGTCCGCCGCATGTTCTAGGGCAATACCTTTACTAAAGATTTGCACACCGGCCTTCGCAATGCCGTACACAGAGACACCGGGAATACCACGCAGTGCAGCAACCGAAGACATATTGACAATAGAACCGCCGCCAGACGCTATCATGGCGGGAATGGCTTTTTTACAGCCAAAGAAAACACTGCGAATATTCACATCCATCTGCAGATCGTAATCCGCGGTTGAGTACTCGCTGATAGGCCGCATCAACGCGATACCAGCATTATTAACCAGCACACTGAGACCGCCAAAACGCTCAACGGCGGCGTCAATAACTTCCTGCCAACGGTTTTCATCGACCACGTTTTGCTCCATGGTCAAGACCTCGGCTCCCATAGCCGTCAGCTCTTTCTCTACAGCAGCTAGCCCGACCATATCAATATCAGTCAGCACCAACTTAGCGCCCTCTTCAGCAAAGCGAACGGCAATAGCATGACCCAGACCTGGGTTGGAGGCAGCACCGGTAATAATGGCAACTTTATTTAACAATCTAGACATAGGAATTTCCCCTTTATTATTTTTTAATAATTTAATGTAACGTTTATATGGCGTTCCAGCCGCCGTCGACTTCAAGCATACTTCCGGTGCTAAAAGACGATAAATCTGATGCTAAAAACATCACACCATTGGCCACCTCTTCAGGCGTACCAAGGCGCTTGATCGCATGTTTTGTAGCCAGCACTGATAGATCTTCAACCAGACTCACCACTAAAGGCGTGGCAACATTGCCGGGGCATATAGCATTAATACGAATATCCCGCTCGGCATATTCCACCGCCACAGTTCGGGTCAAACCCGCCACCGCAAACTTGCTGGTGACATAGG
>JAQWUP010000031.1 GCA_029242085.1 Porticoccaceae bacterium
AGTGCTCACGGCAACAAAGTCTGGCGATCCAGCTTTGTGCTGATGGATTATCTTACCACCTATCCGCCGGAGCAAGGCTCGCGGGTTCTCGACATAGGCTGTGGTTGGGGTTTAACCGGGCTTTTTTTAGCCAAACAATATGCAGCTGAGGTGACCGGGATTGATATAGATGAGTCAGTGGCCCCTTTTCTGGCACTGCAGGCTGATATTAATAAATGTGAAATGGAATTTCAGGCCAGGGGTTTTGAGACTCTAACAGGCGGAGAACTGGCTAATTACCAGACTGTTATAGGCACAGATATTTGCTTTTGGGACGAACTGACTCAGCCATTATTTGATTTGTTGAAGCTGGCGATAAGTGCAGGAGTAGAAAGAATAATTATCGCCGACCCGGGCCGACCACCGTTTTGGGATCTGGTCGATAGGTCTGTCGTGGCCTTAGATGCTGAGGTGGTCACCAGGCGTATCTATGACCCCTGGAAAACGGAAAAATATATTTTAGTCATATAAACCTATTTAGTGGTTTCGATTGCATTCAAAAAGTCATGGTATACAAATAAAAATGCCGAGCTAAGCTCGGCATTTTTATTTTTCAAGTGAAGTACGGAAGTAGCACTCTTGCCTACCAAATTAAGGGGTAGCTGTTGCTTTTACTTCCTTAATAATCAAGCCTTGGTCTCTTTCAACAATGTACATAAGCAGACCCTTGTAGACCTCACCATCAGGACGAGCAGCGAACGTTACCTCATAGGCAGTCTCTGTTTCACCAGTTACAACGACCGGGTCTGTAAAGAAGCTAGGGTCAACATTTGGGTGTGCATCCTTTTCAAACTTAAACTTCACGGTCGTATCCGCAACTCCCGCAGGGAGTGAGGCTTTAAAGGACACCTTGCCACCATTTGGAAATCTAAATGGTGAAATTGCTGTATTGTTGTTAGCCCAACCAGCCCAAGCCTCAGCCCCCGTTGGGAAGGTGAAAGCCCCGGTATCAGCGTTGTATGTTTGACCGCCAAACTCACCCCAAGTAGCGTAGGGAGTAGTAGCGGCAGTTACCGTTACATCTTTGATAATTACACCCTGATCACGCTCAACGATGTACATCAGCAAGCCCTTATAGCTTTCACCATCAGGTCTAGGAGCAAACGTGACTTCATAGGTGGCTTCTGTTTCGCTATTTACAACAACTAAGTCCGTAAAGAAGCTCGGATCGACATTTGGGTGTGCATCCTTTTCAAATTTGAACTTCACGGTTGTGTTCGCTCCACCTGACGGAAGCGCAGCTTTGAAGGACACCTTACCACCATGAGGGAAACTAAATGGCACAATCGCTGTATTGTTGTTAGCCCAACCAGCCCAGGCCTCAGCCCCTGTTGGGAAAGTGAAGGCTCCTGTCTCGGCATCGTAGTCTTGACCACCAAACTGTCCCCATGAGGCTGTTGTTGGAGAAGTTGCAGTTACTTTCACATTTTTGATAATTACCGGCGAATCACGCTCAACAATATACATAAGAAGACCTTTGTAACTTTCGCCATCAGGTCGAGCGATAAATGATACCTCATACTCAGCTTCAGTCTCACCAGATACCACAACTACATCTGTGAAAAAGCTCGGATCAACATTTGGGTGTGCATCCTTTTCGAACTTAAACTTTACAGTGGTATCCAGTCCGCCAGCAGGCAGCGCTGCGGTAAAAGTTACCTTACCGCCCATCGGGAAACTAAACGGCGCAATTGCGGTATTAAGATTAGCCCAACCAGCCCAGGCCTCAGCGCCTGCTGGAAAAGTAAAGGCTCCGGTATCGGAGTTATAAGTCTGACCGCCAAACTGACCCCATTCGGCGAACTCGCTGGGCGGTTCAGGAGCAACATTGACACCATCTGGCATAGCGATGCCACCGTGTTTAATGTCGTCCCAGTACCATGTCGCCGCAGGTTTACCTGAAGTGATACCTCCCCAGATCATGAGGAATGCTCCATACTCAACCGCGGGGTCTATTCCACCTTCAATTGGATCACTGAAATCAAAATAGATAGTTTCCCACTGATTAGCCACTGAAGTGTACGCTTGGGCTACAACATTCTTAGCATTATTGGTAGCGTCTTCTAGCTTGAGCTGCACCTTAGTACCAGCGGTTTCTGACTTAACACGGACCGCAACCACAGGGTCTGCTTCACTTAGATAGAAGCTGAAGTCAGGAGCAGTTGTTTCACCAACAACGAGGTAAGCACCGGCCCAAGGTTTACCGTCGGCCCCAACTGACGATTTAACTACGGTGTTAGTAGCATCATCGGCATCTGCTAACAGCGCCGAGAGGGTGCCAGGCACTACGTCGTCATTGGCTGTACCAATGTCCTTCCAATTATAGATCAGAGTTGAATCTTCAAAATCCAGCTCACTCTCAACAATAGGGAAAACGACGCAAGATCCATCGGCACAGTATTGAACGCTGGACCACTCACCCGCCTTTCCTTCGTCATTCGAAGCCAAAGTCGAGGCAGAGACCGCTTCTCCAGCAGTACCACTTATATCGGTGAAAGAAATATTGAAGCTGACCATGCCATCCTCATCATCGGCGCTCATGGTACGTGCACCTGACCAACTGTTGTGTTGGCCTTCGACGTCCACTTCAACGCCGTTGATCGTTACTGTAGGCTTGCTGAGAGATTCGCTCGCTGTAAAAGAGACCTTAACAGTGGCGCCCAGGTCAGCATACTGCAAACCTGTCTCAACAGCAGCCAACGTGACTTTGGATAAAGTCGGTGCAACTCCGTCAGGGCCTGCTGGGTCTGCAGCAACGTTGTCCGTGACAGAGTTACCGCCATCACCACAGGCTGACAGAACGAGTGAAAAAGAAAGTGCACAGACTGCACCGAACTTACTACTTTGAAAAAGACTGGACATCCAGCCAACGGTATTGCTGGTTACTTGCGAACGCATAACTCCCCCTAGATGAGTTTTTATAATAAGTGTCTCTACTTACAGAAAAGACTATCGACTCAATAATTCTCTGCGTCTCTGGCTGCAAGCTCCATAGTAAAGCGGTGAATAGGGATATATATGCGGTGAATCGGCTAATGGGTAGGCGAACCGACTTATTTTGCCGAACAACAAATGAAAATGCTGGTTTAAACCAATTAGGAGGCTTTCTTCAACCCGCTTTACTGCCACCGAGACAGTTTGGTGAATCCGGCGCTCCGCCTTGGTTAACAGACCATTCTGAGTCCGTGTAGGTATGCAGCGCCAGGGCATGCACTGGCCCTTTTAATTCATCAGCCAACAGTGCATAAATCGCCCGATGGCGCTGCACTAGAGGTTTGCCAACAAACTGATCTGAAACGACAACAACCTTAAAGTGACTCTCTGAGCCCAACGGCACCGAATGCATGTAACTTTCATTGGTCACCTGTAAAACCGCAGGGCTGCATTGCTCTGTAAGCTTTTCGGTGATTGTTGTTTCTATCGGGCCCATTACATACCGCCAACGAGATTAATCATCACACCAGCGGCAACGGCAGAACCGATAACACCTGCAACATTGGGACCCATAGCATGCATCAATAAGAAGTTTTGCGGATTGGCCTCAAGCCCCACCTTATTGGCAACCCGCGCAGCCATAGGCACAGCCGACACGCCAGCAGCACCAATGAGAGGGTTAACCTTATGCTTGGCAAAGACATTCATCAGCTTGGCCATCAATACACCAGAGGCAGTACCAATACAGAAGGCAACTGCGCCGAGCCCTAAAATACCCATGGTTTCAGGGTTGAGGAATTTTTCGGCACTCATTTTTGAGCCCACCCCCAAACCGAGGAAAATGGTGACTATATTGATCAGCGCATTTTGCGTGGTATCACTGAGACGATTGACCACGCCACATTCGCGCATTAAATTGCCAAAGCAGAACATACCTAGCAGCGGTGCGGCATCTGGCAACAACATAGCAACCAGCACTAATAACGTAAGTGGAAAGACAATACGCTCAGCCTTGGTCACATAGCGCAACTGTTCCATTTTGATTTGGCGCTCATCCGGTGTGGTAAGCGCGCGCATGATAGGCGGCTGGATAATCGGCACCAGTGCCATATAAGAATAGGCTGCTACAGCGATAGCACCGAGCAAATCAGGGGCTAGTTTACTGGTTACAAAGATTGCAGTGGGACCATCGGCGCCACCAATAATACCGATGGATGCCGCTTCACGGATACTAAAGTCAAGAATTCCAAAGTGACTCAACCCGACCGCACCCAGCACAGTGGTAAAAATACCTACCTGAGCTGCTGCACCCAGCAGCAATGTTTTAGGGTTAGCCAGCAGAGGCCCGAAATCGGTCATTGCCCCAACACCCATAAAGATCACTAACGGAAACAGACCAGTTTCAATACCTGCATGGTAAATGTAATACAGCAGACCGCCCGGGCTCTCCATATGCCCCATCGCATCATAGATGGGTGCAGCATCGAAACCAGCGCCGGGTATATTAGCCAGAATAGTACCGAAACCAATAGGGACCAACAGCAACGGTTCAAAGCCTTTGCTAATGGCGAGAAATAACAGTGCCAGTCCAACTATCATCATCACAAGCTGGCCGAGCTGCAGTTGCGCCAGGCCAGAACTCGCCCATAAACTCAATAGATTATCCATTTTCAGCGCCTCCTTAAGCCAGGGTTACCAAAACATCACCCACTGCGCAGTTATCGCCTGCCTGAATGCGCACCTCGACAATATTGCCGCTGGCGGGTGCACTAATGGAGGTCTCCATCTTCATCGCTTCGAGAATAATAATGGTCTCGCCCTCAGTGACCGCCTGACCAGGCTGGACCAGCAACTTGACCACAGTGCCGGCCAGTGGTGCATTAACCGGACTGCCGCCAGTCGCGGCAACAGCGCTGGCAGCAGGTGCAGCGACGGCACCGCCAACCGGTGCAATACCACTGATATCACCACCATTGGCAACGCTGACTGTATAGGACACACCCTCCACAGCAACGGTATAGATCTCTTCACCCGCATCGTTGGTCTGTGCCGCTGGCTTGCCAGTGGGCACCGGCTCAAAGGCCGCAGGATTATCTTTATTTTGCAAAAACTTAAGGCCCACCTGAGGGAACAATGCGTAAGTCAATACATCATCAATCTGGCCTTCTCCAGCACTTAGCGCAAAGCCGTGCTCTGCCGACAGACCTTCGAGCTGAGTAGTCAGGGCCTCGAGCTCAGGCTCGAGATTGTCAGCTGGACGGCAGGTAATAACCTCTTCGCCTTCATCTAATACGCGAGACTGTAACTCGGCATTCATTGGCGCTGGTGTCGCCCCATATTCACCGCGCAAGACGCCGGACGTCTCTTTGGAAATAGACTTGTAGCGCTCACCTGTCAGCACATTGAGTACTGCCTGAGTACCAACAATTTGCGAGGTAGGCGTTACCAGTGGAATATAACCCAGGTCTTCGCGCACTCGCGGAATCTCCGCCAGCACATCATCGAGCCTGTCTTCTGCGCCCTGCTGACGCAACTGGCCTTCCATATTGGTCAGCATGCCACCGGGCACCTGCGCCACGAGAATGCGCGAGTCAACACCGCGCATTGAGCCCTCAAACTCGGCGTATTTTTTGCGCACCTCTCTGAAGTAAGCGGCAATTTCTTCAAGCTTTTCAATGTTCAGGCCGGTGTCATGCTCGGTACCCTGAAAGATCGACACAACAGATTCTGTAGCAGAGTGCCCGTAGGTCATCGACATAGACGAGATAGCGGTATCAACATTATCAATACCCGCCTCTACACATTTCATAATGGTGCTGGTAGAGAGACCTGTGGTGGCATGAGCATGTAACTGAATCGGAATATTAACCGCCTTTTTAAGGCGCGTTACCAGATCAAAGCCGGCGTAGGGCGTAAGCAATCCCGCCATATCTTTTATACAGATAGAGTCGGCACCAGCATCTTCAATCTGCCTTGCCTGATCAACCCAGAGTTCAGTGGTGTGCACCGGGCTAACCGTATAAGAAATTGTACCCTGAGCATGTTTGCCAACCTGCTTAACCGCACGCAGCGCAGTTTCCAAGTTGCGCATATCATTCATCGCGTCAAAAACACGGAACACATCAATGCCATTAATCGCCGCGCGCTCAACAAACTTTTCAACCACATCATCGGCATAGTGACGGTAGCCAAGAATATTCTGGCCCCGAAAGAGCATCTGCTGTGGCGTATTAGGCATAGCCTTTTTAATTTCACGAATACGGTCCCAGGGATCTTCTCCCAAAAAACGGATACAGGAATCAAACGTAGCACCACCCCAGGATTCCATTGACCAATAGCCAATCTGATCGAGTTTTTCAGCGATCGGCAGCATATCGTCGATACGCATACGAGTGGCAAACAAAGATTGGTGGGCATCGCGAAGAACAACTTCCGTTATACCGAGCGCAGAGGTTTTAGAGGGCATGATTATGTCCGTGTAAGTAAATTCTAGTTAAATTAGCGTGCAGTGGTAATTATCGGCTATTTGGATATTAATTTGGCTATAAAGTTGGCTATTGAGAGCGATGCTGATCAAGGGCGGCCTGAATAGCTTTGACAATACGTGGCTCAACCGAACCCTGTACCGCTGCCGTCGATGCAGAGACAACCTCTGTCTCCTCTGGCGCCAAACGGTTGACCACCGATGACATCAGGCTGGTAATTCCAACCAATAAGGTTAAGAAGGTAAACACGGTACCCATGCCATACAGCATTAGATCCGTTCCCTGAGCAATAAGCGTTGCTTCCATTAATATTCCAAAGTTTTTCTATAATAAGAGCCATGAAACCATCTAAACATAGGTTCCGGCGGCGCCAAATGCAAAACTATAGCAATAAGCCGGATTTTTGCAAGTTAGGGTTTGCTTTCAGCGGTGGTAAACCTACAATCCACGCTCTATTAAAGCCAAAACACGGGAAAACACCACAATGCGCATTAAAGAGCTTCTCAATCAGCGATTTTCAGCCGCCATGCAGGCCGCCGGAATTCCCAGTGAATGCTCCCCGACTCTAGCGTTAAGCGGTAAACCTCAATTTGGTGACTATCAGGCCAATGGTGCCATGGGCGCGGCCAAGCGCATGCAAACCAATCCGCGTGAGTTAGCGCAGAACATCCTCGCCAATCTAGACCTCGATGGTATCGCCGCAAAGTTGGAAATTGCCGGTCCCGGATTTATAAATATCCATCTTGATGCAGAATTTTTAGCTCACAGTTTGGCACAGCCGCACTCCAGCGCCGCCTCTAATCATCAAACTGTGGTGGTCGATCACTCGTCCCCCAATCTGGCTAAAGAAATGCATGTTGGCCATTTGCGCTCCACTATTATCGGTGACTCCCTATCTCGGGTTCTGGAATATCAGGGTCACAGAGTTATTCGCCAGAACCATATGGGCGACTGGGGCACTCAGTTTGGCATGTTGATCGCCGAACTCGAGGAACATCTCGGTGAGGGTGAGCAAGCAGAACTGGCTCTCAATGATTTAGAGGTGTTTTACCAGCAGTCGAAAAAACATTTTGATGCAGATCCAGAATTTGCTGACCGCGCTCGCGCCTATGTAGTGAAGCTACAGTCTGGCGATCAATATTGCCGCAATCTTTGGCAGCAATTTATCTCTGTCTCGGTGGCCCATAATCTCGATATTTATGAGCGCCTCAATGTCGGCTTGCGCGAAGAGCATATTGCTGCCGAGAGCTCTTATAACGATGATCTTGAAAATGTCGTGCAGGAACTTGTCGATCAGGGTCTGGCGGTCGAATCGAATGGCGCCAAAGTCGTCTTCCTCAATGAGTTGGCAGATAAGAATGGCGAGCCATCACCAATGATCGTGCAAAAATCTGGTGGTGGTTTTCTCTATGCCAGTAGCGACTTGGCAGCACTGCGTTACCGCATCAATATATTGGAAGCCGACAGGATTCTGTACTTTATCGATGCGCGCCAATCACTGCATATGAAGCAGGTCTTTATCACCGGTCGCAAAGCGCGCTTTGTGCCTCCTCAGGTAAGCCTTGAGCACCATGCCTTCGGCACCATGATGGGCAGCGATGGACGACCTTTTAAAACTCGCAGTGGCGGCACGGTTAAGCTGGCGGATCTGCTGGTCGAGGCAGTTGAACGCGCCGAGCGTTTAGTGCGCGAAAAAAATACCGATCTCAATGAGGATGAGATAAAAGTCGTGGCACGAAAAATTGGTATTGGTGCGATTAAATATGCCGACCTGAGTATTACCCGCACCAATGACTATATTTTTAACTGGGATGCCATGATGTCTTTTGAAGGCAATACTGCGCCCTACCTGCAATACGCCTATACCAGAATTTGCAGTATCTTCCGCAAAGCCAATATTGATGCCGAGGCCTTTTCAGCGCCCATAGATCTCACTCAGGCGCAGGAAAAAAACCTCGCGTTTAAACTGCTCCAGTTTGATGAGGTGATCGACCAGGTCGCGGCGGACTGCTACCCACACACACTCTGCACCTACCTCTATGAATTGGCTAGTGCCTATATGACATTTTATGAGCATTGCCCAGTGCTAAAAGAGGATGTACCGGCAGCGACACAGCAAAGCCGCCTGCAGCTTTGCGCTCTGACCGCTGAAACTCTAGCTAGGGGTCTAGACCTTCTGGGTATTGAGGTTATGGAGAAAATGTAAGCCCGCTTATTTGCCGATTTGGTTTCTGTATAACGCCGTTGTCACTGGGTCAAAACAGCAAAAAACCACCGACTCCATAAGGGGGTTTTGGCGCAGCGCGCTGTTCACCTCTGCAATCGCAACCTTGATGGCGCACCTTGTGGGAAATCCCGACTCGCCGCAACTGATAGCCGGAAATGCGATACTTTTAACATTGTGTTTTTTGGCCTCGATCATGGCCTTGTGATAGCAAGAAGCCAATAACTGTTCTTCTCTGTGTTCACCGCCCCGCCATGCTGACCCTACTGTGTGAATAACCATATTTGCCGCCAATCTGAATCCTGGAGTCACTCTGATTTCACCCACTGGGCAATGCCCTATTGCCTGGCAGGCATGTTCAAGTTCATCTCCAGCTGCGCGCCGAATAGCACTGCTGACGCCATTGCCACCGGCCAGGCCATAGTCAGCGGTATTTACGATAACGTCGACATTTAATTGGCTGATATCGCCCTGATGGATTTTAACTCGGTGCACGCGCTTTTAACCTCGAAATGAACATTCCAAGTATAAGAAAACAAGCACTCTAAAATGTTGATGGCTGTCACAACAAAACCGTGAAATGACAGCATCAGGTAGGCAGGACTTACAGCTGACTGCGCATCTTATCAAATTGCTCAAGCACCTTAGCACTCTGAGTTTGACCGCTCATGCCTGTCACCACAATAATCGCCAGTACAGAGCACAAAAAGCCCGGTACCAATGAGAACAGATCGAAGATCCCTGAGCCATAGGCCGAGCTGCCCAGCGCCTCCCAGACAATAACCGTAGTGCCACCGACCAGAATGCCGGCCAGCGCCCCCGCGGCGTTCATAGAGCGCCAGTAAAGACTGAGCAAAATAGCAGGCCCCAGCGAAGCGCCCAATCCAGCCCATGCATAAGACACCACGTCCAGAACCTTACTGTCTGGTTTCATCGCTAACAGCGTGGCCAAAAGCGCCATAACAATCACGGCGATACGGCCTATCTGCAAACGCTTTTCCGGTGTTAAATCGCTTTTCACCAGCATCGGATAAAGATCCTCAGCCAGCGTAGCTGAGCAAACCAAAAGCTGAGAATCCACTGTGCTCATAATAGCCGCGAGAATTGCAGCCAGCAGCACACCGGCAATCAGTGGATGGAAGATAAGGCTAGTCAGCTCGATAAATACACGCTCGGAGTCCGCCAGAGGATTGGCCAGATAAATCGTGCCACAGAGCCCCACCAGAATCGCCATCAAATACCCTATAAATGACCAGCTCACACCAATCACAGTTGCAATACCAACCTCATCCGCGGAGCGAATCGCTTTAAAGCGCGCCAGTACGTGCGGCAGACCAAAATATCCTAGACCCCAGCCAAGCAGACTAATAATCTCTAGACCGCTGAGAGGTACACCCTTGGCACTGGTAAAAATATTGAGTAGCTCAGGATTTACCTGAGCTACCTGATTAGCAAAACCACTCATACCCCCAGCATTGGAAATCACCAGCACTGGCACAGCGATCAGTGCAGCCAACATCAATAACCCCTGAAACACATCGGTCCAGGACACAGCTAAAAAGCCACCAAACAGGGTGTAGAACAGAATTAATACCACACCAGCAAATACCGCCACATTGTAGTCAAGGCCAAATACTGCATTAAAAAGTTTGCCACCTGCAATTAAGCCGGAGCCAACATAGAACAAGAAAAACAACAGAATCGCCAACCCGGCAATTATCTTTAGCCAGGGTTTGCTGTCGTCAAAGCGGCGCTGTAAATAGGTCGGTATGGTAACCGCATCATCAAGCAATACAGAATAGAGGCGCAAGCGCTTGGCCATCAGCATCCAGTTGGCAGCGACACCTAGAGTCAGGCCAAGAGTAATCCAAAATGCTTCCAAGCCCGCCAAATAGGCGTAACCCGGTAGACCCAGCAATACCCAACCACTCATATCAGAGGCTCCGGCACTGATCGCCGAAACAGCGGGCGAAAGATTTCTGCCGCCAAGAAAATAATCTGCGGCATTAGCAGTGCGCACATAGGCGTAAAAGCCAATCGCCAGCACAATGGTAACGTAGATCACAAATGCAATTATGGTGGGTAGCGATAGCTCAGACATGGGCCAGCCTTATTTTTATTATGAAATATTAATGGCTCGAATATGCGATTCGACCTCGAGGTTATCCGTTTCTGCGGCGGGTTCTCGATCCAACTGTAATCCAGTAAAGTTAAAAAGTGCAGTATCGGCTAACTGGGACGGCGAGACATTCTTGATCGCGCCAAAAATAGTGTCGATACGACCGGGAAACTGTCGCTCCCACGCCATTAGCATCTCTTTCACGACATTGCGCTGCAGGCCCTCCTGAGATCCGCAGAGATTGCAGGGAATAATTGGAAATTGCCTGAGCTCGGCCAGAGCAACCAGATCAGCCTCGCGACAGTATGCCAGGGGCCGAATCAGCATATTTTTCTTATCATCGGACAGCAGCTTGGGTGGCATCGCCTTGAGTTTGCCCTGATAGAACATATTTAAAAATAATGTTTCAACAATATCGTCGCGATGATGGCCAAGGGCAACCTTGGTACAGCCAATCTGTTCGGCAAAACCATAGAGTGTGCCGCGGCGCAGCCTCGAGCAAAGACTGCAGTAGGTCTTGCCATCTGGAATTTTGCTGGTGACAATGCTGTAGGTGTCCTTCTCGAGAATATGGTACTCAATATCCAAGGCATCCAGATAAGCTGGCAACACATGCTCGGGAAATCCCGGCTGCTTTTGATCCAGATTGACCGCCACCAACTCAAAATTTACCGGCGCATTCTTTTGCAGATTCATCAAAATATCGAGCATGGCATAGGAATCTTTGCCACCAGACAGACACACCATCACGCGGTCGCCCTCTTCGATCATATTGTAGTCAGCCACGGCCTTGCCAACATTGCGCCGCAGACGCTTCTGTAGTTTGTTGGCTTCGAGCTGATTTTTACGCAGAGGCATCGATAGACCCAGTTGAGTTGAAAGCTCGCCATTGTAATTGCAGAGCAGGGGTTTCACCAAGTGGGTCTGTCGGGTTTAGCTAAATAATTGATCTGTTATTGGGGCCAGGCAACTTCCGGTGCGTTAATGCGGGCATCGTAGGCATAGTTGATATCACCTTTAAACCCAAGCAGGTAGAGCGCCTTATTGTCGTCTGCATAATGGGCAAACAGCTTTATCAGCTTCTTATTGTCGCCAAAGTCAGCGGAGTACCAGTCAAAAATCCTCGATGCCTCCATACTGCGCCTGTCAAATTCTAAACCCCGAGGATGATTGATAAACTCTCGAGCAGATTTTCTAAGCAGCTTACTCATGTTGCGCGCTGTATAGGCCTGACTCTGAATATTGGGGCAACCCAGAGTCGCGCAGCTCAAACCAAAAATCACCTTATGATCCTGCCATATGGGCCGTAGTATTCGATTCTCAATGTCGGCAAGGCTAAGTTTTATACCATCTACCTTGATTAGGTGTTTGCGTTTTATCGATGATTTGGCCAGAGACTTAATCGGATAGGATTGAAGAATTCTTTGAATCGTCAACGCATTGTAGAGGTTCAACCAATAGGCCTTTTGCTCATTACGAGAATAGTCTCGCGGATCTAGCTTGGCCATGTGTTTAATATAGTTATGAAGCTTTTTCTTATCTGAGCGCTCGACATCGGCGTAGCGAAAGCGGTTGATACCAGAGGGGTGATTTGACACCACATAGGTTGTTAAAAATTGATCAAATGCCCGATGATTAATACTGCTGTAATTACTCTCATTACTCTTGTCCCAAACGGGCCAATAGCTGGTTTTAATATTGGCCAAAGCTCTGTGGCAGAACGCCATAGATGAAATAACTGACACTAGCAAAATACTGATCTTTAATGAGCGACTGAACCACGTCTTATTAAACCCCATAGTAAACTCCATTTTTACTCTCTGCGGTGTATTTCTCAGGCGTATTTGGTTACCCTTGCCGCCCAGCCATCTTGATACCACTAGCATTAGAAAGATTCCATTGGAGGACCCAATAGTTTGAACTCAATCACCCCATCTAGCCCACATGAGTCACAGATCCGCAGTAAAGACCAACAATTTGTCTGGCACCCCTATTCGTCATTGACCGCACCTATTCCGGCCTATGAAGTTGTATCCGCCGAGGGCGTAAATCTCCATTTAGCGGATGGCACCGAGTTGATTGACGGAATGGCGTCCTGGTGGTGTGCGATCCATGGCTACAATCACCCTGTACTCAATGAAGCCGCCAAAAGTCAGATTGATAAAATGAGTCATGTGATGTTTGGTGGCATCACTCATGCGCCTGCCGTCAACCTCTGCGAAAAGCTGGTGCAGATAACCCCGCCTGGGTTAGATAAGGTATTTCTGTCTGACTCGGGTTCAGTGGCGGTCGAAGTCGCCATTAAGATGGCATTCCAATACTGGATATCTCAGGGACAGCCGAACAAAAACAAATTACTCAGCCTGCGCAATGGCTACCATGGTGATACCTTTGCCGCGATGTCTGCCTGCGATCCGGTCACTGGTATGCACCATATGTTTGAACAGGTAGTGGCCAAGCAATATTTCGCGCCAGCCCCACAGATTGGTGTCGATGAACATTGGGACGAGCAGGATATTGCCGAATTTACCCAGCTGATTTGTGCCAAAAAAGATCAGCTTGCGGCGGTTATTTTGGAGCCTATAGTTCAAGGCGCCGGTGGAATGCGTTTTTACTCGCCGCATTATCTCAAGTCCGTGCGTGAACTCTGCGATCAAAATAATGTATTGCTAATCGCCGATGAGATCGCCACGGGATTTGGCCGCAGCGGCAAATTATTTGCCTGTGAATGGGCCCAGATCTCTCCGGATATTATGTGTCTGGGTAAAGCGATTACCGGTGGCTATATGACATTGGCAGCGACCCTGTGCAGCGAGGAAGTCAGTCGCGGTATCTGTGAAGGTGAAGCGGGTTGTTTTATGCACGGCCCTACTTTTATGGGCAATCCATTGGCTTGCTCTGTGGCCAACGCCAGTATTGATCTGCTGCTAAATAGTGATTGGCAAGCGAATATTCAACGTATTGAAGCGACGCTTAAGCATGAATTAGCCGCATTTGACACCTTGGATACCGTTGCCGAGACGAGAGTTTTGGGTGCTATTGGCGTGATTCAAATGCATGAGCCAGTAGACCTGGCAGAGATCCAAAAATTATTTGTGGCAGAGGGGATCTGGGTGCGGCCCTTTGGCAAATTAGTCTATGTTATGCCGCCCTATATCAGCTCAGAGGCAGAGCTCTGCAAACTGATACAGGGAATTTATCGCGTACTGTGTAAGCTTTAGCGGGCGCTGTGCTCAGCTTTTTTTAACTGGGTTATATCGTAGCCAAGTTCGGCAACAAAGGTCTCCAACATCAAGTATCTCTCTTCGCTGACCTGCGGCGCCCTCGCCATAATCCACACGTAGTCGCGACTAGTGCGCCCAATCACCGTGTATTGATATTCCTTATCTAAATAGACGATGCGGTAATCTGCCTTGATCGGCCACACAAACTGCATACCCCAGATTGCATTGCTGCTATCGCGGATAAACCCGCGCGGCTGGTAAACCTTTTGCTCTCCGTCCAATGCGCCTGCATTAAAAGTAAAGGTAGTGGCGACGGTGCCATCGGTATCAAGGCGATAGGACTCGACCGGATTGTAGGCATCTTTCTCCAGAAAAGTTGGAATATTGGCAATCACATACCAATCACCCATAAAGCGCTCAATATCGACCTGCTCTACAGTGGCCATAGGCTTTTGATTACTGCATCCAAGCAGAAAAGCAACCGCCAACAACAATGTTATTTTTGATAATCTCATGTCCGTCTACTCTCTTCAGATACGTTGGTATTTAAGCTCTGCACCAGTCTTTAATTTGGTTTGCAAAGACAGCCAATCGCCCGCTACGTCGTACTGCAAATGAATATCGCCTTTTGGGGCGGCGATAGTGATATGGGTATTACTGTCTCCTGCCGAAACATAGCTGCTGATAACAACAGGCAAATATTCTCCAGTTTCTACATTTAATAGTTGGTCGCCCTGCAACAAATTAGGATCCCAATAAGCGAAGCTGCGCACACAGCCCTCTATCAACTCGCTACCCTGTATACTTTCTACCGACAGACCTGCAGCCACCCCACTGGCCTGCAGCCTAGTCTTTTTACCCTGACGCTCGGTTTCGCTACTGGCACCACTCAGACAACCAGATTCCCAGGTCTCAGTCGCCTGATGTTGGTAGGTCACTCTCTTGATTAACAGAACCTTAAAATCTAATGCCATTGTTGAGGAAACCGACAGCGACTCGCCCCGCTCGACAACCACAAATTGATGACTGCCTACTTCGCGATCGTCGATCAGTACTTTAAAGCTCCAGCTCTTCTCTAGTCCAGCTTCAGCCCAGAGCAATTGGCTGCAACATACCAGCCCCAGAAAAAATATTCGCTTCATTGGTTATCACTAACTTTTTCGAGGGGCGGCCAGGGAAAGAAGCTGCTTGTGCAGTCGCGATAAGCTTGATAATCGGGACGTCGCTCAACAATACCCCGCTCCATCATACTCACACCAGATATCTTCAACAGCATTACTGTCATTACCAGTGGTGCTAAAAATAGTATAGGACTGCTCGTTGCGAGAGCCGCGGGAATGGCAAACAGACACCATCCCCACCAGATGCAAAATTCACCAAAATAATTCGGGTGACGGCTAAAGCGCCACAGGCCGGTATTCAAGGTTTTATGATCCTTGACCACCCGCTGGTTGAAGCGGTGAAGCTGATTGTCAGCGATGGTTTCGATAATCATGCCCAGTAACCAAATAGCCACACCTACAGAGTGCAAGACTGTCCAATGGAGACTGGTGTCGACTAAAAACCCGGGCACAAAACTGAGGCTGATCAGCCAGACTAGAAAAGCTTGAAACATGAAAACAAGATAAAAACTTTTAAGCGCAAAGTTGGGCGAGTACCTCTTGCGTATTGCATTGAAGCGGCGGTCTTCTGGCTGGTTGCGGCCACGTTTTATCAGAAAGCTCGCCAGCCGCAGAGCCCAGATAGAAACCATACAGATCAGCGCGATATTGACGGTACTCTGGACACCAGTGCGCGCCACATACACTAAGACTGCAATTAGCAACATTATTGACCAGCTGTAATCGACAATACTCACGTCGTCTTTGTATAGGCTGACCAGCCACATACTGACGGCCAACAAGAATAGTACTGGCAATGGCTCAAGTATTAGAGGCAACATCAGACCGACCAAACATTAGGGAATTTTGGAAAAATGACTCTCAGGTTCATACCGACCCCACTCTTGTTTCTTATTATTATCTGCTATACGCCCACTGCCATCAAAACGATCATCGGGGAGGTCTATGCCTCTTGCGCTAGCTGGACCAGAGCACTTTAAAAGCCTTAGCGTTTTAAGCGTCTGGCCTGTTCCAAGCTATCACTGGTTTTTTGCCGTGCAACTTTATTTTTTTTAATCAGCACATAGGTTGACCCTGCCCCACCATGGGGTTTCTGTGCCGTGTGAAAGGCCAACACCTGATCAAACTGGCGCAACCAGTGGTTTACACAGCTCTTCAGTTTCGCCGGCTGCTCTAGCCCAAGACCCATCCCATGGGTTATCAACCCACAGCGCACACCATGTTTTTGGCAGTCATCGACAAAGCGAAACAAAGCATGACGCGCCTGCTCGACAGTATGACGATGCAGGTCGAGTCGCGACTGCACCTCGTACTTACCCATACGCAGGTTTTTGTATACGCCATGCTGCACACCGGGCCTTGCAAACTCCAAAAACTCGTGGGGATCAACCTGCGTAATAGAAGAGATTGGGTCGAGAAAATTGCCCTCACGCAGTTGTTCTTGCTGGGCCGACTTGCGCCGTTGCAATACGCCGGGCGTCACCGCCGCAGGTTTGGCAATATGATTGGCACCTTTACCGCGCAGGGGCTCTACATCGTCACCGAATAGCTGGCCAAACTGTTTGTCTGGATCTTTATCTGTAGATGACATAACTATTCCTATCATTTCTACTGGGGCTCATTTAACTGCTCGTTGCCCTCTATTTACGCTAAAATAGAGGCCCTGAATACGGAGCCCAAGATGCACATATCTGCCAATCATGTTGTCAGCGTCCACTATAACCTTCGCGACGATAATAACGAACTTATTGATACAACGTACGCTGATAATAAGCCTCTGGTTTACTTGCACGGTCGACGCCAGATGATCGATGGTTTTGAAGCTGCTGTCGCTAAAGCCGAAGTCGGTAGCAAGCTTTCATTTATGGTCATGCCCGCCGAAGGTTATGGCCTGCGCAATATGAATAATACCCAGCGCATACCCACCAAATATCTCCAACATGAAGGCAAGCTGCGGGTAGGGCAAAATATTCATGTCAATACAGATAGCGGCGTTAAACCTGGCTGTATTATTAAAGTCGGCAAATTTAATGTTGATGTCGATATGAATCACCGGCTGGCGGGTAAAAATCTACATTTCGAAGTAGAGATTGTGGACATCCGCAAAGCGCGAGATGAAGAGATTTCCCATGGCCACGTACATGGCGAAAATGGTTGTGGGAATGCCTGAATTAGCTGGGTATCAATATGCACTAATAGCGATAATCTTTATCTGGAGTGGCTTTGTGCGCTCCGGCCTCGGCTTTGGTGGCGCACTGTTCACCCTGCCATTTTTGTTGCTAATTCATAATGATCCACTGATTTTTTTACCTATTATTTCTATCCATCTGCTGTTTTTTGCCGGCTTGACCATCATTCAGGCAGAGCGTAAATCTAATGCGTCCAGTGATCATCAGGGAACCGTTAACTGGGCCTTTGTACGCTACTCCCTGCTGATTATGATTATCCCCAAACTGGCAGGCGTCATAGGCTTACTGGTACTGCCCACCGAGTTGATGAATATTATTATCTTTTCATTAATTGCCGCTTACTCACTGACCTATATTCTCGGCAAACCAATGCAGAGTAATAGCCGCATTTTAGATGTGCTATTTCTGATAGCAGCTGCCTATGTCAGTGGTACCTCTTTAATTGGCGGGCCACTGGTTATTGCCGTTGCCCTACGCCACGTAAAACCCCACGAATTTCGTAACACCTTATTTATGCTCTGGTGCGTTTTGGTTGCTATTAAACTAATTGCATTTGTTATCGCTGAGGTTGATATTCAATTGATCGGAGCCCTTTGGCTACTCCCATTTGCAGGCATTGGCCATATGATTGGCCATTATTTTCACCGACGCCTGCTGCAGCGAGGCAGCCGCAGCTTTTATCAGATATTGGGCTGGATTTTACTTGCAACCAGCTTTGTCGGTCTCGCTCAGGTGCTGGCCTAAACTAATCTGGCAGTGGAACAACTATTTGCTAAGATTAAAGCTGAAGCCACAGGGAAATGTGATCAGCGCCGATGCCTCCAATAGCCAATCGACTTGTAACCCCAGCATGCTGCATGCTGTTTGCGCTGCTGCTGTGCTGGCAACAACAGGCTCTTGGCAGCGACCTAATCGCCCTGCTGCCTCAGCTTCCCTCCGTGCTGCTATTGATTGCAGCACTGCTGGCACTGCTCAGCAATCGCAGTCGCGAACGAGCCCTGAGCCTCTCTGTCCTCAGCACTTACTGGCTGATACGCCAACACCTTCAAGCCCCCCTTGAAAGCCAGCCAGCCTCGCAGATATTCTTGTTGATCGCCTTCGCTATCCCGATACTTACAATTTTACTGGTC
This sequence comes from Porticoccaceae bacterium, assembly GCA_029242085.1. Lineage (GTDB taxonomy): Bacteria > Pseudomonadota > Gammaproteobacteria > Pseudomonadales > Porticoccaceae > HTCC2207. The sequence goes on from JAQWUP010000031.1 coordinate 18,466, forward strand.
TTTATTCCAGAGCAGGGACTGACTCATGCTCAGGGAGTTACCACCTATGTGGGCATGCCCCTAACAATGCTCGCCCTGAGTCAATTGGTGATTATTAATCCTGAACTTTTCGCTGAGTCCAGCCAGGCTTTAGTCAGTGATCCGCTGTGGTTTACCCGTCTCTCAGCCGGTACCGGACTAATCTATGCTATTGCCGTTGGCATTGCCCTGACAATGATCATTCGCCGGCAGCAGAGTATCGAAAGCTCGGTTCTTGGCTGCATCGCCATGCTGTTTATCACTCTGGGATGGATTCAACTAAGTAATATTTCGGCCGCCATGTTTACCGGATTGGGTTTGCTGTTAACCATTAATATAACCAGTGGTCTGCTGCATATTGGCTTCTATGATGAACTTACCCAGATTGGCAACAGACGCGCACTTATTGAAGCCGCTAAAACCGCGGGCAACCAATACACCCTGGCGATGGTCGATGCCGATCACTTTAAAAAAATCAATGATCGCTTTGGTCACGATTTGGGTGACCAGGCCTTGAAGGTAATTGCCAGCTGTATGCTTAAAACCGGATGTGGCGGCAAAGCTTACCGCTATGGTGGCGAAGAGTTTTGTCTGTTATTTAAAGGTAAGAGTCGCGAACAGGTGGCCGACTGTCTCGAGCAGTTGCGACAGGCTATTGCCAATTACGATATGGTGATTCGCGATAAAAAACAGCGCCCCAGGGAGCGCACCATTGGTGAGAAGAAGCGCGGCGCCTCAAAGCGCCACAGCAATCTGCGTTTAACCATCAGTGTGGGTGTCGCCGACAGCTCCAGTGGTGGTAACTTTGAACATCTTATGAAACTGGCAGACCGCGCGCTGTACAGAGCAAAAGCCGGCGGTAGAAACCGGCTTGAGTTTGCCTGAGTCAAACCCTTAGGCTGAATGAAATGTGGTGGTTTTTTCGAGAGGATCGCGCTCACTGCGGAAGTTATTGGCACCGTCAGCTTGATCGATATAGCCAAATGAAAGTCCCAACAGCAATTTGAAGTTATCTGCTACACCCAACTCCTCGCGCACCATTTCAGGGAAACAGCTTATAGATGTCTGCGGGCATGAGCCTATACCCCGATCTTCCAAAGCCAGCATGAGAGTCTGGGTAAACATGCCCACATCACCGGCTAGGCGCACCAGCTCTGGAAATTCATCGGTAATAAAAATAAAGGCGACATGGGGCGCATCAAAAAATTCAAAATTGCGCATCCATGACCAGGCGCGCTTTTCTCGGTCCTGGCGCGTCACTCCCTGGTACTCCCAGAGGCCAAGTGCCGAACAGATCTGACGCTGTTTGTAGTCGCCGCTAAACTTGCCCTTCCAGGGAAAGTCAGGATTTCCTTCACCACCTTCCAGTGCCGCCGCTTTCATTTTTTCACGCATTCGATCGCAGGCTTGGCCGGATAACACATGCACATGCCAAGGCTGTACATTGCAGTTGGAGGGAGCCCAACTAGCCAATTCAAAGACTTCTTTTAAGATGCTCTCATCAACGGCTGCGGGTAAAAATCCGCGGTACGAATGTCGTGCTTTAACAACGTCGGTAAATTCCATGAACTTTTCTCAATAAAGTTTTCTTGTGCGCGGGACTGTAACAATCAGGGCAAACCCTGTCTATTTTCACAAGATAGTTTTTTAATAGAAAATGGCAGAAAACAACAGTAGAAAGGATGATAAAAAAGGCTAGCGCCTCCGGGCGCTAGCCTCAATTAACTCAGTTAGGATGCATCGAAGTAACTGGTAGGCATTGCCATAACGCTCTCAGTATTGGCACCTATTGTTTTGGCGTGCATTGCGGCCCGCGGCAAAATACGCTGGAAGAAAAACTCAGCGGTATGAAGCTTAGACTGCAAGAACTCTGCATCGCCCTCACCTAGCGCTAATTGCCGAGTAGCAGCCGCACTCATCTGGGCCCACATAAAGGCCATAAAGGCGTAACCAGAAAACATCAGAAAATCCACTGATGCAGCGCCGACACTATCAGGGTTGCGTTTTGCACCCATCGCGAGGCGGTAGCCCATTACACGCCATTTAATCGCCAGTTTGGTCACTGCCCAAGCCTGTTTGCGCATCACTTTATTTCTACCCGCCGCTCGCCATGGTAAATACTGTGCGGCAAACTTAAACATATCACCGGTAAAAATATTGAGTTGCTTAAATTTATCCAGCAGCACCTTGCGGCCCACCAGATCCAGGGCCTGAATACCTGTGGTACCTTCGTATAAGGTGGCAATTCGGCTGTCGCGCAGTATCTGTTCCATGCCCCACTCTTGAATATAGCCATGGCCACCAAATACCTGCACACCATGATTCGCCGCTTCCACCCCTAACTCGGTAATAAAGCCTTTCAGGATTGGCGTACAGAAACCCAGACGAGCATCTGCAGCTTCACGATCTTCAGGTGTTTTACCGGCACGGTAAACATCAGCAAACTGGCTCGCGTAGGTCACCATCGCCCGGCCTCCCTCAGCGACCACCCGCTGGGTAAGCAGCATGCGGCGTACATCTGGATGTTCAACAATGGCATCGGCTGGACCATCTGGATTCTTTACCCCAGAGATCGAGCGCATTGCCAAACGCTCCCGAGCATATTCCGAAGCGCCTTGATATGAGCGCTCTGCAGCTGCAGCACCTTGACTGGCCGTTCCGATACGCGCCACATTCATATAGGTAAACATCGCATTGAGACCATTGTGCGGCTCACCGATCAAAAAGCCTGTCGCATTATCAAAGTTAAGTACCGCGGTGCCATTACCATGAATGCCCATTTTGTGCTCGATAGAGCCACAGCGCACACCATTGCGCTCCCCGACAGAACCATCAGCTGCAGGTAAAAACTTGGGGATAATAAATAATGATAGTCCCTTGGTACCTGCAGGGGCTTCGGGCAGTTTTGCCAATACGATATGGACAATATTCTCAGTCAGGTCATGTTCGCCCGCGCTGATAAAAATCTTGGTGCCATCAACGGCATAGCTGCCATCTTTTTTGGGCACTGCCTTGGTTTTCATCTGCCCGAGATCGGTACCACAATGGGGTTCCGTCAGGCACATTGTGCCACTCCAAACACCGCTGATAAGCTTGCTCAGATAGGCCTGCTTCTGCTCCTCGGTACCGCTGGTTTCAAGAGTTGCCACCGCGCCTTCACTCAGTCCCGGATACATAGCCCAGGCCCAGTTAGCCGTGGTCAACATTTCATTGATAGCCACACCGATGGATGCGGGTAGGCCCTGACCACCTAAGTCAGCGCTACCGGTAAGGCCTGTCCAACCCGCCTCAATAAATTTGGCATAGGCCTCTTTAAAGCCTTTGGGGGTCGTTACAACACCATCGTTCCAGGTACAGCCCTCGTCACCAGATTGATATATCGGCACCAATTCATTCTCGCTAAATTTGGCCGCCTCAGTAAAAATCGCCTCGAGCATATCTGGCGTAGCTTCGCCACCGCCCTCGACATTTTTATATTTACTCTGCATGTCCATAACATCGTTAAACAGAAATAAATAATCGTTTACTGGAACTTTGTAGTTGGGCATAAAATAGATCCTATGCAATTAAGCCATCGAGATGAGCCTGGTCACCTTGCTGGTTATAGAGTGAAAACCGTTTTTTGCCGACTAGCTGCTTGGTGAAAAACAAGACGTCGGAGGGCAGGAATAAAGGACGGTGAAAGTTAACGTCGACCGAGTAACCGGCTTCGGGCAGCTGCTCTTCGAGGGCGGCCAGACAACGAGCCTTGCTCCACATACCATGGGCAATAGCCTGTTTGAAGCCAAATAATTTAGCCGTAATATCGGACAGATGAATGGGGTTGTAGTCCCCCGAGATACGTGCGTAACGACGCCCGATATCAGCTCCAACCGCCCAGTGCTGGGGTTGGCCCTCAGAGCTGATAACCGACCTAGGCTTTTGCTTAACCTCAGTTTTACAGCGATGTAAAAAGGTTGAGTTGCTCGCCCACATGATCTCACCGTCGACAGCTGCCGTCACATCGATATCCCATTCTAAGCCACGACTAGTCAACTCAGAGCCACCTACAGCTGCTGTCATACTCAGCGGCTGGCGGATATCAAATGACTTGAGTACCGAGATTTGGTTGCGCAGATGCACCTGGCCCATGGCCTGTATAGGGAAATCTTGTTGAGTCAGAATCTGTAAAAACAGTGGAAAGGCCAACATATGTAAATAGGTGGCGGGAAGATGGCCCTCAGCGGCAAAGCCACAGAGTTTTTTGTAGGCTGCCAGATGCTGAGCATTAATCAATAAATCGTTAACCTGGGTGCTCAAGCGCGGCAATGCATCTCCAATCTGATAGGAACCAGACTTAAATGCCGCCTTGCCCAGCAGCGCAGGCATACTTGGCAGCTCGCGCATAACCATCGGTGCTTTGCTGTGCGTAGGTTGAATCTGTGCTGTTGAAGATTTGTTCATAAAACTCATAGTGCTCACTTGCTCCTTGTTAGTCATTGGCAGTAAAAAAACAACGTTTTGTCATTTCGGCCAATTGCGTATAATACATTCCCTTTTCACGAGTCTTCAGTATGACAGGTCTAACCGATTCAGGCACTTTGGTGCGCTTGGCCTACAGTGGTCTGGTCAACCTCGGCGTTGATGCGGATGAGGTACTGCGCCGCTCCGGCCTCGATCCCTCGCAACTGTATAAGGCTAATTTACGCACCAAATTCTCGGGGCAGCCGCGCTTTTGGAAGGCCGCCGTAGAACTGTCTGGCGACCCCTGTATAGGTCTGCATCTGGGTGAGCAGATGCCCGTCTATAAAGGCCAAATACTGGAGTATCTATTTCTAAGTAGCCAAACCTTTGGCGATGGCCTCAACAGAGTTTTGAACTACCAGCGCCTCATCAGTGATGCTCTGCACGGTCAGATCAGCGAAACACCCAGTCCCTGCTTGACCAGCTATTTCTCAGAGCATCAGCACGCCACTTCACATCTTGCCGAAGCCATGGTGTTGGGCCTGATTAAAGCCTTTCAGGCGGTAACCGACGGTAACTTTAAAGCGGACCGAATTGTCTTCAATCATTCACCCAACACAGATATGGCTGAATATCAGCGTATCTTTCAATGTCCAGTAGAGTTTAATGCCAAGTCATTCCAACTGTTCTTTCCCGCCTCAATGCTTAGTTATAGATCACTTTATGCGGAACCAGAGCTACTTAATTTACACCTACAAGCGGCAGATCAACATTTGGCGATTCTTCAGCAGCAGGATTTAATCACCGAGGTACGCGGTCTGCTCGGGGCACTACTGGAAAGTGGTGAAACCACATTGGAGACTGTGGCTGCGCGCCTCGATGTGACTCCGAGACATCTGCGCCACCAGTTGGATTTGGCCGGCACCAGCTTTCAGCGTCTACTCAATGATTATCGCCATCGTCTGGCACGACGACTGCTGTCACAGACCGATGAGGCGATCAGTGAAATTGTCTATCTCACCGGATTTTCTGAACCCAGTACTTTTTACCGCGCATTTAAACGTTGGGAGGGCACGACACCCATCGAATATCGGCAACAGCATCGACATTAGCGCAAGTTTGCTGGGCAATTAACGCCATTTCCACAGCAGGCCACATCAAGTAGAATGCCTGCTTCGTTTATATAGCACCCACAGAGCAGCCCCTTATGAGCCATAGCACCAACCCCGCCTTTGAGCTTTTGCGTGAGCAAGATATTCCCTCATTAAAAGTACGCTATCAGGAGTATCGTCATCGCGTGACAGGTGCGCAGCATATTCATTTGGCCGCCGACAATAAGGAGAATGTATTCTTGGTGGCACTGCGCACCGTACCTATGGATTCTACCGGAGTTGCACATATTCTCGAGCATACCGCGCTCTGCGGCAGTGAGAAATATCCAGTGCGCGACCCATTCTTTATGATGATTCGCCGCTCGCTCAACACCTTTATGAATGCCTTTACCAGCTCTGACTGGACCGCCTACCCCTTTGCCAGCCAGAATAAAAAAGACTTTAACAATCTGCTTGGCGTGTATTTGGACTCGGTGTTTTTTGCCCGTTTGGACCCTCTGGATTTTGCTCAGGAAGGCCATCGCCTGGAATTTGCTGAGCCCGCCGACACCAGCTCAGAATTAACCTACAAAGGCGTGGTATTTAATGAAATGAAAGGTGCTATGAGTTCGATTAACTCGACGCTGTGGCAGACCATGAGCAAACACCTCTACCCCACGAGCACCTATCATTACAATAGCGGTGGAGAGCCTGCAGATATTCCCGATCTAAGTTACGATCAGTTTAAAGCCTTCTACCAGACTCACTATCATCCCAGCAATGCTATTTTTGTCACCTTTGGTGATATTCCGGCCGCAGAACATCAAGCCAGCTTCGAACAAAATGCCCTGAGCCGCTTTGAAAAACTCGACTGTAACATTGCAGTTAATAATGAGCAGCGTTACAGCGAACCCCAGTATTTTGAAGAGACCTATGCTGCCAATGATCAGGAGCCAACAGAAAATAGCAGCCATATTATTCTATCTTGGTTGCTGGGCGAATCCACTGACTTAGAGGCGACCATGCAGGCACGCCTGCTCTCCAGCGTGCTGCTTGATAACAGTGGCTCACCATTGCAAAAAGCGCTTGAGACTACAGATTTGGGGACTTCACCATCGCCCATGTGTGGCCTTGAAGACTCACAGAAGGAACTGGCCTTTGCCTGCGGTATTGAGGGATCTAATCCGGACTGTGCAGACGCTGCAGAAGCCATGATCTTGGATGTACTGCGCGATATTGCTGAGAACGGCCTGCCATTGGAGCAGGTAGCTGCAAGCCTGCATCAGCTCGAACTCTCCCAGCGCGAGGTTTCTGGCGGTGGTTACCCCTACGGACTCAATCTAATTTTGACCTCTTTAACCAGCGCCACTCACCGCGGTGACCCGGTCGCACTTTTAAACTTGGATCCAGTGTTAGAAAAGCTGCAACAGCAGATTCAGGACCCAGAATTTATCAAGTCGCTGGTCAAAGATTTACTGCTTAATAACCAGCATCGTATTCGCCTGGTAATGAAGCCTGATTCCGAACTGGCACGACAAAAAGAGCAGGCCGAAAAAGACCGATTATCTGAGATCAATGCCAATCTGAGTGATGACGAGAAACAGGCCATTGTCGACAGTGCCGCAGCACTCAAAGCGCGTCAGGAAATGGAAGAAAACCTCGAAATTCTGCCCAAGGTAGGAATTGCAGATGTCCCTACCGAAATTGCCTATGCCGAAAAACAGGCTGCAGTCAAAGCACCCCTGCCACTCACCAGCTACAGTGCTGGCACCAATGGCTTAGCGTATCAGCAGATAATTATGCCAATGCCGGCACTTAGCGAAGCACAGATGGATCTGTTGCCCCTGTACAGCACCTGTGTCACTGAAATGGGTGTTGGCGCTCGCGACTACCAACAAACCCAACTATGGCACTCCAGTGTTGTGGGAGCCTATTCCGCATCTGCATCAGTGCGTTCGGACAAAGACAGCCTCGGACAACTGCATGGCAATATTAGTTTCTCAAGCAAAGGGTTGGCGCGCAATCAACAGGCGATGACTGACTTAATGCAGGAGTCATTGCAATATGCGCGCTTTGACGAACTGTCACGACTGCGAGAGCTGGTGTCACAAATTAAAACCTACCGTGAGTCATCTATTACCGGCAATGGCCATGTATTGGCAATGACCGCAGCGGCCAGCGGCCTTTCAGCCAATGGCCATCTCAGCCAGCGCTGGGGTGGCATGACTGGCCTCGCCAGCCTTAAGGCCCTCGATCAAAGCCTTGAATCGAGCCAAGGTCTGCAAGCTCTCGCCGCGCAATTGGCCGCGATTCATCAGCTGGTTTTGCAACAGCCACGCCAATATTTACTGGTTGCTGAAGGCGAACGCCTGGAAGATTTTAGCCAGATTATGCAAAATCGCTTCTCAGCAACTGACGCAGCGCCACAGAGCAATCTGATCAATTACTCCCCAACACTCACAGCGGTAAGTCATTGCTGGACGGCCAATACGCAGGTGAGTTTCTGTGCCAAGGCCTACCCCACAGTGCCGACAGGCCATCGAGATGCTGGCGCGCTGACCGTGCTCGGCGGCGTATTGCGCAATGGCTTTTTACACCGTGCGGTGCGTGAACAAGGTGGAGCCTATGGCGGCGGTGCCTCGCAAGATAACCAGTCTGGCGCATTTCGCTTCTTTTCCTACCGCGATCCAAGAATCTCCGGTACCCTCGAAGACTTTGATAACTCCATTAGCTGGGTACTCGAAAACACATTGGGTAATGACAGGATTGAAGAGGCAGTACTCGGTGTGGTTGGCAGTTTAGACAAGCCTGGCTCACCCGCGGGTGAAGCCATTCAGGCTTTTCACAGTGAGTTAAATGGTCGCGGTAAGGCCTGTTCTGTGCAATTTAGAAATCAGGTACTGACCGTTACCGAGTCTGACCTTAAGCGCGTTGCCAGCACCTATCTAACCGCCGATAAGGCGCAGACGGCTGTGATTACCAATGCTGATTTAGCGGCCTCAACCGATCTGGATATTATCAGCGTCTGATATGGGTGATTCTGAATCAAAACGTGACAATCTGTTTGCCAATCCATTGGGAGCGGTATCGGGTTTTGTGTTTGATCAGGCCGTGGTCGATGTTTTTCCGGATATGATCAGTCGCTCTGTGCCTGGCTACGAAACTATTATTGCCCACACCGGTGAATTGGCCTCGCGCTTTGTACAGCCCGATACTAACTGCTATGACCTTGGCTGCTCTTTGGGCGCCTCGACAATGGCGATTGGTCACAGTATCGAAGGTCGCAATGCCAATGTGGTCGCTGTCGACAATTCCACAGCCATGCTCGAAAAGTGCAAAGTTATACTGGCCTCGGACAGCGCCACTAGCGCAGTTAAATTAGTCAATGGCGATATCTGTGATATTGATATTCACAATGCCTCACTGGTGGTGATGAACTTCACACTGCAGTTTGTACCTGTGGAAAAACGCCCCGGTCTGCTTAAAACAATCTATCAGGGGCTCAATCCGGGTGGCTGTCTCATTATTTCCGAAAAACTCAGTTTCGAACCCGAATCACTGAATAAATTACTCAGCGACTTGCACCATGATTTTAAACGTGGGCAGGGTTACAGCGATTTGGAAATCAGTCAGAAGAGAGACTCGATTGAAAATGTGCTGGTGCCTGAAACCTTAGATACTCATATCCAACGTTTAAGGGCCTGCGGATTTAAGTCCGCAAGCCCTTGGTTTCAATGCTTTAACTTTTGTTCGCTGGTCGCCATTAAATAACTATAGCGGCGAAGATCATGATTAGGAGACGAGTCGCATTGTCTGCTTAATCATCTTCAATACCTTCGGCGTGTAAGGAGGGTGCAACATAGATGCTGCGCTAAACTTCTCTACCAGCACACTGCGTTCATGAGTAAAGGCTCTGAAGCCCCAAACTCCACCAGACTTACCAATACCACTATTATTAACGCCACCAAATGGCAGATTCTGATGCAGGAAATGCATCATTGTCTGGTTGACACAGGTGTCACCTGCACTGGTTTCTTGCAGCACCTTATCAATGGCATGCTGATCCTGAGCGTAGATATACAGCGCCAGGGGCTTGGGCTTGCTATTGACATAGGCAACCGCTTCATCGAGATCCGAGAATGTAATGATAGGCAGTACTGGACCAAAAATTTCTTCCTGCATAATTGCCGAGTCTTCGCTCATGCCTTCAATCATGGTAGGTGCGATAAAGCGACCGGCCTTGACCATCTCTCCACCAATCAGCACCTTGCCACCATTGGCCTTCGCATCTTTTACCAACGCGGAAATACGTCCGTGGTGAGCGGCATTTACCACCTGACAGTAATCGCCATTGGCGCGCGCATCATTACCCAGCCCATACTGCTTCTCCACACAGGCGGTCATTTCAGCAACCACTTGGTCTTTTATAGACTCGTGAATATACAGGTAATCTGGTGCGATACAGGTTTGCCCATTATTAGTGAACTTGCCCCAGGCTATAGAGCCAACTGTCTTTTTAATATTGGCTGACTTATCAATAATAACTGGACTCTTACCGCCGAGTTCCAGTGTTACCGACGTGAGGTTTTTCGCCGCTGCAGCCATTACATGCTTGCCTACAGCTGGGCTACCGGTGAAGAAAATATGATCAAACGGTAGGCTCGTCAGGTAGCTGGCGACATCGGCTTTACCTTCAAACAGGGCCACCTCTTCAGGCCTGAAAGCTTCGCTGACAATCTCACTAATCACCTTAGCCATATTGGGCGTCATCTCTGAGGGTTTAATAATTACTGTGTTCCCCGCAGCTATCGACCACATCATGGGCCCAAACGTCAGATTAAAAGGATAGTTCCAAGGTGACACCACCAGCGTAACGCCTTTGGGTTCTTTAACAATTTTTGATTTGGTACCAAAGGTGGTCAGGGTGGGCCTAACTGAGTCTGGCTTCATCCAGCTTTTCAGACTTTTTCGGATATGCTTTAACTCGCCAACAACGGGCATAATTTCCGACATGGTCACCTCGGCTTCAGGCTTGCCGAAATCTGCAGCTGCCGCCGCATAAATCTTATCCAGAGCCCCATTAAAGGCTTTTTCGAATCGACTCAGCACAGCTAGACGCTGACGATAGTCTGTTTTTCTAAGCTCAAGCGCGTAGCATTTCTGCTCGGCAAATACCTTATCAATGGCAGTCTTAGCTGCCTTTTTAATCACGGCCATCTCTGTTCTCCCCAATATAGTCTTTGTTCAGCCCAAGTTTCACTTTAAGCTTTTTATTATTAATAATGTGGTGGCTTTTCACTCGGTCCTGCACCACCTTCCGTCCCAACTTCCGCGGCCGTATCCTGAAGTACTTCAATACGTTCCAGCATTGTGCGATGCGCCTTAGTCAGAGCATCTATTTCTTTTTGTTGACGAAAGATTTCTTCGCCAAGTTCAGCATTAGCCATTTCCATGTAGGCTAACTTTTCTTCAAGCTGTTCAAATCTCTCGTCACTCATGCTGTTACAGGCCCTAACCAAACGCAATTCACTGGCAGTCACAATAACGGAAATACCCTATAATTGTCTCTCAAAATTTTAGGTGTAAGCATGATTCCTACAACCCTCGATTATGGCCCATTGTTTTGCTGGCTCGAAGAGTTCCCCTTGGGCGACTGGGGCCAAACTCTGCCTGATCTTATTGCCCATCAACTGCGTCCCGGCCGCTGGGGTGACATGCCAGAATGGGAGGAAACATTAAAGCGCCTACCCGAAATTGACCCCCTGCATATCAACTTCACAGACCGCGTAGAGATTGGCGATATCAGCCTGATGGACAAGGGCCGCAGGCTGGCACTGCAAGCGACTCTAATGGGCCTGCATCCTTGGCGCAAAGGTCCATTCACCCTGTTTGGTATGCCTCTAAATACCGAGTGGCGATCAGACTGGAAATGGGATCGCGTACTGCCCCATCTGCAACCATTACAGAATCGCCTTATTCTCGACGTCGGCTGTGGCAACGGTTACCACTGCTTGCGCATGCTTGGCGCCGGAGCCAAACGCGTTATTGGCATAGACCCATCACCCAAATTTGTTTTTCAGTTTCAAGCCATTAAAAACTTTGCCGGCAAACAGCTGCCGGTGGATGTACTGCCCATTGGCATTGAACATATGCCGTCAAACCTGACCGCCTTTGACACCGTCTTCTCTATGGGCATCTTATATCATCGGCGCTCACCGATGGATCATTTGCGAGAATTACGTGAATTACTGCGACCGGGCGGTCAGTTGGTTTTGGAAACATTAGTGGTAGAGGGCCCTGAGGGAACCGCATTAGTACCAGAGGGTCGCTATGCCAAAATGCCCAATGTCTGGTATCTGCCCTCAGTGGATACTCTGCTAAGCTGGATGCGTAAGAACGGTTTTAAAAATCCGCGAGTGGTGGATATTACTACCACAACTATTGAAGAACAGCGCTCAACAGAATGGATGACTTTTGAATCATTGCAGGACTTTTTAGATCCGCTCGACTCCAGTAAAACCATTGAGGGACATCCCGCGCCAACTCGGGCCGTATTCCTCGCCGAGGCACCACAATAAGTTAGCGGGAGAAAAAATGTATACAGCAATCATCAATCAGCGTTTTTGTGGCCCGCCCAATTCAGGTAATGCTAGTTGCCTGTGACTGGCAGCCCACTGAGGACCTACTGGATAATCAGGGTAATATTAAATCAGAATTTGTTTGGTCGGCCCTTCATTGCCCCGGCTACTTTGCTCTAAATATTCCCCTCGACAGTGACAAGCTGTTCTTACTCGGACAGATGACCGCCTGTATAAATAAACCTATACCTGGCAATCAACCGCATGTTGTCTATGCCTGAAAGCAATTTATTGATGGCTGCAAGAATTATTCCGCAGCCGCCATCACGACCGCTGATACCGAGCTGCTGGCACGAGCCGAGCACCTGTGGATAGAACTCAAACAGCCAATGCTCTAGGCTTTCAGTGCCTCGTCTGCGGCGACATAGGGATAGCCAAGCGCATCGGCAACCGCCTTATAGGTGACCTTGCCTTTGTGCACATTGAGGCCATTTTGTAGATTCCTATCTCTAAACAGTGCACTAATCGGGTCATCAGCTAATGCCAGCGCATAGGGTAGCGTGGCATTATTGAGAGCTATGGTCGCCGTTCTGGCGACACCGCCCGGCATATTAGCCACACAGTAATGCACCACATCATCAACCACATAAGTGGGTTGCTCATGGGTAGTGGCAACAGAGGTTTCAAAACAACCACCCTGATCAATCGCTACATCTACTAGTACAGCACCTTTTTGCATGCGGCCAATGAGTTCACGGCTCAATAATCGGGGCGCCGCGGCGCCGGGAATCAATACCGCACCGACAATAAGGTCAGCTTCAAGGGCATAGTCTTCGACAGCAGCATTGGTGGAGTAGACACAGCGAGTTCTGCCTTCATACTTGGCATCAAGCTCGCGTAATCTCGAGATAGAGCGATCCAGAATAGTCACATCTGCGCCCATGCCCACAGCCATAGCCGCCGCGTTGTCACCAACCACACCACCGCCAATCACTAGCACCTTAGCTGGTGCAACGCCGGGCACACCACCTAGCAATACCCCGCGGCCACCCTGAGCTTTCTCTAGATGATGGGCACCAGCCTGAACTGACATGCGCCCCGCCACTTCGGACATAGGGGCCAGCAGAGGCAAACCACCCTGGTTATCTGTCACCGTTTCATAGGCGACACAGATAGCACCAGATTTCACTAGCAGCTCTGTTTGCGTCGGATCGGGAGCAAGGTGCAAGTAGGTGTAGAGAATCTGTCCCTCACGAAGCATTTTGCACTCTTGCTCCTGGGGCTCCTTAACTTTAACAATCATCTCCGCGCGGCTAAAAATCTCTTTCGCCGACAGCACAATATCAGCACCTGCCGCTATATATTGCGCATCAGTAAAATCAATTGCCGCACCAGCATTGGTCTCGACAAGCACCTGATGCCCACGTTTAACCAGTTCATTGACCGATGAGGGCGTTAAACCGACACGATACTCATGATTCTTAATTTTCTTGGGAACAGCTAACAACATATTTATTGCCTCTTGTTAAACAAACCCATCCATTGGATTTATTACTGCATTCTACAAATATTACCCAATATTTCTTCGCTATTTTTGCTAAGATTCAGGATATTTTTACAGTAATCGCCCATATACAGGATATTTTATAATGGCAGAGTCAAGATCAGATAGTGAAAATCTCGGCAAAATAGATCGCAATATAATGCGTGTGCTACAAAAAGACGGACGTATTAGCTACACCGACCTGGCCAGAGAAGTCGGCCTCTCGGTCACGCCCTGTATCGAGCGAGTAAAACGCCTGGAGCGCAATGGCTATATCCTTGGCTACACCGCCACTGTCAGTCCCGAACGACTGGATGCCAGCCTGGTGGTATTTGTGCAGATTCGCCTCAACCACACCTCACAGAAAAACTTTGAAGAGTTTCACCGCTCGGTAATGGATCTGGAGAATATCCAAAGCTGCTTTTTGGTCTCCGGCAATTATGACTATTTACTCAAAGCCAGAGTGAAAGATATGGCGGCCTACAGGGAACTCCTTGGCCATCGAATATTAAAGCTGCCAGCGGTTCAGGAATCCACCAGTTACGTGGTGATGGAAGAACTAAAGGAGACCATGGAAGTGCCGGTCCCCTACAGCAAATAAACCCTTTAAAAGGGTCAGTAAACAGGCGGGACTTGTTGACTCAAACCCAATGCTCCCCTATAGTACCGGCCGTCTCGTTCAGAGACGTTTTGCACTCGTAGCTCAGCTGGATAGAGTACCCGGCTACGAACCGGGCGGTCGGAGGTTCGAATCCTCCCGAGTGCGCCAAATACAAAAAAAACTGCCTTTTTGGCGGTTTTTTTTGTATCTGAGCACCTCTTATAAAGCACCCCCGCCAAAGGTGTGGAGCCCCAACTCGACGAACAATCAAAAACATGCCATCCTGATGCCGCAGCGTTAAGCTGTGCAATTGATAATAATAATATTGGGGGCATCAGAATGAGCAACAGAAGTGACCATCATCAAGAGATTTCAGAGCAAAATCTAACAGGCTACTGGCAGTCTAATCTTCGATTGCTCGCCAAACTTCTAACTGTTTGGTTTCTGGTCTCCTTTGGCTGCGGTGTTGTCTTGGCCGACTGGCTGGATCAATACTCTCTGTTTGGCTTTAAACTCGGCTTTTGGTTCGCTCAACAAGGTGCCATCTATGCTTTTGTGGCGCTTATCTTTATTTACGCCTGGCAGATGAAAATACTTGAGCGCAAGTTCGGCGTGGACGATGACAAGGAGCGTTCATCATGACAACTCAGGTACTCACTTACCTCTTTGTCGGCGCCTCTTTTCTACTCTATATCGGAATCGCCATATGGTCTCGAGCTGGTTCCACCAAAGACTTTTATGTAGCTGGCGGCGGCGTTCACCCAGTGATGAATGGCATGGCCACGGCGGCAGACTGGATGAGTGCAGCTTCCTTTATTTCCATGGCCGGTATCATTTCATTTATGGGTCGCGATGGCTCGGTTTACCTCATGGGTTGGACCGGTGGCTATGTGTTACTGGCCCTTTTACTGGCGCCCTATCTGCGGAAATTTGGCCGCTTTACGGTGCCCGACTTTATCGGTGAACGCTATTATTCAAAGACCGCGCGCATCGTTGCGGTTATCTGCTTAATTTTTATCTCTTTCACCTATGTTGCTGGGCAGATGCGTGGCGTGGGCATTGTGTTCTCGAGGTATCTTGAAGTCGATGTCTCTACCGGCGTGATTATTGGCATGGCCGTGGTGTTTATGTATGCCGTACTCGGCGGCATGAAAGGTATCACCTACACCCAGGTTGCCCAGTACTGCGTTCTAATTTTTGCCTATATGGTACCCGCCATCTTTATCTCCATCATGATCACCGACAACCCTATACCGCAGCTGGGTTTTGGCTCAGAGGTCAACGATGGCTCAGGACTGTCAGTGCTGCAAAAACTGGACTCGGTGTTAATAGATCTCGGGTTTAATGCCTATACTGCAGGCACTAAATCAACCATTGATGTATTTGCGATTACAGCGGCGTTAATGTTTGGCACCGCTGGGCTGCCCCATGTATTGGTGCGTTTTTTCACTGTTCCCAAGGTGTCAGATGCGCGCCTATCAGCTGGGTATGCACTGGTCTTTATTGCTATCCTGTATACCACAGCTCCAGCAGTTGCATCCTTTGCTCGGTTAAATCTCGTCGATACCATACATAACAGCAGCTATGAGCAGGCACCCCAATGGTTTAGCAATTGGGAGCAAACGGGATTGGTCAGCTGGGAAGATAAAAATGCTGACGGCATTATGCATTACAGTGCTGGCAGCGAAAATGAAGTAAAGGTTGATCGCGATATTATGGTGTTGGCAAATCCAGAAATTGCCAATCTGCCTGGTTGGGTTATTGCCCTAGTCGCCGCCGGTGGTGTCGCCGCAGCACTGTCTACCGCCGCCGGGTTGCTTCTGGTTATTTCCAGCGCCATATCCCATGATGTTTTAAAACAGACCCTAATGCCCAATATCAGTGAAAAACAGGAGCTACTCTTTGCTCGTTTAGCCGCAGCAGTGGCGGTCTGTGTGGCGGGTTTATTTGGTATCTATCCCCCCGCCTTCGTCGCTCAGGTGGTCGCTTTTGCCTTTGGATTAGCAGCAGCCTCTCTATTCCCAGCACTATTGCTAGGCATTTTTTATAAACCTATGAATAAGGAGGGTGCCATCACTGGTATGCTAGCGGGGCTGATATTTACGTTTAGCTACATCGTGTATTTTAAGTTTATCTCACCACAGCTGAACACCACCGAGCACTGGTTATTTGGCATTTCACCGGAGGGCATTGGCTCTATCGGCATGCTGTTAAATATTATATGTGCCCTCGGCGTCAGTAAGATAACTAGACCGCCACCTCTGGAGGTACAAAACCTTGTAGATGATATCCGCATACCTGGGGGCGCTGGGGTTGCTCATCAACATTAATTAAAAGAGACTGATATGAATCTATCACCCAAGAAATGGATGTCTCGTCTAGCTCTACTGGCTGCGGTAATTGTAATTATCGCGGCTTTTATAATGCTCTACCTCAGCCCGGAAAAACCTCCTGCCAGCCAGGCATTTATCAATGGCGAAGTTATTACCATGGATGCAAACAGCACAATTGCTCAGGCTGTTTTTGTACAGGAAAATCAAATCGTTGCAGTCGGTGATAATCAGCAAATTGAATCATTGATCAGTGATAATACATTGGTTTATGACCTTCAGGGTAAAACCTTAGTGCCGGGACTGATCGATTCTCACAGCCATTTTCCAGGCTCTGGTATGTCATTATTTATGGCTGACTTGCGTAGCCCACCTGTAGGCCCTATCACCAATATCCCTGCCCTTTTACAGCGCTTGCAAGACAAGGCCAAAGATACACCCAAGGGCGAATGGGTCAATGGTTTTGGTTATGATAATCTGATGCTCGATGAAAATCGCCACCCCAGCCGCGATGAACTTGATCGGGCCCTGCCAGACCACCCGGTATTTATACTGCATGTCTCCGGGCATATGGGGGTGACCAATTCACTGGGACTGATCGAGACCAATATTTCAGAGGAGAGTCGCGACCCTGAGGGAGGCCATTATGCGCGGGATAAGAACGGGCGTCTCAATGGACTGCTCGAAGAACATGCGGCCACACCACTGCAGGCAAATATGCTCGATCTTGGCATTATCGAGTTTTTGCGCATGGTGACTTACTCGAACAACGATTATTTAAAAACCGGCGTTACCACAGCGCAGAATGGCGCTGTATCGCTCGAGATGGCCCAGGGTTTAAAAATAGCCAAAATGCTTAATCTGACGCCATTGCGCCTTGAGCTATGGCCGCAATTTGATAACTTTGGTCTGGGTTTTCTCGATGGCAGTATCAGGGCCGAGGACTACAGTCGTGACAGGCTAAATATTGGCGCCATTAAAATTATTGCCGATGGCAGTATTCAGGGTTATACCGGCTATCTTAGCGAACCCTATCATGAGCCTTTCCATGGTGATGCTGAGTATCGAGGCTATCCCAGAGTAGCCTATCCAGAGTTGGCTGAATGGATCAAAAAGTACCACAGCGCAGGGTTTCAGTTAGCAGTGCATGGCAATGGAGATGCCTCTATTGATGATATTCTCGACGGGTTTGAACAGGCGCAAAAAGCATTCCCGACAGAGGATCCAAGACTGATCCTAATTCATGCGCAAATGGCTCGAGAGGATCAATTGGCACGCATGAAAATTCTCGGGGTTACACCCAGTTTCTTCTCCGCACATACTTATTATTGGGGTGATATGCACCGCGACGTCACCATGGGTGAAGAGCGCGCCAACAGGATAAGTCCAGCACGCACAGCAGTTGAAAACGGATTGCGCTTTAGCTCTCACCTAGATACCCCTATTGTGCCCATGAGCCCATTGTTATCAGTCTGGTCCGTTGTTAACCGACTCTCGGCAACTGGCAAATTGATTGGTGCCGATGAGCGTATTGATGTGATGCAGGCACTTCGTACTGTCACTATTGATGCCGCCTGGCAGATTTACAGGGAACAGGATCTCGGTTCAATCGAAGCGGGAAAGCTGGCGGATTTGGTGGTACTTGAGAGCAGCCCACTGGTCGACCCACTTACTATTAAAGATATTAAAGTTGAGCGCACAATTATTGGTGGTGTCACTGTGTATCAGCATTAGACTCAAACCTCGGCTTTTAAAAGCTAAGTCAAAAACGGCAGGGCTAAAAAAAGGAGGCCTTAAAACCCTCCTAAGCTTTAGGGTTAGATACCGCTCAGGTGGAATGTATCAACGGGAATCAATACTCAAAGTTTCAGCAACCAGGCCACCCGAGCATCAGCTCAAATAAGATCGTGCAAGATCATCAAACTGATACCTAAAGGTTAGTTCATAGATTGGCTCGGGCGCTGATTCATAGCAAATAAAAGTCCCTGAAAACCGTGAAAATAATCTGTAGCCCCTTAGACAGAAGGGATATTCAATATTAAATAGAATTGTGCTAGAGAGACTTGGTCGCGATTTCAAGCACATCTTTGACCAACTCAGGCTCATCAGCAATCGCCTGCAGGGCACTGCGCATCAACCCCGCATTGGGCTCGGCAAATTGCTTCCAGCGCGTCAGAGGTGTTACCAGTCTCGCCGCTACCTGTGGATTTTGATTATTAAGCGCAATCACCTGGCGCTGCAAGAACTCGTAGCCCGAACCGTCAGGGTTGTGGAAGTTAACTAGGTTGGCGCCACAAAATGCGCCAATCAAACTTCTGAGTTTATTCGGATTACTCATCGTAAAGGCTGAGTGCTCCATCAGCCCGCGAACCCGTGCCAGCCCATCGGGCTGAGTATTTGTTGCCTGTATCTGTAACCACAGATTCATCACCAGAGCTTCATCGCGATATTCCAACTCAAACTCACCCAGGGCCTGCTCAGCATAACTGGCCGCAGCAGGACAATTAACCAGGGCACTGAGTGCCGCTGCCTTATCGGTCATGTTATCGGCAGACTTAAACTGCTGCCAGGCCAATTCTATCCCTGCATCACCGACCAACATAAGGTAGTTTAAAGCGGCATTTTTCAGACTGCGGCTGCCAATTTGCCGTGCATCTGGCGCGTAGGCAGGCTGGGTATTATGGCGCTGATAGATCGCCATAAATTGATCGGCCAATGAGCCGGCCAAAGCTGTGCGCACAAAGCTGCGAGCATCATGTATGGCCGTCGCATAAATCGTCTCAGCCTCTTCATGCAGCAGAGCCTCAGTCGGCAGCTGCAGCATCAGAGCGACCATAGCAGGATCCAGTGAATGATCGGATAACAGAGCGCCGTAAGCGTCTATTAACTGACCATCAAGCACCAATGGGTGGTCCCGCAGACTATCTTGTGTAAGCTGCTGTAAAACGCCAAGGCACAATGTCTGGCTGGCATCCCAACGGTTAAATCCATCAGTATCATTGGCCATTAAATGCGCCAACTGCTCGGTGCTGTAACTGTAGTCGAGCTTTACCGGTGCTGATAAACCTCTCAGTAGTGAGGGTACAGGGGCCTGATCTATATTATTAAATACCAGAGTCTGATTAGCCTCGGTCAGCTCATACACTATCTCTGTTTCGCCATCGGCACTGAGTACCAAATCGGTCCCCTCTGACCCAACCAAGCCCAGCTTGACCGGAATAACAAAGGGATGCTTATCACTCTGCCCTGGTGTCGCCGGACAGCTCTGCTCAAAGTCCAGCGTAAATGTCTGAGCCACGGCATTATAGGTTGAGCTTACCTTTAAAACGGGCGTGCCCGACTGCTTGTACCAGCGTCGGAACTGGGTCAAATCGCGACCACTGGCATCCTCCATGGCACGCACAAATTCTTCGATAGTAACGGCCTGACCATCGTGTCGGTCAAAGTAGAGATCACTGCCTTTTCTAAAGGCTGCCGGACCCATTAGCGTGCGAATCATACCAACCACTTCCGAGCCCTTTTCATACACCGTCAAGGTATAGAAATTATTGATCTCCATATAGGAATCGGGCTGTACCGAATGAGACATGGGCCCCCCATCTTCGGCAAATTGATGGGTGCGCAGATAGGAGGCATCTTCAATGCGCTTTACCGTCGCCGAATTCATATCCGCAGAAAATTGTGAATCTCGATAAACCGTAAACCCTTCTTTTAGGCTCAACTGAAACCAGTCGCGACAAGTGACGCGATTGCCAGACCAGTTATGGAAATACTCATGGGCAACAATGGCCTCAACACGCTGAAATGATGCATCAGTTGTTGTATTTGGATTGGCCAGTACCGCTGAAGTATTAAAGATATTCAGCCCTTTGTTTTCCATGGCCCCCATATTGAAATCATCAACTGCCACAATCATAAAAATATCAAGGTCGTATTCACGCCCATAGACCTGTTCATCCCAGCGCATAGAGTTTTTTAACGACAGCATGGCATGAGCACATTTATCTAAATCTTTTTCCTCAACAAAAATTTGCAGCTTTATATCGCGCCCAGACATAGTGGTAAAGCTGTCCTCCACCACTGCCAGAGTCCCTGCCACCAATGCAAAGAGGTAGGCTGGTTTTTTAAATGGATCATGCCAGCTGACGAAGTGCTTTCCACCATCGAGATCACCGAGGTCGATAGGATTGCCATTAGAGAGTAGTACCGGGTAGGTCTCTCTATCGGCAATCACCTTCGTAATAAACTCAGACATCACATCTGGGCGATCCAAATAATAGGTGATATCACGAAAACCCTCAGCTTCACACTGAGTGCAGTACATACTGCGCGAGCGATATAGGCCCATCATAGTAGTATTTAACTGGGGCTTTATAAGCACCTCAGTGCTGACAACACAGCTATGCGGCAGGCGTTTTATCGTCAGTGAGTCAGAATCGCGACTATAGTCGTCTGCGGATAGCAGCTGGCCATCAATATGCACTGACTGCAGATCTAAACCTTCACTGCCGTGCAAAACCAATGGCCCATCTTGCTCCTCGCTATCGGGGTTTCGCGCAACGACCAAGGACGCCGTAACCCGCGTCTGATCTTCACCTAAGTCAAATACCAAATCGGTTTTTTCAATAAGAAAAGGACTTACTTTGTAGTCATTTAAATAGATTGTTTGTGGTGCTGCATCTTTCATTTAAAAACCTTTTTTACCCTAGGTAGAAAACTTAATATTGTAAGCCGTGAATTTGCGTATATTGATAACACCGGTATCCATAATAAGGTACTGGCCTTTTATGCCCTGTAAGACACCCTCTACCAATGGTTGCTTATCGAGATTTAAACTTTTGACCTTCTCGGGAAACTGCTCAACGGGAAATTTAATCTCAGTAATATTTTCATTATATAAACGCTGCAATGCCTGCAGGCCATGTTCCTGTTCGAGAAATTCAAGCCCCTCTTCGGACTTAGTCATCAACTCATCACGCAGCGAATGCAGGTCAACGGAGACCGAATTACCTTTTAACATTTTCTGCCAATGGGTTTTATCCGCAACATGCTCACGTATACAGTCTTCAATCAAGCCGGCCTGATAGCGGGTCTGCACTCTAAAAATAGGCAGACCCTGGGTAGCACCCTGATCTATCCAGCGAGTGGGCAACTGTGTGCCTCGAGTAATGCCAACTTTTACCCCGGAGGTATTGGACAGATAGACAAAGTGATCGGTAAAACAATACTTCTCACCCCATTCTGGATCGCGACAGGTGCCATGATGAAAATGGCATTTCTCCGGACTCATAATGCAGGTATCGCACTGAGGTAGTTTGCTAAAACAGGGGTAGCAATAGCCCTGACTAAAACTTTTCTTGGTCCGGCGTCCGCAGTGAATACAGTGAATATCACCGATATGCTCGATGGAAATGGTCTTACCTATCAATGCATTCATGCCGATACGCTGATCATCTACCGGCAGCTGATAATCAACCCTGCCATCAGAATCTAAGCTGGCTTCCATTTTCGACAGATGACCTGTGGCTTCGACTGACATTAGTTTTTCCATTTAATTGGCGTTGACTCTGGTACCTCTGGTGCACAGGCCGAGACTTTGGGCGGAACATAACCGGTGCGTTGCTCTGGCGGTTTGCGCTCGTCGTAAGCAATCACAGCCTGCATACACAGCTCTTTCTGGCCCTCACCAAGCACTCGCCCATCGGGCCACCTACCAATTTCTATGGCGCGCTTTAGGCTGGCGTAAACCTCCGGGGTAATACTATCGAGAAGCTGTTTTAAATCCATACTGATTACCCTTTTTTTAATCGTCTACTGAGGCCAAATATACAACCCAGTAACATGCCGATGACAAGCCCACCCAAATGTGCGGCATTGGCCACACCTACACCTAGCAACAGATCGAGAATGCCAGTCATACAGATCAGTAACCAACCGAGCATAAAGCCAACTATGCCAGGCGGTAATTGCAGCAGAGGATGGGGCGCTAGTTTTTGCTTGATCCAAATATAGCCGATCAGCGCATAGACCACCCCCGACATACCACCAAAATAAATACTGCCAGACCAGACAAACTGCGCCATATTGGAAATGGCCCCACTTAGAAGGACCAGTAATATTAAATGCAGCGAACTGGTAAGTTGCTCAATTCGACTCCCGAGCATACTCAGCCACAGGCAATTAAACACCAAATGGACTAGACCAAAGTGCAGAAATATTGGCGTGATGAGACGCCAGTATTCCCCTGAGGCCAGACTGCCAAAAAACAGCACGTGCTGTAGCTGCGGCAAAAATGAGACAACCAGTCCACCCATTACACTCGCGATAATTAACAGAGATACGACGGGATTTTGTCTAGCGGCTAATCGCCAGTTAAGCGGTTGCGACATGGTGTTAAATCGTCCCGATTTTCAATGGTTTCTTATTTTACGCCGAGTCGACTTCCCCAGCCCAATTTAGACCGACAAACACCATAGAAATTATTGTCCTTGGGGTGAATAAGCTGGATATCGTTGGCATGTTTTTGGATGGTAATAACATCACCGGGTTCGGTCGTAAAGTCGTTGTGGCCATCGCAGGTTATAAGAGGATGCAGTTCATTTCTGGAACTGACACGCAGTTCAATCTGTGCATCACCTTGCAGTGCGATAGGTCTGCTGTTCAGCGTATGTGGGTTTAACGGCACCACCACAATCGCATCCAATTCAGGGAACAATAATGGCCCACCAGCAGACAGCGCATAGGCAGTCGATCCTGTGGGCGTAGCAACAATAAGACCATCGGAGCGCTGGCTGTAGACAAATTCACCATCGACATAGAGCTCGAAGGTCATCATGCGCACCGACATACCCGGATGCAGCACAATATCGTTGAGCGCGGTGCCAGTGCCGATCTGCTGACCATTGCGCGTAACACTGGTCTCCAGCATAAAACGTCTGGTCTGTTTGTATTCGCCATTGAGAACCGGCATCACCCGCGCTTCGATTTCATCTGGCGATATATCGGTAAGAAAGCCCAGGCGACCGCGGTTAATACCCAGCAGCGGTATGCCACCAGCGGCCATCTTGCGGCAGGCACTGAGCATACTGCCATCACCGCCGACAACAATACCCAGATCAATTGCGCCGGCAAACTCCTCGATAGGCAATGTCTTGTCGACATTCCAGTCCACCAGCTTAGCGGCCTGTTCTTCATAGACAACTTCACGACCCTGCGAGACCAAAAAGGATTCTAGTTTTTGTAGCGACTCTTTGACCTCTGAAACATCAAGGCTGCCGAGTAATCCTATGCGCTGAAAATGTGACATATCATGGACTTCCAAAAATGTGGCTGCAATTATACCTGCTGTGAGATGAATTCACTCACTTTCAGGCATAATAGCTGCAGATTGTGATATTGAATACCAGCCTTCACTGGTATAACAGCCTTGAGTTTTAAAGGAGAGAGGTATGCAGGCAGCTGCTGTGGTTTTAATCGGTATGCCCGGTGCTGGAAAAAGCACCATAGGCATTCTGCTGGCAAAAGAGCTTGGCCTCGGCTTTATCGATACCGATGTCAGCATTCAGGTGCGCGAGGGCCGGACATTGCAAGATATCACTGACCAACAGGGCTACCTGACACTGCGCAGTATTGAGGAGCAGGTGCTATTAGCTGAGGATATCAGTGGTAAAGTCGTCTCTACCGGCGGCAGTGCAGTGTACTCTGACGCGGGCATGGCCCATTTAAAACAGGGTTCAACGGTGGTATTTCTCGATGTGCCCCTAGCTGAGCTAGAGCGGAGAATTTCAAACTTTAGCACCAGAGGCATTGCCCGCCGGGCAGACCAAAGTTTTGAAGATCTATTTGAAGAGCGCTCTGTACTCTATAAACGCTATGCTGATATTCGCCTTGATTGCAGCAACCTCCAGATTGAGGAGGTGCTGCAAAAAATACGTTCTGCCTTACTTTAATACGGTATTCATTGACTCACTGATGTAGCCAATATTGCTCGAATTTATACCCGCCAGATTAACCCGCGTCGACGACACAATATAGATACCAAATTCCTCACGCAGTCGCTCCAGCTGGGCGCTACTAATACCCAAAAATGAGAACATTCCATTCTGCTGCTCAATATGGCTAAAGTCGACACCGGCAGAATTGCCCTGAATGCTGCTGGTCAACAGGCTGCGCATAGACTTGATACGCAGACGTACCTCTTCCAATTCAGCCTGCCAGTTAGCTCGCAATTGATCATCTCCCAGTATCAGCGACACCAAAAGTGCACCATGGGCTGGCGGCATGGAGTAAATTTGTCGGGCGATAGACATAGCCTGACTGGCTACAATATCGACTTGCTGAGAATTCTCGGCAATAAAGGTAATGGAACCTGTGCGCTCACGATACAGACCAAAGTTCTTAGAACAGGATGAGGCAATAACCAACTCAGGCAGTCTGTCAGCCATCATGCGCATACCGTAAGCATCTTCATTGAGACCATTGCCCAAGCCCTGATAAGCTGTATCTATAAACGGGATAAAGCCGCGTTCCAGGGCCAAGTCAGCAATCTGATCCCACTGTTCATGACTGAGGTCGGCCCCAGTTGGATTGTGGCAGCAACCATGCAACAGCACCATATCGCCTGCAGGTACCTGTCGTAATGTTTCCATCATGGCATCGCTATTGATCTCATCGGTGGCCAGGTTGTAATAGGGGTATTCTTTAATCTCAAAGCCCGCACTGCCAAGCAGTGGGATATGGTTTGGCCAGGTTGGCACACCCACCCAAAGTTTGGCATTTGGCGTCGCGCGTTGAATAACTTCCGCACCAACGCGCAGAGCACCAGAACCACCGGGCGCCTGAATGGTTTTTACTCGGCCCGAACTGAGTATGCTGTGATCAGCACCAAACAACAGTTGCAGCATGCGCGCATTATAATCTGGATCACCGGCTATCCCCTGATAAGACTTAGTCAGCTCAAGTTCCATAAGCTTGGCTTCAGCCTCTTTTACCGAGGTCATTACTGGCGTGCGGCCGCGATCATCCTGATAAACACCCACACCTAGATCAACTTTTTGCTCACGGCTATCGGCGCGAAATGCAGCCATTAATCCCAAAATTGGATCCATACCAACTGGCTTTAACGTTTCAAACATTGTTTTTTCCTATGGATAAATTTTTTCAGCGCGATTCTACTATGCTTTGGACATTTGTTCAGTGGTTTGCGACAAGAAAGCTGCTCACCAAGTTATTAAACGTATCTGGCTTTTCAGCATGCAGCCAATGGCCGACACCTCCAATAACCTGCAACTGCGCATTGGGAAACAGCTCTGCGATAAGGGGTCGGTGCTTTTCCTGAATATAGGCTGAGGTTTCACCTTTCAAAAATAGCGTTGGCCCCGCAAATGGGATTCCTGTGGGTGCGGCAACCAGGCTAGTGCCGTAGTTTTTCCCAATTGAATCCATATTTAGCTTGAGACGAAATTGTCCATCTGCACTGCGGGCCAAGTTTTTAAGCAGAAACGCTCTAACCATCTGATCTGGAATATGCTGACTCATAACTTCATCCGCGACACGGCGGCTGGCCAACTGTATTCCGGACAGTGCAGCGAGTGCATCTAGAGCCGGTGCATTATTGGTCTGTGGATAATCAACTGGCGCAATATCGGCAACCACGAGCCGCTCAACCAACTGCGGATTATTTAATGCCACTTGCATAGCAATTTTGCCACCCAGAGAATGCCCGATAAATGTCGCGCTGGCCAGGTCGAGATCACTGATTAATTCGACAATATCTGCCGCCATCACCACCAGATCCATATCGTCTTCATGGGGTGAATCGCCATGATTGCGCAAGTCTACGCTGATAACGCGATAGCTCTGCGCCAACAGCTTGGCCAGATTGCCTAGATTACTGAGAGAGCCAAACATACCGTGCATCAGCACCACTGCTGCACCAAGTCCCTGTTCGGTATAGTTTAATTTCATCGGCTGTTTAAGACGCTTCTTCCAGACTCTGACGATTGCGGTATTTTTCTTTGTTTTTACGGCCCTGCTGATAGAGCTTGGGACGCAAACGACGACGCAAGTTGGGGAAAAGGTAGCTCAAAGTCGTCAGCTTACCACTGGCTGCCGGCAGCGAGATTTCGACTTCCTCGCCAGACGCAATACTGATCACTGCATCTGCGACCTGCGCAGCCGAACTCATCGGCTGAGAGAAAACAATATCTTCGACCTGATCGATCTCGTCCATAATAAAGCCGGTGTCGACCGGGCCAGGAGAAACCACCCCTACGTTGATACCAGCGTCTTTTAGTTCGTCAGCCAGTGCATAACTAAAGGCACGCAGTCCCGCCTTGGTACCAGAATAGGTTGCAGCACCCTGCAATGGCGCGCGGCCAGCCAATGACCCAATATTCACAATGGCGCCAGAACCGGCGCGACGCAAAAAGGGAATAGCCGCACAGGACAGCACCATGGGAGCGCGCAAGTTAATATCGACCATAGCGGCAACATCGCCGGGATCAACTGTTTCCAGATCGCCCCTGGCATGCATTCCAGCATTGTTTACAACGACGTGAACAGCACCAAATTTGGTCTCAGCCTTTTTGAGTAATTTCAGGCACTGAGCTGTATCTGCAACATCCATCGCACTGGTCATTACCTCGCAGATTGGACGCAACTCTTTAGCGATGGCATTGAGTCCTGCACGCCCACGGGCGCAAAGCACCAATTTGGCATTTTGCGCGGCAAAAGCTCGAGCACAGGCTGCCCCTACTCCAGCTGAAGCGCCTGTGATAATTACGGTCTTACCGGCAAAAGTGCTGCTCATTTTCAAATTCCTGTTATTTGTTGGCGAATTTTAGGGGCACGATTATACGTAATTACGTAAATGTCCCAACTCTTTTTAGGCTAAATCAGTGCAATAGTTGGCTTAGTGCGCTATTCAAATCAGCGTACTTAAACTCAAACTCACTGTCGTTAAGTTTTTTAGGCAAAACAGATTGACCCTGCAATAAAAGCTCCTCGCCCATTTCACCGAACATTAACTTAACCACCGACGCTGGCATGGAAAAAATTGCCGGACGCCTCAAAACGGCACCCAGCGTTTTACTGAACTGCTGATTGGTCACTGGGTTTGGTGCTGTGGCATTAACCGCACCGGCCAACTCCTCGCGGTTAATACAGTGCAGTATCAGATTGACCATATCCTCGATATGTATCCATGACATCCACTGTTTTCCCGAACCCATTGGCCCACCCAAAGCGAGTTTAAAGGCGGGCAGCATCTTTGCCAGCGCACCCTCATCACCCAGCACTATGCCGGTGCGCAAATAACAAACTCTGCAATTTAGCGTTTCAAACTGTGCTGCGCTAGCCTCCCATTGACGGCACAGATCATGAGAAAAACCCTCGCTACCCGCCGCTGTCTCGTCGACCGGATCCTCACCGGGCCCGTAATAGCCAATGGCCGAGCCGCTTATAACCACCTTGGGTTTTGATTCTCGGACGCTAAAAAAATCAAAAAGCTGCTGGGTGCTGTCAACTCGACTCTCAATAAACTGGCGCTTGCGCGCCTCAGTCCACCGACCCTGCGCCAATGGCTGACCGGCCAAGTTGACAACGACCTCTATGCCAAGATTGCTTCCCAGCCCTGACAGACTCTCGATCAACTCAACCCCCGAGGGCAGTCTTTTAGTCGCGGCCTCTGCATGTCGCGTCAACACAATCACGCGCCATCCCTGATCGAGGGCACGTGAGCAAAAGTGCCGTCCAATAAAGCCACTGCCGCCAGTCACTAAAATAGTCGCCATTCTCAATCCCAGTTAGCTGTTTAATTCCATCATCTACTACTCTGTACGGAAAATAAACTCGATAGGGCCATAACTTTTTCTTTGCTCCAAGGAATCCGAGTTGGTAACATTCCACCCTCAGGTACAACTCCATTAATTTAACCAATCAAGGCACCCAATTATGAGTCTTGCTGATAAAGTATTGGCCGTAAACAACGATCTTCCCATTCGCACTGATGAGCCCGTGCACAGCGGCAAAGTCCGCTCGGTATACTGGCTGACAGAGGCTGACAGCCGTCGTCTGATCGCCGAAAATAACTATGATGTTGCGCCGGATTCGCCACTGGCGATTATGGTCATCAGCGACCGCATCTCTGCCTTTGAGTGCATTTGGCACGGTGAGGGCGGCATTCAGGGTGTACCGGGTAAAGGAGCCGCGTTAAATGCGATATCCAATCAGTGGTTCAAGATGTTTCGTGAACAGGGTCTGGCGGACAGTCATATTTTGGATGTGCCCCACCCTCTGGTATGGATTGTACAGAAAGCCAAACCGGTGATGATTGAAGCTATTTGTCGCCAGTATATTACCGGCTCTATGTGGCGCTCCTATGCCAAGGGTGAGCGCGATTTTTGCGGCATTAGCTTGCCCGATGGCCTGCAAAAGGATCAATCACTGCCCGAGCTTCTTATCACGCCCTCGACTAAAGGCATCCTCAAAGGTATTCCCGGTGTACCCGAAGTTGACGATGTCAACGTGTCACGCACCGATATAGAAAACAACTATCAAAGCTTTCAGTTTAAATCTCTCGCCGATATTGATGTCTATGAGAAATTGCTCAGCGAGGGCTTCGACGTTATTAGCAGCGAACTGGCGAAACTCGATCAAATATTTATTGATACCAAGTTTGAGTTTGGCTATGTCACTGACAAGGCGGGCAATGAGAAGCTGATTTATATGGATGAAGTCGGCACCCCGGATTCATCGCGTATCTGGGATGGGCCCTCTTACCGCGAAGGTAAGGTTGTAGAGAACTCAAAAGAGGGTTTCCGTCAGCTGTTGCTCAATCATTTTCCCGATCCGGATATTTTGCTGGATAAAAACCGCATGCAGGAGCGTCTGGCACTGGCCGAGAATAATGCCCTACCAGAGGCCGTTATTATGGAGGTGTCAGATACTTACGTGAGCCTCGCTGAAAAGATTACCGGCGAACCACTGGTTATGTCTGATAATCCAAAAGCTGAAATTATTCAGATACTGGGCGAAAAATACGGCTTGATTGACTGAGGACAGGTTGCTCTTGAAACCCGCCCCTGCTGTAACGCAGGGGTGTTCAGTATTTTAGTTACGTTGCTCTATTCAGGTGATCTCGACCCTGGGTCCCGTGCCTAGCATTCAATAATATTAACCGGCACTTCTAGAACATGGGTGGCCAGACCACCGCGAGAAGTTTCTTTGTAATGTCTATGCATATCCTCGCCTGTCTTGCGCATGGTTTGAATGACCTTATCCAGAGATACAAAGTGAGATCCATCGCCGCGCATAGCCATGCGCGCGGCATGGATTGCTTTCACGGCACCCATGGCATTGCGCTCGATACAGGGCACCTGCACCAGACCACCGACAGGATCACAGGTTAGGCCCAGATTGTGCTCCATACCAATTTCCGCAGCATTCTCCACCTGCCCCGGAGTACCACCCAGAGCTTCTGCCAATGCCCCGGCCGCCATCGAGCAAGCTGAACCCACCTCGCCCTGACAACCGACCTCAGCACCGCTGATCGAAGCATTCTTTTTATACAGAATGCCAATCGCCGATGCAGTTAATAAAAACCGAACCACAGCATCATCCGAGGCCTTGGGCACAAAGCGCATAAAATAATGCATTACAGCCGGGATAATACCGGCCGCCCCATTGGTAGGCGCTGTCACAATCCTGCCACCTGCGGCATTCTCTTCATTGACCGCCAACGCATAGAGAGTCACCCAGTCTAATACGCTCAGTGGATCTGACAGCGATGCCTCAGGCCTGCTTAACAATTGCTGATGCAACTCTCGAGCGCGACGCGGCACATTGAGTCCACCGGGTAAGGTACCGCCATTGCTAATACCATTGCTCACGCAAGTCTGCATCACTTGCCAAAGATTTAACAAACCGTTGCGAGTCTCCTGCTCTGGACGCCAGGCTTTTTCATTTTCCAGCATCAGCTCAGAAATACTCAGACTATGTTGCTCACACAGAGCCAATAACTCAGCTGCAGATTCAAAAGGATAGGCTGTAATGCGGCTGTCTTCGATAATGCAGTCTGCATCAGCGGCCGATTCATCGACAACAAAGCCACCACCCACTGAATAAAAAGTCCGCTGGTTAAGCTGGTTACCCTGACTGTCAAACGCTGTAAAAACCATACCATTGGAATGAAAAGGCAACACTTTGCGCCGGTGTAAAAAAAAGTCCGTCTCATGGTTGTAATCGATGCTGTGGCTGCTACAGAGCGCTAAACGCTGGTTATCACGGATGGCCGCTACACGACTGCTTATTGATGGTACGTCGACCGATTCTGGCAACTCCCCCTCCAGCCCCAATAACACCGCCTTGGGCGTACCATGACCTTTGCCCGTGGCGCCCAGCGAACCATACATCTCAGCCTGAATGCGGCTCACCTGAGGCAATAGGCCTGAGGACTGCATCTCGGTGGCGAATTGATTGGCAGCCAGCATTGGCCCGACAGTATGGGAACTGGATGGTCCGATGCCGACCTTAAATAAATCGAATGCACTTATAGCCATAGCTACTATTGATACTCCAAATGCGGATTAGTTAACGACAGAGCCTAAACAAAAACTATAGACCTTAATCCCCATCTCTGCGGATAAATAAGGTCCCCAATAAACAAGATTACGAGGCTATCAATCGACGCCTGCATAGTAGTGAACTCGCCCAGCTGACAACCCTGTTAAAAACGACCCCGGCATGGCTATAACCGACCAATCCGATTAACAAAACGGCCTACAGCTATTACATTTGCTGGAGGTTTCGGGTAGAGTCAGGTTTTTATTCCGATAGATGTGAAAAGCAATGACTGAACAACAAACAATTAATATCGACTCCCGTAAACTATTTAATTTAGGCTCTAATCTTCTAGTCGCTGGCTTTATCCAGCGCAAACCAGAAGATGCCAAAAAGCTGTTTAAGGAACTCAAACAGGGTACGCGAGTTCGCGCTGGAGAGCTGAAAGCAGAAAAAAGCGGCGCCACTATTCCCATCAAATTGGAATTGGAACGCAGTGAATATCGCGGCCAGTTTAACTACCCAAACTTTGAGGTCTCACTGAGATCTCTGTTACAAAAATTTGAGACTGAGGTGCGCAAGGATAAAGAGCTTAAAGACCTGCACACATTAACCAATGAATCGAATGGCGGCCTGTTATTCAACCTGCCTAGCGGTGTCCAGATTGGCGATAATATCAATGTACTGATGATGTCAGTTGAGCCATTTGATGATTGCTTGGTAGTGCGCCTGATGTTTATGAATCCAGAGCAATTCCAAACCTCGTAATCAGGACATTCTAGATGAGCAGTCATCTTTTAGACTTTAGCCAAAACCTTGCAGCGATCATGCCCGAAATCGGCAGCGATCGCTTGCCTCCGCTATTAATGAGCATGCTTAAAAGTCTGGTGCCTTTTGACAATGCGGTGATTGTGCACTATCGCAGCAATGTAACTCCGGTGATTTACTACAACGATATTCCACCTCAGGAACGGGCCACCCAAATTGACAGCTTTATCAACCGCGCCTTTGTATTGGACCCCTTCTACCGGGCTGCAATTGATCAAAATATCTCTGGGTTCCATCGCCTGTCCGATTTAGCACCAGAGGGTTTTGAAAAGACTGAATACTATCGCAGCTATTTTAAATACACCGAGATCAATGATGAAGTCGGCTATATTATTCATCTGTCGCCAAAAGAGTTTATCAATATCTCTCTGGGCCGAATGATATTGACCCAGCGCTTTAATCGCACCCAGCTCGGCATACTCCATGATATCAATGATGTCGTCGAGGCTATTTGCAAACAGCAGTGGAATGACCAGGTGCCCAACAGTGCCAGCCCAGAAAACCATCTACCAGAACAACTGGACAGCGCACTAAAGCATTTTGGTACCGCCTATCTAACCGATCGAGAGTCTCAGGTCGTTCAGCTTTTTTTGCATGGGCATTCAACCAAATCAATCGCCGAGCGCCTCGGTATTTCCCCAGAGACGGTAAAGCTGCATCGCAAAAACAGCTATGCCAAACTTGATGTTTCTTCTCAGGCAGAACTGTTTTATCTGTTTATCGACTCTCTGGCCAGCCTGGCAAGCTATTCAGGCGGTGATCCGCTGGTTGGGTATCTGTAATCTCAGTTTGGATAGACAAACACAGTCAAAAGTTTCAGGGGGTCGGGTTTTTCGACTGCGAAAATACCAATTCTCCTGCTTTAAGACTACCGAATATGTTGGCACCGGGGGCGAACTGCCCCGCCAAAATACTCTCGGCTAAGGGGTTTTCAATCTGCTGTTGAATTACGCGCTTTAAAGGTCTGGCACCAAAGACGGGGTCAAAGCCCGCTTCGAGAAGCTTATCCAACACTGCGTCATCTAACTGTAGTTTTAGATCATGCTCATTCAATCGTCTGTTTAACAAGTCAATCTGCACAGCCGCGATACCGCGGAGTTCATCCACAGCCAAGGGGTGAAATACCACCGCTTCATCAATCCGATTAATAAACTCGGGGCGAAAATGTCCACTCACCACGTCCATAACGGCAGACTTCATAACATCGTAATTCTCTTCGCCTGCGAGCAGCTGAATAACATCAGAACCCAGATTAGAGGTCATCACAATTACCGTATTTTTAAAATCAACAGTGCGTCCCTGACCGTCGGTCAAGCGGCCATCATCCAGCACCTGGAGTAAAATATTAAATACATCGGCATGGGCTTTTTCGATCTCGTCTAATAGCAGCACTGAGTAGGGACGGCGGCGAACCGCTTCGGTGAGATAGCCACCCTCCTCGTAGCCGACATAGCCAGGAGGTGCTCCTATCAGCCTTGCCACAGAGTGTTTTTCCATAAACTCTGACATATCAATGCGCACCATTGCACCTTCGCTATCAAATAAAAATTCGGCCAGCGACTTACAGAGCTCAGTTTTACCCACGCCAGTTGGTCCCAAAAATAAAAACGAACCGTTGGGTCGATTAGGATCCGCCAAACCGGCCCTTGATCGACGTACCGCATTGGATACGGCAACGACTGCCTCAGTCTGACCCATGACGCGTCTATGCAATGAATCTTCCATACGCAGTAACTTGTCGCGCTCACCTTCGAGCATTTTTGACACTGGTATTCCAGTCCACTTGGCAACGACTTCAGCCACCTCTTCTTCGGTAACTTTATTTCTCAGCAGGCGTGTCTCAGCCTGCACTTCGCTGCTGGCACTGCTCAGTTGTTTTTCTAATTCGGGAATAATACTGTACTGAATCTGTGCCATCTTTTCCAAATCACCGGACCGATGAGCGGCTTCCAAATTTACTTTGGCCTGCTCCAGTTCAGATTTGATATGGGTAGAACCTTGCATAGAAGCTTTTTCGGCTTTCCAGATTTCCTCTAGATCGGCAAATTCTCTGCTTAGTTCTGCAATATCATCTTCAAGCTTTTGCTGACGTTTACGCGCGGCGGCGTCTTTGTCTTTTTTAACCGCCTGCCGCTCGATCTTGAGTTGAATAAGACGTCGCTCCAAGCGATCCATCTCTTCCGGCTTGGAGTCAATTTCCATTCGTATGCGACTGCCCGCCTCATCAATGAGATCAATAGCTTTATCCGGTAGCTGGCGATCAGTGATATAGCGCTGAGAGAGTTTCGCTGCGGCAACAATGGCACTGTCTGTAATCTCAACGCCATGATGCACCTCATAGCGCTCTTTAAGACCGCGCAGTATGGCAACCGTATCCTCTTCATTGGGCTCTTCGACCAGAACTTTTTGAAAGCGTCGTTCTAACGCAGCATCTTTTTCAATAAACTTGCGATATTCATTTAGGGTGGTGGCGCCCACACAGTGGAGTTCACCGCGGGCCAGCGCAGGTTTAAGCATATTGCCTGCATCCATGGCGCCCTCGGCTTTACCGGCACCAACCATGGTGTGAATTTCATCAATAAATAAAATAATCTGCCCTTCCTGTCTGGCCAAATCTTTGAGTACTGCTTTTAATCGCTCCTCAAAATCACCGCGAAATTTTGCACCGGCCAACAGTGCACCCAAGTCTAAGGTCAGAACTCGTTTGCTTTTTAACCCCTCTGGCACTTCGCCATTAATAATACGCTGAGCTAGACCTTCGACTATGGCTGTTTTACCCACACCGGGTTCGCCAATCAGCACCGGATTGTTTTTAGTCCGGCGCTGCAGTACCTGGATGGTGCGACGAATTTCATCATCGCGGCCAATCACTGGATCAAGCTTGCCAGCTTCGGCACGTTCAGTTAGATCTATAGTGTATTTATCGAGAGCCTCACGCTGACTCTCTGCATCTGGATCATTGACATTATCGCCACCACGAATCGATTCGATAGCAGTTTTTGCCTTAGCAGTGTCACCAAATTTGGCCAGAGTTTTCCCAGTTATGCCCTTATCCTCTAGAGCTGCCATCAGCAGTATTTCACTGGAAATAAACGCGTCACCTTTTTGCTGTGCGGCCCGATCGGCCATATTCATTAAGCGGCCCAGATCCTGCGAGAGGTTCGCCTCGCCCGTCGGTGCACTTACCTTGGCGATCTGATCAAGCTGATTATTAAGCGCCTGCTGCAGACCAGTCACATCAAAACCGGCGCGATTGAGGATCGGGCGAATACTGCCGCCCTGCTGGTTTAACAATGCCAACAACAGATGAACCGGCTCAATGGCCGAATGATCGTTACCCACTGCAATTGACTGTGAGTCCGCCAGTGCGGTTTGCAGCTGATTGGTTAGCTTATCTATGCGCATAGTTGCTCTCTAATCTATTTGTCCTTGCCTGTAATAATATCTGGGGACTGCTGAGAGTATTTTCAATGGTTGCGATAAAACGGTTGATGCAGATCAATGCTGCAGACAAACAAAAGCCCCACCAAATGGCGGGGCTTTAAAGTAATCAAAGCTTGTTTTTAGTCCGCTTGATTGAGTGCTGTGGTCATTTCAACAACGGCTTTCTTACCATCTCCGTAAACCATCAGGGTGTGATCCATGGCAAATAGTGGATTGGGTAGTCCGGCAAAGCCTGGACTTAATGATCGCTTGATCACCACCACATTTTTAGCCTTATCGACATTTAGAATTGGCATACCGTAGATGGGACTACCCTCTGACTCGCGGGCCATAGGATTGGTCACATCATTAGCACCGATAATAATCACCACATCTGTATCTTCAAATGTCGGGTTAATTCTGTCCATTTCTACTAGTTTGTCGTAGGGAACCTCGGCTTCGGCAAGCAGCACATTCATATGTCCCGGCATACGGCCAGCTACTGGGTGAATGCCGTATTCAACCTCTACTCCTCTGACTTCCATTGCGTCAGCTAATTCTCGCACTGCGTGCTGAGCCTGAGCCATGGCCATACCATAGCCGGGCACAATCACCACGCGCTGGGCAACCTCTAGCATAAGCGCCACTTCATCAGGCTGTGCACTCTTTACCTTACCCGCATAGACTTCGTCAGCATCAATGGTTTCACCACCGGCCGCCATCTTGCCAAACAGGACGTTGGCCAGAGAACGGTTCATGGCTACGCACATAATCTGCGTCAGAATAAGACCTGAGGTGCCTACCAGCGAACCGGCAATGATCAGTACTGTGTTGCCCAAAATAAAGCCGGCCAATGCGGCGGCAATACCTGAATAGGAATTCAACAGGGCAATCACCACTGGCATATCGGCGCCACCAATCGGCATTACCAGAAATAGTCCAAGTAAGAGTGCCAGTCCAACAATCGTTAGCATTGCCGCCATATTGCCCGGATTGAGGACCAGGAAGACCACCGCGGCCAGTGCACCCAAAACCAAGATAGCATTGCCAATCGGGCCGCCCGGTAAACCGTAGCTTTTCTTCATCAGCTCTTGCAGCTTGGCAAAGGCAATAAAGCTACCAGTCAATGTGAGTGCACCAATCATGACCGTCAGACCAATTGCAATCAGTGCAAAAGTGCCCTCTGCACCAACACCGAAAGCGCTGCTGTCAACTGCCACTGGCACCAACATATCCGCCATTGAAGTGGGTGCTGCACCCAGCGTACTGAAGTATTCGGCCAGAGCAATAGTCAGTGAAGCGCCGCCACCAAAGCCATTGAGCAGAGCAACCATCTGAGGCATCGAGGTCATCTGGATTCGCAGCGCCATGATACTGCCCACCAATGAGCCTACGACAACACCGGCAACAATATACCGATAGTCGACGTCGTTGATGGTCAGCAGGGTAACCGCGACGGCCATCAGCATACCCAGCGCCGACAACATATTGCCGCGCACTGCTGTTTTTGGTTTGGTCAGGCCTTTGATACCGAGAATAAACAGTACGCCAGCAACGAGATAAATAAAATTAATAAGATTAGGGCTCATCGCTTACTTCCTCTTAAACATGGCAAGCATGCGATTAGTTACAAGATAGCCACCCACTACGTTGATAGTGGCTAGTGTCACGGCAATAAAGCCCAGCACATTGACTAGCATTGGCGAAGCGTCGCCGCCTGCCGCTAGCAG
This sequence comes from Porticoccaceae bacterium, assembly GCA_029242085.1. GTDB lineage: Bacteria > Pseudomonadota > Gammaproteobacteria > Pseudomonadales > Porticoccaceae > HTCC2207. The sequence continues at coordinate 55,610 of JAQWUP010000031.1, forward strand.
TGCGCCAACCAGCGTGATACCAGAAACCGCGTTGGTCCCTGACATCAATGGTGTATGCAGAGTCGGTGGGACCTTAGTAATAAGTTCGACACCGAGAAACAACGACAGCACAAACAGTGCCAATAAAAGAATAAGGATTTCCATGGTTTATGCCCCTTCCGTCTGTAGTTCTGGCAGATTGAGTAGTTTACGCATATGTGCGTGTGGAACCTCGCCCTGATGGGCAACAACGGTACCGGCGACAATCTCATCATTAAAGTCGAGGCTGAGGTTGCCCTCTTCATCAAGAATTAATTCAAGTAATGTCTGCATATTTTTGCCGTACATCTGACTGGCGTGAAAGGCTAGATCTGAGGGTATATTTTCAGGCCCCAGAATAGTCACGTCGTGGGCAACCACTGTCTGACCCTGTTCGGTCAAATCACAGTTACCCCCGCGCTCCGCCGCTAGATCCACAATCACCGCGCCGGGCTTCATGGCTTTGACCATATCTTCGGTCACCAGAATCGGCGATTTGGCGCCGGGGATTGCGGCTGTAGTGATAATAATGTCTTGCTGCGCGACAACCTCGGTCATCAACTCGCGCTGACGACGCAAGAAATCTTCACCCTGTTCCTTGGCATAGCCACCCGCACCCTCAGATTCGCCGGTGTCCAGATCGAGCTCAACTGGCTTGGCACCAACAGAGAGTATCTGCTCGCGGGCTGCGGGTCGCACATCGTAGGCCTCAACCAATGCGCCGAGGCGCTTGGCCGTGGCACAGGCCTGTAAGCCTGCGACACCGACCCCCATAATAAGTACTCGCGCTGGCTGTAAGGTGCCAGCCGCAGTCATCAGCATGGGGAAGATACGTGGCGCTGCAGAGGCACCCATCAATACTGCTTTATAGCCAGCCAGCGTAGCCATGGAAGAGAGTACATCCATGCTCTGGGCACGGCTGATACGCGGTACCAGCTCTAGTGCAATAGCACTGGCGCCCTTGTCTGCAACAGCTTGGGCAGCCTGAGGTGAGGCCAACGGATCCATCATGCCGATTACCAGCTGGCCTTTTCTCAGGCTAGCCAAATCAGCATCAGAGTTTTCATTGTTGGAGCCAAACGTCTGCACCTGCAAAATAATGTCGGCACTGGCAAATATTTCTGCTCGGTTTGCGGTAATGGTGGCGCCAGCAGCTTTGTATTCAGCATCTGGATACCCCGCAGCACTTCCGGCATTGGCTTGAAAAAGTACCTTGACGCTTTTGACAGTCAGGGACTGTACATTAGCAGGGGACATGGCGACTCGTTGTTCACCGGTTTTAATTTCCGAAGGAATCCCGATTATCACTCAATTCTCCTTAAATTTTTAAAAAAATAGGCATTTTAGGTTTCGATTTCATACTAACAAACTACTCCCCGCTTTTTAAACAGACTAAACTAATAGCGACTATTTTCAAACCGCTGATTAGTCGAATTATTACTCGACCCTAGCAGTAGCAGCCTGATTTCAACTATACATTATATTAACAAACAGTCTAGATTGTTTTATGGGATAATCTCCAGGCTTGGGTAGTATAAGCCGACTGGCTAGCAGAGAGATCAAGGGCCGGCGAAGTTTAGTCTTTAAATCAATCGCGCGATGGAAAAATCGGCCAATTCGCTCATCACAGATTTAAACTGACTGTCCGGCAGATCCTTTAGGGCCTGCTTGGCAAGATCCGCCTCTAACTGCGCACGCTCCATACTGTAAGCGATGCCACCGCTGCTCTGCACTGCCTCGAGAATCGCAGGGAATTCCTCAGCAGTCTTATTCTCCACGGCACTGCGTATCAAGGCGCGTTGATCCGCCGAGGCTCTATCTCTGGCAAAGATCAATGGCAGTGTCATTTTTCCCTCAGCCAAGTCATCGCCAATATTTTTGCCAATGCTCTCGACATCACCCTGATAATCCAGTACATCATCCACAATTTGAAATGCCATCCCCAGGTGTCGACCGTAATCTGCCATCGCGGTCTGAGCTGTGTCAGCCAGAATCGCGCCCGCCTGTGCCGCAGCCTCAAATAATTTCGCCGTTTTGCGGTAGATAACCTGAAAATAAACCTCTTCACTCATATCCGCATTGCCGGCATTGGCCATTTGCTGCACCTCACCCTCAGAGATAACATTGGTCGCATCTGCCATAAGGCCCATAATGGGCATATCAGCAATGCTCACAAGCATCTGAAAAGCACGGGAATAGAGAAAATCACCGACCAGTACACTAGGTGCGTTGCCCCACTGAGCATTGGCTGTCTCGCGACCGCGCCGCAGAGCGGAAACATCGACCACATCGTCATGCAAAAGCGTAGCTGTATGGATAAATTCGATAACCGCTGCCATTTGAATATGCGCAGCGCCCCTGTAGCCATTGGCCAGCGCGCTGAGCAACACGACCACAGGACGCAGCCGCTTACCGCCAGAATCAACAATATAATGGCCGATATGCTCTACCAGCCCGACATCGGACTGGAGCTGGCTGACAATCATTTTGTTGACTGCAGAGAATTCTTCTTCAACGGCGCTATGAAAAGGCAGCATCTATTCCTGATGGACGATTAATATGAGAGCAGAATGCTAGGGAGACACCGGCTTACTGTCAACTGAAAATGTCTGTTCAACCCCATAATAACCTTTGTTTAAGGGGCTTTTGGCCTACTTTACTCGGGTTAAATAGTTGATGACCAAGCGATTACTGGGTACGATGCGACCCCTCAGACCAAACCTCAAAGGAACTCATGACTTTTAAGCCCAAATCCTCCTACAACAGAGAAGAAATTTTAGGCTGCAGTCGCGGCGAACTATTTGGCGAAGGCAACGCCAAACTCCCCGCTCCAAACATGTTAATGATCGACCGTATTGTTGAAATCAACAATAACGGCGGCAAACACGGCCTCGGTCAGATTATTGCTGAAATCGATATCACCCCAGATCTGTGGTTCTTTGATTGTCACTTTGAAGGCGATCCTGTGATGCCCGGTTGTCTTGGATTAGACGCCCTGTGGCAGCTCGTTGGCTTCTTCCTCGTGTGGAACGGCAATAAGGGACGTGGTCGCGCACTGGGTGCCGGCAATGTGAAGTTCTTTGGCCAAATTCTACCCACCGCCAAAAAAGTCACCTATAAAATCGACCTTAACCGTCTTATTCAACGCAAGCTTGTTATGGGCATTGCCGATGGCACAGTAGAGGTGGATGGACGCGAAATCTATTCGGCGACAGACTTAAAAGTAGGCCTGTTCGAAAGCACAGACAATTTTTAAGTCTCAATAAATAATATTCCATCGAATTCAAGAGGATTACCGATGAAACGTGCAGTAATTACGGGCCTTGGTGTTGTTTCCTGTCTCGGCAATGACAGACAGTCTGTTACCCATTCTTTGAGAGAGGGCATTTCAGGTATTCGCCGTCGCGAAGACTTTGCTGAAATGGGACTTCGCTGTAATGTCGGCGGTGTCCTCGATATAGATCCCAAAGATCATATCGATCGTAAGGTTTTGCGTTTTATGGGCCCCTCCGCCTCCTACGCCTACATAGCGACCGATCGCGCTATTGCCGACGCAGGGCTGTCTCCAGAGATGGTTTCTAATCCGCGCACCGGACTGGTAATGGGTTCCGGTGGTGTCTCTGGAGAAATGTTTACTGAGTCTATCGATGTGATGCGCGAGCGCGGTATCAAACGCGCTGGCCCCTATCGTGTCACCCAAATTATGGCCAGCACAGTATCCGCCTGTGTTGCCACGCCGTTTAAGATTAAGGGCGTGAACTATTCTATCGCCTCTGCCTGTGCCACTAGTGCTCACTGCATCGGTCACGCGGTTGAATTGATCCAGCTCGGTAAACAGGATGTTCTGCTTGCCGGTGGTTCTGAGGATATGCACTGGTCTATGGCCGGTATGTTTGACGCCATGGGTGCATTGACTAGCAAGTATAACGATACTCCAGAAATTGCATCACGCGCCTATGACGCGGAACGCGATGGCTTTGCTCCCGGCTTGGGTGCCGGGACAGTGGTCGTCGAAGAGCTTGAGCATGCGTTAGCCCGCGGCGCCAATATTATCTGCGAAGTAACTGGCTATGGCGCAACCTCAGATGGTGCCGATATGGTATCTCCCTCTGGTGAAGGCGCTGAGCGCTGCATGCAGATGGCCATGGCAACTGCCTCGGGCCCAATTGACTACATCAACACCCATGGCACCAGTACGCCAGTGGGCGATATTGCTGAACTTGGCGCTATCCGCAATACCTTTGCCAATAACTGCCCGGATATTAGCTCGACCAAGTCTCTATCCGGCCATAGCCTGGGGGCAGCAGGTGTCCATGAAGCGATTTACTGCATGCTAATGATGGAGAATAACTTTGTTACTGCATCCGCTAATATCGATGCATTGGACGAGCATGCGCTGGGTCTGCCGATTCTATTGCAAACCAAAGAGAAACAGCTCAATCGCATTATGTCTAACAGCTTTGGCTTTGGCGGCACTAACGCCACATTGGTTATGGAACGCTATACTGGCTAACATTTGCCAGGCAATAAAAAGGCGGCCAATGGCCGCCTTTTTTGCTTTAGCCGCTGCCTTTATAGCGCCGCTAAAATTGCCTCTGCACTCGAACCATCAAGAGTAGCCGCATCGACGTTGAGCAAAGTCACCACGCCATCTTCAACAATCATGGCAAACCGCAGACTGCGTGTACCCATACCAAAACCTGAGCCATCAAGCACCAAACCCAGAGCTTCGGTGAAGGTCGCATTGCCATCAGCCAGCATCATAAGATGTTCAGCATTGGCAGATTTGCCCCAGGCGTCCATCACAAATACATCGTTGACTGACATACAGGCAACTGTATCTACACCCTTGGCCTTAATCTCATCAACATGCACCACAAAGCCCGGCAGATGCGCCATAGAGCAAGTCGGTGTAAACGCACCTGGAACCGCAAACAATACGACTTTCTTGCCATCAAATAGCTCTGTTGTACTGATGCCCGCAGGACCCTCAGCGCCCATCACTGTCAATATTCCCTGAGGAATTTTATCGCCAACTTGAATTGTCATAAAAATATCACCTTTTAATTATTGGTTAGGTTACCGGCAATCAGAGTTCTAGAACGGGATATCATCATCAAAGGTGTCCATGCCCTGAGGTGCCTGTTGCGATGTACCCTGACCCTGCTGTGGAGCACTTGATGCCTGCTGCTGGGGAGCACTCTGCTGCGGCGCGCTCTGCTGACTGTACTGCTGGTTGGATGATTGCTGATAATCACCGCCCTGCTGACCACCTCGGCTGTCCAGCATTTGCATTTCACTGGCAACGATTTCAGTGGTGTAACGATCCTGTCCGTCCTGACCCTGCCACTTGCGGGTGCGCAATGACCCCTCGACATAGAGTTTAGAGCCTTTCTTAACGTATTCACCGGCAATCTCTGCCAATCGGTTAAAAAATACCACACGGTGCCATTCAGTACGTTCCTGCTGATCACCGGTATTCTTATCTTTCCATGATTCAGACGTGGCAATACTCAGATTAGTTACAGCGCCGCCTGAAGGCATAAAGCGAGTTTCTGGATCCTGACCACAGTTACCCACGATGATAACTTTGTTGACTCCGCGTGCCATTTTGTTCCCCTGTTCTGTGCTGATTTAATTACGATTTAGATACGGTTTAATACTCGTCATATCCACTATCTTTTTATCGACCTTGGCATAGGCGAGCGACTCACCTTCGACCACGAGTATATCTTCTACGCCGACAATATTTGAAATTATTTTTACAAAATCTCTGTGCTCCATCTCACCAACTTGAAGTACCAGTGTCTGTAATGGTCGCGGTGACTTTAAACTCAGGGATAAAAACCACCAAATGACCAAAACCAATGCCACCAGCAAGAACACAGCAGAACCGCCAAACTGGTGCAGGCTCCAACCCCCCATTGTGCCGCCAACAAAGGCGCCCATAAACTGGCTGGTAGAGTAAATACCCATGGCGGTGCCACGACTCCCTGCAGGGCAGGCTCTACTCAGCCATGAGGGCAAGGTGGCCTCGAGAAAATTAAAGGCCGCAAAAAACAGTAACAGCATCAGCATTGTTAACATTGCCCCCTGCTCTCGCCCAAGCATTAACATAGCCAATGTCATACAGGCAATGGCCGACACAAAGGCGGGCTTTTGGCGCTGATATTTTTCGCCGAGAATCATAACCGGCAACATTGCCACAAAGCCACCACCTAACAGCGTCAGATACACCCACCACAGATCGTCGCCACTGATACCCAGCTGACTTGAAAGCATCGTAGGAATCACCACAAAGGCAGCCATCAAGGCCAGATGCAAGGCAAAGACACCCAGATTTAAACGCAGCAACGTTGGCTGCTTTAGCAGCACACCAATCTGGTTGAGGTCGGCCAATGTCTCGCGATTTTTTTGCGTCGAGAAAACGCGCGGAACCATCAGCACAAATACAAGAATACCAATACAACCCAGCACAGCCGTGACCCAGAACACGCCCGACAGACCCATCGCAGAGGCGATTACTGGTCCGGCAATCATTGCCAAAATAAACGACAGGCCGATACTGGCGCCGATACTGGCCATGGCTTTGGTACGGTTTTCTTCAGAGGTGAGATCCGTCACCATCGCCATCAATGTGCTGGCAATGGCCCCCATACCCTGAAGAGCGCGACCCAAAATAAGTCCCTGTATCGTATCAGCCATGGCGGCCACGACACTGCCCAGCACAAACACCAGCAGGCCACCAATAATAACTGGCGCGCGGCCAATTCTATCGGACAGGAGCCCCAATGGAATCTGCAGTATGGCCTGAGTCAGTCCGTAGACTCCAAGCGTTAAACCCAGTAGAAACGGTGTCATATCGGCATAGTTATCCTGATATAACGCCAGCACCGGCAACACCATAAACAGCCCTAGCATGCGAAACCCGTAGAGGCTGGCAAGCGAAACAGTTGCGCGTTTTTCAAGTTTGGAAAAGCCAGTGGATTCAGTCAAGGTGGTGTCGATGTCTAGTTGATTTCTGGGATCGGTATCTTATCAGCGCAGTAGATTGCCGACTACTCTGGCAACAGTATTTTTTACTCTGTTAAAGCCGTGCATTGCGGTCTGACCTCAAGCCGCGGTCGTATTATCAAATATACTAAAATTCATTTTGCCCATTGGGCAGTCGGCGCCCTATAATCGGCCGTTTAACCAAAGTAGAAATATAATTCATGGATACCATCCAGGTACGCGGCGCTAGAACCCACAACCTCAAAAATATTGATCTCGATATTCCTCGCGACAAGTTAATTGTGATTACCGGCCTGTCCGGATCGGGTAAGTCTTCGCTGGCATTCGATACCTTGTATGCTGAGGGCCAGCGACGCTACGTCGAGTCATTGTCGACCTATGCTCGCCAGTTTCTATCGATGATGGAAAAGCCCGATGTAGATCATGTCGAAGGCCTGTCCCCCGCTATTTCTATTGAACAAAAGTCGACCTCGCACAACCCGCGCTCAACCGTGGGAACCATTACCGAAATCTATGATTACCTGCGCCTGCTGTTCGCCCGCGCTGGAGATCCGCGTTGTCCCGAACATGGTGAGCCCCTCAATGCCCAGACCGTAAGCCAAATGGTTGATCAGGTAATGGCACTGCCTGAAGGCACCAAGTTAATGCTGCTGGCGCCAGTAGTCAAAGACCGCAAAGGCGAACATCTGCACTTGTTTGAAAGTATGCGCCGCCAAGGCTTTATTCGCGCCAGAATCGATGGCTTGGTCTGTGATCTCGATGAGGCTCCAGCGCTGGATAAAAAGAAAAAGCACAGCATTGATATCGTCGTTGATCGCTTTAAAGTTAAACAGGACATCGGCCTGCGTCTTGCCGAGTCGTTTGAAACCGCGCTGGGTCTCGCCGACGGGCTCGTGGCAATTAGCTATATGGATGAGAACAAACCGGATCAAATCTTCTCGGCAAAATTTGCCTGCCCAATCTGTAATTACAGTCTCAATGAATTGGAGCCGCGACTTTTTTCGTTTAACAATCCGGCTGGCGCCTGCCCCACCTGTGACGGCCTCGGCGTGCATCAGTTTTTCGATATTGATCGGGTAATTCAACATCCGGAAATTTCAATTTCTGAGGGTGCTATTCGCGGCTGGGATCGACGCACTCTGTTCTACTACAATATGCTCACCAGCCTCGCTGAGCACTATGATTTTGATATTGATCAGCCCTGGGAAAAGCTCTCTGCCATCCACCAACAAAAAATACTCTTTGGCAGCGACGACGAAGAGATCACCTTTAATTACGTCAATGACCGCGGCTCGGTATTCCGCCGCCAACATAAGTTCGAGGGTGTTATCCATAATATGGAGCGCCGCTATCGCGAAACAGAGTCAAATTCGGTGCGCGAAGAGCTTAGTAAATATATGACCACCTCGGATTGCCCAGACTGTTCCGGCACCCGCCTGCGCAAATCTGCACGCAATGTATTTATCGACAATCGCCGCCTTGAAGATATCGTCGGTATGCCTGTTGGCGACTGTTGCGACTACTTTGAAGCACTCAATCTGCCCGGTCGTCAGGGCGAAATCGCCGAGAAAATTATCAAAGAGATTCGCCAGCGCTTTAACTTCCTAGTCGATGTTGGCCTGAACTATCTTTCATTAAATCGCAGCGCCGACACATTGTCCGGCGGTGAAGCACAGCGCATAAGGCTAGCCAGCCAAATTGGTGCTGGCTTAGTCGGTGTTATGTATATTCTCGACGAACCTTCAATCGGACTGCATCAGCGCGACAATGAACGCCTGCTCAAGACTCTAGTGCGCCTGCGCGATCTAGGTAATACGGTAATTGTAGTGGAGCATGATGAAGATGCCATCGGCGCTGCCGATCATATAATTGACATAGGTCCAGGCGCGGGCATCCATGGTGGTAAAGTTATTGCCGAGGGCACCGCCAAGCAGATTAAAGCCAATAAGGGTTCAGTCACCGGTCAGTTTTTATCTGGTGCCCGCGGCATTGCAATCCCGCAACAACGCAATAAGGGCAATGGTAAACAACTCAAGGTCACTGGTGCCGCGGGTAATAACCTGCAGCAGGTCAACTTAGAAATTCCGATTGGTGTATTTACCTGTATTACCGGCGTGTCTGGCTCAGGTAAATCCACATTGATCAATGAAACGCTGTACCCAGCAGCAGCGGTCACCTTAAATAAAGCCACGACCTTAAAACCGGCAGCCCATACTAAGATTAGTGGCCTTGAACTGCTGGATAAATGTATCGATATAAACCAGAGTCCCATTGGGCGTACGCCGCGCTCTAACCCTGCCACATACACAGGTATCTTTACCCCGATTAGAGAAATTTTTGCCGCTACTCAGGAAGCGCGTTCAAGGGGCTACAGTCCCGGACGCTTCAGCTTCAATGTTAAGGGCGGTCGCTGTGAAGCCTGCCAGGGGGATGGTGTCACCAAGGTCGAGATGCACTTTTTGCCCGATGTCTATGTGCCCTGCGATGTGTGCAAAGGCAAGCGCTACAACCGCGAGACTCTGGATGTGCACTTTAAAGGCAAGAATATCCATCAGGTGCTGGAGATGACCATTGAAGATGCGCGGGAATTCTTTGACGCTATTCCAGCTATCGCCCGCAAACTGCAGACGTTAATTGATGTGGGTCTGTCCTATATCAGCCTCGGCCAGTCAGCTACTACCTTATCTGGCGGTGAGGCCCAACGGGTCAAACTGTCCAAGGAACTCTCCAAACGGGATACAGGCAAGACTCTGTATATTCTCGACGAGCCAACTACGGGGCTGCACTTCCATGATATTGAGCAACTATTAGCCGTGCTTCATCGCCTGCGGGACCATGGCAACACAGTGGTGGTGATTGAGCATAATCTCGATGTGATTAAGACCGCAGACTGGATTGTAGATTTAGGTCCAGAGGGAGGTTCAGGAGGTGGACAGATTGTCGCCAGCGGTACCCCGGAGGACGTCGCCAAAGTCAAAGGCTCCCACACCGGGCATTTCCTAAAGGGTATTTTGGCGGGCTGAGTACTCGGCAATCATGCTATCAATAGCGGCTTGCTGGTATTCCCGCAGGCCGCTAAGAATTAACGTCTTCACACCGCAACCCACGGTTTCACCCTTATCCACAAGGTGGAACTGAAATTCTGCATCACCGCGCTTGCCATTAACCTCAAGGCTGGTACCAGCCAACTCCACCGTTGGTGCGGTCAGATCCAGAGTATCAAGGTGCAGAGACATAGACTCATAGATCACCAGCGGGCGCTGAGGATTAATCATCACCTGATGCTCAGCCATTAATGGCACCAGCAAATGGGGAAAGTTCTGGCCGGAAAACACCACATAGTGTCTCACCAGCTGCTCTATTATTTGCTGGTTATTAACCATTTCACCGCTGCGGCTGACCTGCAGATAGGATTTATCTCGACCATCCACAATCTCAAACTGATCTCCAGGGGCCGGGGGAAACAGCAGGCCAGTATCTCCGCCTACCATGCCCGCAAAGTTAAATGTCATATTCTGGCTCAGACCATAGCGCTGCAGCACCAGAGCAAAAAGCAAATCCCCGGGCACACAGAAGCGCTTGCTATCCGGATCATGGATCGGATTGAAGTCATTGCTGATAGTCTTAGCAAAGCTACTGCCCTGCTCGGCACTGATGGTTAACTCTGATTGATTCTGATTGTAAAAATTATCAAGAAACATAACTTGCCCGGCACTGTTTAGATAAGCCGCGCATACTAATGGGTTTGGGGCTCAGGTCAAGGGCGCGCTGACCTGGAAGATGCAAGTACTCAGACAGTGCAAACCCATAGTTCA
>JAQWUP010000037.1 GCA_029242085.1 Porticoccaceae bacterium
TAGTCTTTCATGTAATTGGAACATCAGCCCTCTCTATTTTGCCTTTACTCTGTACCGCGACCCCTAGGCACCGTAAAATAGCGGCTCCTTTGTCGATCAACAAATAGTGTAAAAGAAACCATGCGCGCCAGCCAATACCTGATTACCACCAAAAAAGAATCTCCTGCCGATGCCGAGGTGATCAGCCACAAGCTGATGCTGCGAGCTGGCATGATCCGCAAAGTCGCTTCCGGACTTTACTCCTGGCTGCCGATGGGCCTGCGTGTATTTCGTAAAGTAGAGGCTGTAGTGCGCGAAGAGATGGATCGAGCTGGCGCACTGGAATTAATGATGCCGGTGGTTCAGCCCGCTGATCTGTGGGAAGAATCAGGACGCTGGGGGCAATTTGGCCCTGAGTTACTGCGCATTAAAGACCGCCATGATCGCGAATTTTGCCTCGGCCCGACCCATGAAGAGGTGATCACCGATATTATTCGCAGTGAAATTAATAGCTATAAACAGCTCCCGGCTAATTTCTATCAGATTCAAACCAAATTCCGCGATGAGCGCCGCCCGCGCTTTGGAGTAATGCGCACGCGAGAGTTTTGTATGAAAGACGCCTACTCTTTCCATAGCAATGCCGAATCTCTTCAGCAGACCTACGACAAAATGTACCAGACCTACTCCAGTATCTTCGAGCGTACCGGCCTTGTGTTCCGCGCGGTACTGGCCGACACCGGCAGCATTGGCGGCAGCCATTCCCATGAGTTTCATGTGCTTGCAGAGTCAGGCGAAGATGCCATTGTGTTCTCCACAGAGGGGGATTATGCCGCCAATATCGAAAAAGCCGAAGCCATTGCCCCTGCCGGAGATACGGCAAATCCAACGGCCGAACTGGCCGAATTGGCCACTCCGAGAGTGCATACCATTGCTGAGCTATGCCAATTTATTGGGACCGAGGCACCGCAAACATTAAAAGCTCTTATTGTCAGTACCGAAAATGAAGAGGGAGCAACCCAGCTATATGGATTGATGGTACGTGGTGATCACGAACTCAATGAAGTCAAAGCCCAACATGCCCTGGGGCTCAGCAGCGAAATCACCTTCGCCACTGAAGCGCAAATTAAAGCGACATTAAACTGTTCGCCCGGCTCATTGGGGCCTGTCAATCTCAGCCTGCCTATGGTTGTCGATCACGCCGCCGCGCAACTTAGTGACTTTGTCTGTGGTGCCAACCGCGATGGTTATCATTTAACCGGCGTCAACTGGAGCCGCGACTGCGGAGAGTTCAGCGTAGCTGATATTCGCAATGTGGTGGCTGGCGACGCCAGCCCAGATGGCAGAGGTGTCCTCGAAATTAAACGCGGTATTGAGGTCGGTCATATTTTCCAGCTCGGCACCAAATACAGTGAAGCGATGAAAGCCACGGTGCTGGATGAAAATGGCAAAGAACAATTTATGAGCATGGGCTGTTATGGCATTGGCGTCAGCCGCATAGTGGCCGCAGCGATTGAACAGAATAATGACGATAATGGCATTATCTGGCCAGACGCAATCGCGCCCTTTCAAATTGCTATTGTGCCAATCAATATGCATAAATCAGACGCCGTTAAAGCCAGCTGCGAAGCCCTGTATAAAACTCTTAGTGCCGCAGGTTATGAGGTATTATTTATGGACGAGGCCAAGGCGCGACTTGGCGGCATGCTGGCCGATATTGAATTGATCGGTATTCCCCACCGCATTGTGATTGGAGATCGCGGTCTGGAGGGAGGCACCGTTGAATATCGCAATCGTCGCGAACCGGAAAACCAACATATAGCGATGGATAAGCTAAATGACTTTATTGCGGAAAACGTTTTTAAATAATTCGCCATTGGTAAAAAGAACCATCATTGCCCTGCTACTTATGGTTGTGGGCAATGGGGTTATCGGCCTTGAAAGTACTGATCCCGGTCTGGCCTCGGTGCTGAAAAACGCCGCCGCCGAAGCCGATAGCTTTGACAATGCCTACGATGCCGAAGTTTGGCTTGTATCCAAAGACCCCTCCCTCGCTAAAATTATCCCCGACAGGCAAACACGCCTCGACTTGCTGCGCCTGATACATAAAGAGGCATCTCGCGCCGGCCTACAGCCTGAGATTGTTCTCGCCCTGATAGAGGTCGAAAGCCATTTCAATCAGTACGCAGTATCCTCCGCCGGCGCTCAGGGCATGATGCAGGTAATGCCCTTCTGGAAAGGAGAGATTGGTCGCCCCGACGACAACCTGATTCACACGCCAACTAATCTGCGCTATGGCTGCACCAATCTTAAATATTATCTGGATAGTGAAAAAGGCCGTCTTGCCGATGCGTTGGCACGTTACAACGGCAGTTACGGGCAGTACTGGTATGCTGAACGGGTGTTGGATGCCTGGACTGAAAACTGGAAGTAACAGTATGCAATTTGCTGGCGCCAGCCCTACCACCAGAGGTCTAGTGCCGCTCAGCCTCAGGTTCTGCTAGAATTCTCACATCGTTCGGCTTATGAGAGAGAGTAATGATGTCAAAAAATATCGAGCAATCTCCAGTGCAGTTTCGCCAATTAATTCGCACCGGTGAACACAGCGGCAATACCTCAGGTTTTTGTCCCGGTTTTGTGCAGTGCAATCTGGTTATTTTACCGGCCGCTGATGCCGCCGATTTTTTAAAATTCTGTGAGGCCAACCCCAAGCCCTGTCCTCTAATTGCCATGTCAGAATCGGGCCAGACCAATATTGCAAAACTCGGTGCGGACCTAGATATTCGTACCGATATACCAAGTTATAAACTGTTTGAAAACGGCGTTGTGACCAGCGAGGTTAACGATATATCAGCGCTGTGGCGCGATGACCTGGTGGCTTTCCTGCTCGGCTGCTCATTCTCCTTTGAAGAGGCATTAATTGCCGATGGGCTCGACGTTCGCAACGTCACCGAAGCGGTCAATGTGCCCATGTACATCAGCAATATCGACTGTATTCCAGCCGGTCCCTTTAAGGGCAAGATGGTAGTTAGCATGCGCCCCTTTGCGCCAACTGAAGCCCTGCGAGCGGCGGAGATAAGCGCACGCTTTCCCTCAGTTCATGGCGAACCCATTCATTATGCCAATCCGCAAGATATCGGTATTGCAGATATTAATCGGCCTGACTACGGCGATGCAGTGACTATTAATGAGGGTGAGCACCCCTTATTTTGGGCCTGTGGCGTAACACCTCAGGTAGCTCTGGAAGCGGCTAAGCTGCCGTTTTGTATTACCCATAGTCCGGGTTGTATGTTGGTGACGGATATAAAGAATACTGAGCTTGAGGTGGTATAAGATCCTTCGGCTGAACTCAGAATGACTCGGTAGTATTTCAACACTGTCATCCTGAGCGCAGCGAAGGATCTCAAGCTCAACGCTCAGCTCCCAAACTTTACTCAGGCTAAAAAACACAAAAGCTAAGGAACCAACATGTCATTACTTTTAAATTGCGATCTCGGCGAAAGCTTCGGCGCTTGGAAAATGGGTCTCGATGATCAGGTAATGCCATTTATCGATCAGGCCAATATCGCCTGTGGTTTTCACGCTGGCGATCCCATTGTGATGAAGAAAACACTGCTCTCGGCCAAACGCCATAATGTTGTGGTTGGCGCTCACCCCAGCTACCCAGATCTAGCCGGTTTTGGCCGTCGCTCAATGAATCTCCCGGCGGTAGAAATTATCGCTATTGTTCAATACCAGATCGCGGCACTGGCCGGTATGGCAGAGAATATCGATAGCCCGATCCGCTACGTCAAACCTCATGGTGCCCTGTACAACGATATGATGGCCAATGGTCATATTCGCAGTGCAGTGATGGAGGCCATTGCAGGATCACATCTATCTCTGGCATTTATGTTACAGGCAACTCCAGATGCGGAAATCCATCGACAGGAAGCTCAGATGTTCGGTCTTGAGTTGATATTTGAAGCCTTTGCCGATCGCTGCTACGACGACAGTGGCGCACTTCTGTCACGAGCTAAAGAAGGTGCGGTGCACAGCAAGGAAAAGATGCTCGCGCAGGTAAGTCAGCTAAAAAATGACGGCTCTGTCACCACTATCAGTGGCCATCGATTGGAGCTGCAAGCAGATTCACTCTGTGTGCATGGCGACAATATCGACGGCGTCAATGCAATCCAAGAAATTCGTCAACTAATTAATTTATGAGCAAGCCACAACAGAGTATCTCTATTGCCGGAGAGAATTCACTGATTATTTATTTTGGCGACAAGCCATCTGCTGCCATTGCCTCGGAGATAGCCCAAGCTGCTCAGCGGCTGCGCGAAACGATTGGCCAAGTACTGATTGATCTGGTGCCATCTTATGGCTCTTTACTGATTATTTATAACCCATTGCAAACCGATCATCACGCTGTACGCGCAGCGATTCGTCGAGCACTCAGCAGTCTGACCAGTGAAGACGATCAGCTTGCAGGCAGATTAGTCAGCCTGCCCGTTTATTACAGCGCCGAATCTGGGCCCGACTTGCAGGCGCTAGCAGAGAGCGCCGGGTTGACCACAGAGCAGGTGATTGCCATTCATCAGCAAGCTGAATACAGAGTCTATGCCATAGGTTTTGCCCCGGGTTTCGCCTACCTTGGTGAGGTAGACCCACGTATCGCCGCCCCCAGATTAGCGACCCCAAGAACCAAGGTGCCACGCGGTGCCGTAGCTATCGCCGATCGACAAACTGCGGTCTACCCAGCGCCGTCGCCCGGCGGCTGGAATCTGATTGGTCTCTGCCCCGAGCCTATGTTTGACCCTGAAGCGAGTCCAAGCATGCCAGTGCAAGTCGGCGATCGAGTGCGTTTTACCGCTATAGATAGGGCCCAATTTTTAGCGCTGGGTGGCGAACTATGAGCGGCCTGATAGTTATTCAGCCGGGTATTTTTAGCCTGGCACAGGATAGCGGGCGGTTTGGCCTGCATAGTATCGGTCTCACAACAGGCGGCCCCATGGATCGCAATGCCTTTCGCTGGGCCAATCGCCTCTGTGATAACTCGCAATCGGCAACTGCCATTGAAGTGACTGTGGGTGGTCTAGTATTGGAGTCAACGACGACAACCAACATCGCAATGACCGGGGCCAATATCCCCCTGACAATTAATCAACAAGCCGCCGCTCTGTGGCAAAGTCACAAAATAATTCCGGGTGATCGCATTGAACTTGGATTTGCTGTCGCCGGCAGTCGAGGCTATCTTGCAGTGGCCGGCGGTTTTCAGATCGAGCCTATTTTTAATAGCGTTTCCACGGTTCCGCGCGAGGGGCTGGGTGGAACAACTCAGGATGGCACACCATTGCAGGCCGGCCAAATTCTGCCCTGCCAGGCACTGCAACATCCGTTGGATTGCCTGTCTGTACCCAGTCAGCAGCGACCAGATTATGCGGCTAATCAAGCGCGTGTAAGGGTGGTTTTAGGTTATCAGCAAGATGCCTTTAGCGAGATACAAAAACAGCTGTTCTTTTCCTCGCAATATACCGTCAGCGACAGCAGTGACCGTATGGGCTATCGCCTTAAGGGCCCCAATATATCACCTAGTATTGATGGCATTCTCTCCGAAGGCATATGCTTGGGCGCCATTCAAGTACCCGCAGACGGCCAGCCCATTATTCTATTAAATGACCGACAAACCATTGGCGGCTACCCCAAATTGGGTTCAGTGCTGTCCTTAGATCTCGGCAAACTGGCCCAGCTTATGCCGGGCGGCACAGTGCAGTTCGAGGCTATCAGTGTTGAACGGGCGCATAATTTGCTCGCCTTAGATGAGCAGCGATTTAATAATAGCCAGCTTGAGCCAGCCAATAAATGAATCACCTGCGCATTAGCCGGCAGATCGAAGATTTGTTAACGGCACGAAACCCAAGGGATATGCAAACCCTGCAAGCGGCGCTGAAACCGGGCTATTACTATCGCGCGGCACAGATGCTGAAAAATATCAGTGGTCATGTATTAATTGGTACTGGCTTTCCCGTTGACCATACCTATGAGACCGATGGCCCGGTGGGTGCAATTGCTCTTTATCAAGCCATAGAGTCGCTTGGTGCAACGCCTGTATTAGTCTGCGGTGCACCATTGGCAGACGCCATAAACAACGACTTTCGAGTGCACAAAATCACGGTCGGCGATCCACAAACCAGTGCCTTTGAAGCGCAGCTGGTCATAGACCAATATCAGCCGAGCCTAGTTATTTCAATTGAGCGCCCCGGCATGGCAGCCGACGGCCATTTCTACAATATGCGCGGGGAAAATATCAGTGCCCGCTGTGCCAGCTTCGATTACTTTTTGACGCTAGCTGAATGCCCAACTATTGCGATAGGTGATGGAGGCAATGAAATTGGTATGGGCAATGTTGCAGATACCCTTACTGGCCTGAATATAATTCCATCAGCCACCTGCTGCGATGAGTTGTTAATTGCTGATGTATCGAACTGGGCAGCGCACGGACTACTGGCGATGCTATCGGTTATCTCAGACACAGATATGCTTGCAGGCTGGGATAATTTGGCCATTTTAAACTACCTCTCCGAGCGCGGCAGTGTCGATGGTGTTACCCGAGAAAACACATTAACTGAAGATGGATTAAGCACAGATATTAGCGAACAAATCATCAATGACCTAAGAAAAATAGCCATCAACCAGTAGCGGCGGGATATTATCCTGCCATAAAGATAGATAGCGAAAATTTCTTTTAAAAAGCACTTAAAAAGCCATGGTTATCGGGCTAATTTGCTTTGCGTATCAAGCACCTCACTGATACCATTTTTTAAAAATTGTTAAGGCGACAATATGAGCATTGCATTTTTAGATGGCACTTACTTGCCATTGGAAGAAGCCAAAATCTCCCCGCTGGATAGAGGATTTCTATTTGGCGATGGCATCTATGAAGTAGTGCCCTCTTACGCGGGAAGTATGGTTGGCTTTGCGCCCCATATTGCGCGCATGCAAAATGGTTTGGCCGCTGTGGGGATCAATCTCGATTGGTCTGAAGCCGATTGGGCAGACCTGTGTAATCGTCTTATCGAAGAAAATGGCGCCAGCAATTTGGGAATCTATCTGCATGTTAGCCGCGGCGCAGATAGCAAACGCTTTCATGGGTTTCCTGAAAATATTGCACCTACAGTGTTTGCCTTTGCTTTTGACATTGCACCGCCGCCCGTTGCCGATAAGGCATTGGCCCGAAGCTACAAGGTAGCTACCGACAGAGATCTGCGCTGGGAGCGCTGCCATATTAAATCCACGGCACTACTGGGCAATGTGCTGCATTTTCAGCAGGGGTATAAACAGGGTCATGGCGAAACGCTGCTGTTTAATGCCAATAATGAACTCACGGAAGCCAGTGCCTGTAATGCCTTTATTGTCAAAGATGGTGTCGTCAGTACCCCGCCATTGGACAATCAATTACTGCCCGGCATTACCAGGCATATTGTGCTGGATGTATTGCGTCGGGACGGTTCCATTCCCGTGGAAGAGCGTACAGTGACAATGGATGAAGTAACCAGTGCTGATGAAGTTTGGATTACCAGCTCCTCCAAGGAAATTGCTCCAGTGATAGAGATCGATGGCGTTGCAGTTGGCGATGGTGAGGTCGGCGATGTATGGCTTGCCGCCCAAGCTCTTTACTCCGCAGGCAAGTTTAACTACTAAACTGTAACCACTAGACAAACCGATTAGGCAAGCAGAGCATGTCCAGACCGACCAAGGCAATTATTGACCTGCAGGCACTGCGCCATAACTTTATGTTGGCGCAGTCTTTAGCAGCGCAATCTAAAACCATCCCGATGGTAAAAGCCAATGCCTATGGCCACGGTGCTATTGAAGTGTCTGCTGCGTTAGCCGATATTGCCCCAGCTCTTGGCGTTGCCAGCATTGAAGAGGCCATAGAGCTGCGTGAGAGCGGTATTGAACTGCCTATCCTGCTGCTAGAAGGTACCTTTAGCTCTGATGAAGTGGATATTGCCGCCCAACACAACTTTTGGTTAATGGTGGAAAACAGGCCCCAAGTCGAAGCTATTTTAAATGCCAGTCTGGCGCGAAAGGTCAATGTCTGGCTGGGAATAGACAGTGGTATGCACCGCCTCGGGTTCCAACCAGACGAAATTCAGTCCGCCTACGATGATCTGAGCGGCAGTCATAATGTCAGTGATGAAATTGTTGTCTGCAGCCACTTTGCCTGCGCCGATGACCTCGACAATAAAGCCACATTAGCGCAAATTAAAATCTTCGATCTGCATCTGCCCAAGGCAGATAATGCGCCGCTAAAGAGTCTGGCTAACTCCGCTGCAATTCTTGGCTGGCCTCAGGCACAGAGAGACTGGCAGCGGCCCGGCTATATGCTTTACGGCAATAGCCCCTTTGCTCAGTCTCAGGAAAATGCCGACCAACTTAAGCCTGTTATGTGCTTTGAGTCCGCAGTTATCTCAGTGCGGTCTATTAGCGCCGGTGAATCCGTTGGTTACACTGCCAACTGGACTGCCGCGCGAGACTCTACAATTGCCACGGTTACTGTGGGCTATGGTGATGGCTATCCACGTCAGGCACCCAATGGAACCCCTGTACTGATAAATGGCACAGGCTGCCCTCTGGTGGGGCGAGTATCCATGGATATGATAACCGTTGATGTAACCGACCTAGATGCAGTTGCCATTGGTGATAGAGCCGTGCTCTGGGGACCTGAGTTACCCGTCAATGAAATCGCTGAACTCTGCGGTACCATCGGCTATGAACTACTCACTCGTATGCCTGCCCGAGTCCCCAGAGTTTATCGTTAAACACTGAAACTAAGTGCCGTTACCGACTTCACATCCTCAATCACCACATAGGTATGAGTCTGACTAATACTCTCAATTGTTGACAGCTTCTCACCCAAAAAGCGCTGATAATGCTGCATATCGGCAACCCGTATTTTGATCAGATAATCAAAGCCACCAGCCACCATCTGACACTCCTGCACCTCGGCCAGTCCCAGCATCTGCTGATTAAATAATTTAATCGCCTCAGTGGTGGTGCTGACCAGCTGCACCTCAATATAGGCACAGAGCGCCGCATTGGCCTTTACCGGATCAAGCAGTGCAACATAGTTGGTGATAAACCCATCTTTTTCCAGGCGTTTAACCCGCTCCAAACAGGGTGTCGGCGTTAGGTTAACCTCTCGAGCCAGATCTACATTGGCGATACGGCCATTCTTTTGCAGACTGTTAAGAATTCTGCGATCTGTACGATCCAAATCTGCCACTGTTTTCATCAACTCGCTCCTTAATATCTACATATAGAGTAGCATAATAATCTTTATATTTAATATTTACAGAATTAAAAGCTATATATAAGCCATTTATGGAGACAAATACTAATATAAATATCTCACAATGCCATATATTCGATTAATGGAATTTAAGGCGCAAAGACATGGACCAGCTAGCAATACGTAATAAAATTCGTCAAGCCACACACCAAGATGAGCATCAGGCTGTCACCCAGTTACTGCATGGCAACCCACTCTCCAGCAAAGCCCGCGAAAAAATTCTTCAGGATTCACGCCAACTGGTAACCAACTGTCGAGCCGACAAAAACAGCAGCGGTACATTGGACGCATTTCTGCTCGAGTTTGGACTTTCCAATGCCGAGGGCGTAGCCCTGATGTGTCTGGCAGAAGCACTGTTACGAGTACCAGATGCCCTGACCGCAGATCGCCTAATCGCCGAAAAAATTCAGGGCGGCAACTGGAATAACCACCGCGGCAAATCCGAATCCCTGTTTGTAAATGCCTCTACCTGGAGCCTGATGCTCACAGGTCAGCTGGTCAGTTTGGATAAAGGGATCACCCAGGATACCGATCACTGGATACGTCGCCTAACCGCCACCCTCGGCGAATCGGTAATCCGCGCTGCAGTGATGCAGGCGATGAAAATAATGGGCGGCCAATATGTATTGGGCCGTAGCATCCCCGAGGGGCTAAAACGCGGTGCAAAGCACAATGATGCAGAGACTAGATTCTCCTTCGATATGTTAGGCGAAGGCGCCCGCACCGAAGAAGATGCCGCCGAGTACTTAAAAGCCTATAGCGATGCCATTAATGAAATTAGCCGCACCAATAGCCAAACAACCACTGTGTGCAGCGCCAATGGTATTTCGGTAAAACTCAGCGCCCTGCACCCGCGCTATTATTTCGCCCAGCACCAAGCCGTAATGACAGAGCTACTGCCCCGCATTAAACAGCTTTGCCTATTAGCCAAAAAATACAATATCGGCCTATCGATTGATGCCGAAGAAGCCTACCGTTTGGATATCTCACTCGATATTTTTGAGGCACTGGCCAAAGACTCTGACCTAGCCGGCTGGCAGGGCCTTGGCTTTGTATTACAGGCCTACCAAAAACGCGCACCAGACACCGCCAAATGGTTAATTGGCCTAGCCCGTGAAACCAATCGCCGGTTAATGGTGAGATTAGTAAAAGGCGCCTACTGGGATGCCGAGATTAAACATGCTCAAGAACTGGGTCTGGAGAGCTACCCCGTATTTACCCGCAAGGCTAATACCGATCTTTGCTACCAATATTGCGCCGGCATTCTGCTCGGTGCGCAAGCGCATATTTACCCGCAGTTTGCGACCCATAACGCCTACACCGCCACCATGATTTTAGAACTGGCCGGTGAGCGCGAGTTTGAATTTCAGCGCCTGCATGGCATGGGGCATATTTTATACGCACAATTAAAAAAGCAAAAAAGAGCCATAGCCGTGCGGGTCTATGCACCCATCGGCAACCACAAAGACCTGCTACCCTATTTAGTTCGCCGACTTTTAGAAAATGGCGCCAACAGCTCCTTCGTCAATCGCTTTTTAGACCATCAAACACCCGTAGAAGAACTACTCGAAGATACCAGAGAACAGGTCACTCGATCATTCCCCTACCAACATAAAATAATCGCCATTCCAGATAAGATGTTTACCGTAGTTGGTGAGCAGCGCAAAAATGCAGTGGGTATAGATCTCGATTCACCACTGGAGACAGAGGCCTTATTGTGCACCATAAACCAAACCCCAGCGCTGCTCTCACACCCCATTATTGATGGCCAAGATAGCGCGGGTGAATTGCTGCCAGCTTATAATCCAGCCAATCAAGATCAATTGATTGGCCATTACTCAAAAGCAAATGAGACTACTATATTAGCGGCATTGAAATCCGCACATGCCGCACAGCCCTCATGGAATAAATTAGGCCATGAAGCCCGCGCCGATATTCTCAATAAAGTAGCAGACCTGATGAAGAGAGACTGCGCCAAGTTGATGGGCGTGGTTGCCATGGAAGCAGGCAGAACATTGGCAGACGGCGTTTCCGAAGTACGCGAAGCCGTGGACTTCTGCAGATACTATGCCCTGCAAGCTCAGTCACTGCCAGCGCAGGGCCTACAGGGCCATGGCGTGTTCCTGTGCATCAGTCCGTGGAACTTCCCGCTGGCAATCTTTGTCGGCCAAATCGCAGCAGCACTGGCCGCAGGCAATAGCGTTATCGCCAAACCAGCGGCACAGACACCCGCCATTGCCGCCTGCGCCATCCGGCTGTTCCACAGTGCAGGTGTGCCAGGCCCAGCCTTACAACTTCTTCTGGGTAGCGGCTCACAGATCGGCAAACTATTAGTAGGCGACAGCCGCATTGCCGGCATCGCCTTTACCGGCTCAACCGACACCGCCCAAAGCATTAACCAACAGCTTGCAACACGTCCCGGTGGGCCAATCCCTTTTATCGCCGAAACCGGTGGCCAGAACTGCATGGTAGTGGACTCCACCGCACTGCCAGAGCAAGTGGTCGATGATGTTATCTCGTCCGCATTCCAAAGTGCGGGTCAGCGCTGCTCTGCTTTGCGAGTACTGTTCATTCAGTCGGATATCGCCGCTACCACATTGCAAATGCTCGCAGGTGCCATGGCCTTCATAAAAGCCGGTGACCCGAGACAGCTATCCAGCGATCTTGGTCCCGTTATCGATAGCGGCGCTCAGACAGAACTTCAAAGCCATATAGATCGTATGCATGCAGAGGCAAGATTTATCGCCAAAGTTGATCTTGATGAGGACTGTGCCAATGGCAGCTATATAGCTCCCCATGTATTTGAAATCGATTCCCTCGACTTACTCTCAGAAGAAGTTTTTGGGCCCATACTACATGTAATTCGATATTCATCCGATCAGCTCACTTCTGTGGTGCAACAAATCAACAGCACAGGATATGGTCTCACCCTAGGTATCCATAGCCGCATTGAAGCCTTTGCTGAAACTGTATTCCGCAAAACCATTGCCGGCAATACCTATATCAATCGCAATATGGTTGGGGCTGTTGTCGGCGTAAATCCATTTGGAGGCCGAGGATTATCCGGCACAGGTCCTAAAGCTGGAGGGCCCAACTATTTAATGCGCTTTTCTGCGGCAACTACTCAGACGGAAAACAAGGGATCGTTTGCGATTGATTTAAAGAGGAATGGATCAGCAAATTCAAATATCGTAATTGATGCAGTTAAGGCAATGCCAAAATGGCAGGCAATCACCATAGATAGCCGTTTAGCCATTTTGCGAGAAGCCTGTACCGAAAAATGTAGCACTGACTTTTTATCAAACATGGAAACTATTGCCAGAGAAAAACTGGCCAATCCGATCCAGCTGCCAGGGCCAACTGGCGAAGATAATCGGCTATCTCTGCATGGGCGTGGAGTAATGGTGTTGGTTGTTACAGGATCAGACTCACTTATCGATGCAGGAAAGCAAATTGCCTCGACACTGCTTTGTGGTTGTCCGGTGATTATTGCGGCCGATAAGACTCGGATAAATGAGTTAGAGATTATTAAACTGAACTACCAAAAAGCTGGCTTAGCGAAAGAACTACTTCAGATAGAGCCACTGGAAATACTCACAGCACTGATCCAAAACAACAGTATTGAAGGGATTATCGCGAATAGCCTAAATGCGGATAGCGGAGTATTACGACAGGTGATGGCCCAGAGATCAGGGAGTATTATCCCATTGATTGAGTGGCCGGAAAATGCCGAGGGTTATAACTACCACTGGTTGTTGTGGTTCTTAAGTGAGCGCACCAGAACAGAAAATCTGGTTGCAAGAGGTGGAAATACACAACTATTTAATTTGGCAGAGTAATGAGATAACAGACATTTTATTTATAGGATTAAGTCAAGAACTAGAACTCTAGCCCGAAGAAGCAACGCTGTCATTCGCAAAAGCATTGAAGCGTTGCGACGGAAGAATTGGGTTTAATCTGAGCCCGCCTCTGCATAGCGGCAAATGATTTCAATAAAATCTGCGCCATACTTTTCCATTTTGCTATCGCCTACCCCACCAATGGTTAAAAACTCTGAGGCCGACATTGGCATCACATCGATCATTTCTTTTAATGTAGCATCGTGGAAAATTACATAGGGTGGCACATTATATTCTTCGGCCAGGTATTTCCTGCACTCGCGCAGTTCTTCCCAAAGCTCCTGATCTTCTGGCCGTATCTGCGCTTTTCTCGACGCTTTAGTACCGCTCTTTTTAGTCGATGGCGCTTTAATATCCTCTTTGCGCAAATACAGCGACTGTTCCCCTTTTAATACCGGCCGACAGGTATCTGTCAGTTGCAATGCGCTGTAACCCTCAAGATCAACACGCAGTAAACCGCGCACTACTAACTGGCGGATCACTGAGCGCCATTGCGCCTCATGGATATCACTGCCAATACCAAAAGTACTCAGTTGCTGATGCCCGTGTTGCAGAACTTTCTCATTCTCTTTGCCCTGCAATACGTCCATAACATGCACTACGCCAAAACGCTGCCCCGTGCGATAGATGCAAGACAGCACCTTCTGCGCGGCTTCGGTGGCGTCCCAGGTTTCTGGCGGCAGCTGGCAATTATCGCAGTTACCACATTGCTCTGGTGCCTCATCGGCAAAGTAGCTCAGTAACACTTTACGGCGACAGCTGGTTACCTCACACAGCCCCAGCATCGCATCAAGCTTATGACGCTCAGCGCGTTTATGCTGCTCGGAGCCATCAGAGCCCTGCGCCATCTGTTGCAGCCGCACCACATCTTGCAAACCATAAACCATCCAGGCATCGGCGGCCTGACCATCACGCCCTGCTCTGCCTGTTTCCTGATAATAGGCTTCGATACTTTTGGGTAAATCCAGATGCGCCACAAACCTTACATCGGGTTTATCTATGCCCATACCAAAGGCGATGGTGGCGACAATAATTACGCCATCTTCGCGGAGAAATCTATTCTGATGGGTTTGCCTAAGCTGGGCCGGAAAGCCTGCATGATAGGGCAACGCGGTATAACCCTGCTGGGTTAACCAGGCAGCGGTATCCTCAACCTTTTTTCGCGACAGGCAGTAGACAATACCGGCTTCGTTTTTGCGTTGCTGTAAAAAAGCCAGTAGCTGTTTTTTGGGCGTAGTCTTATTGGCAATCGCGTAGCGGATATTGGGCCGGTCAAACCCGCTAATATAAGAGTTAGCATCTGTGAGCGACAGCCGTTCAATAATTTCTTTACGAGTGCGAATATCTGCTGTGGCCGTCAATGCAATCCGTGGTATCGAGGGAAAGCGGTCGTTGAGCATGCTTAGAGCAAGATAATCTGAGCGAAAGTCATGACCCCACTGAGAGACACAGTGAGCCTCATCAATCGCAAAAAGGGCGAGGTTGCAACGGCTCAATAAATCGAGAGTATAGGACTGTATAAGCCGCTCTGGAGCTATATAGAGCAAGTCTAATTGATCGCTCAACAGCTGCTGCTCAATCACATTCTGCTCGCTGTGAGAGAGGCTAGAGTTTAGAAATGCGGCCATTACTCCAAGCTGCTGCATGGCATCAACCTGGTCCTGCATCAATGCGATCAGCGGCGAGATAATAATACCCACACCCTCGCGCAGCATGGAGGGAATCTGATAACAGATGGATTTACCGCCACCGGTAGGCATTAAAACTAGCGCATTATTGCCAGCACTCACATGCTCAATAATCTCTGCCTGATGACCACGAAAGTTCTCGTAACCATACAGGCTGTTTAAAATCTCTAGAGCGTTTTGCGGCATATTTTTTACTAATGGTGAATCAAGAGGAATTAACAGCTGCCCTTTTGGGCTTAGCGGGCATTGTATAGGCAGCGCTGTGCTGCAGCCAACTATGGAGTGGGTGTAATGCTGTTAAATGAGAGATATATCGAAACATATATGTATTCCGCGCTTGCACACCAAGCAACCTAAGGCCCTCGCGATCGACTCCATGGGTACAGGTATTTCCAGCGTTCACACAACTCGCTTTCCACTGCGTTACAAGCTCAGACAAGTGCTCTCTCAATCTGAAAATACCTGCACCCATAAACGGAGTCTGATTGATCGCGAGGGCCTTAGGTGACTTTGTGCGGCACTGACCTTGGGTAGCACCGATTAAGAGCTCAGAATATGCCAATAAAACAACAGGCTTTAAATCTAGAATTACCCTCAAATAATTCAAATACCCTCTGCCCAAACCCTTGAGAACAGTCAGCCCCCGCGCTTATGGTTGCAGCCATTTTCAGGTTGAGCGAACACCTGTTTGAGCGCTAGCGCGAGTTGTGTGAACGCTGAAAATGGCTGTAACCATGGGACCGTTCACAAGGGTTTGGGCAGAGGGTATTGGGCTCCGTAATAGAAAACCCAGTGTGCTGAGTGAGATCTTTCGTCGCTTCGCTCCTCAAGATGACAGAGGAAGGCAGTCAACGTGACAGGGGAAGGCAGTCAACGCGACAGGGGGCGGTAGTCAGGGGAATAGGAGACAGCATTTAAGGTGGCTGTGGGTCCCAGACCAATAAAAAAGGGCCTGCAATACAGACCCTTTTCGATACTTATCTTTCGATAGCTAAACTAGCCCATGGATAAAATAACCTTACCCTTAGCTCGTCGCTCTGAGATAGAAGCAAACGCTGCCTTATAATCATCCAGCGTGTAAACCTCAGTCACCAATGGCGAAAACTTACCGCCATCAATCATCTCAATCAGCTCATCAAAATTCTGGCGCGACTCCATCGGAGATCGGCCCGCCCAGGCGCCCCAGAACACGCCAACCAAAGACGCACCCTTAAGCAAGGCAAGATTAAGCGGCATAGCTGGAATAGGACCAGAGGCAAAGCCAATCACCAGAAAACGGCCATTCCAAGCAATGGCACGGAACGCCTGCTCAGCGAAATCGCCACCCACAGGGTCATAGACAACATCAACACCTTTGCCGCCAGTCAGTTCCTTAACCTTATCTTTAAGATTCTCTTCAGAATAATTAATGCGTAAATCAGCGCCGGCTTCACAGGCAAAATCAAGCTTCTCTTCAGTGCTGGCCGCGGCGATAACCGTCACACCCATGGCCTTGGCAATCTGAATAGTGGCAATACCCACGCCACCAGCAGCACCCAGTACCAGCAGGGTTTCACCGGGCTGAATATTCGCACGCTGCTTCAATGCGTAATAAGAGGTGCCATACGTAATAGCAAAACCAGCCGCCTGCTCAAAGGACATACTGTCACCCATCTCAAAAGAAGCAAACTCATTGGCCACGCACTGTTCTGCAAAAGTCCCAAGCTGGGTGGTGGCAATCACTTTGTCACCCACCTTGCGAGTACTGACACCCTCACCAACAGCAGTGACCACACCAGCCACCTCAGCACCGGGAATAAACGGTAACTCCGGCTTAAACTGGTACTTGCCCAGAACCGTCAGCACATCGGGAAAATTAACACCCGCTGCTTTAATATCCAGCAGTATTTCCCCTTTACCTGGGGTCGGTGCATCCACCTCTTCCAGAGTCAGATTTTCAGTTGGGCCAAACTCATTACAGACTAACGCTTTCATAATTTCGTCCTGATTAATTATTATTTTT
The DNA here is from genome assembly GCA_029242085.1 of Porticoccaceae bacterium. Classification (GTDB taxonomy): domain Bacteria; phylum Pseudomonadota; class Gammaproteobacteria; order Pseudomonadales; family Porticoccaceae; genus HTCC2207. The sequence goes on from JAQWUP010000037.1 coordinate 16,900, forward strand.
TGGTAAAGTACTCAACAGCCTTGGCAATAAACTTATTGGTCTGCTGGAAGCCTCCAACCAATACTTGCTCGCCCTCAGGGTTATCAATCCCTTCCATTTGGGCACGCACGTTTTCTGGGGTCTGCTGTTGTGGCGGAAGATAAATTCCCTCAGTCTCATAAATATGCGTGCGGGCATAGCCACCAGCGCCAGCACAGAGAATAGTACGATTGGGGGCTTCAGAATCACATAGGGTCAACAGCGCAGCGGTGACTGATTCGACGGTCATAATATCTGACTGCTCTTCGGTCACCAAGCCCTCGAGCATGCGGGTACCGGCAGTAGGAGACAGGCAATTGACCTTAACATCGTATTTTTCACCCTCAATACAGAGCGTATTCATTAAACCCACAACGGCCATTTTTGCCGCGCCATAGTTGGCCTGACCAAAGTTACCGTACATACCACTTGAAGAAGTCGTCATTACAATGCGGCCATAGCCCTGCTCGCGCATTAATGCCCACACTGCCTTTGAACAGTTGGCAGAACCCATTAAATGCACATCGACGACTAACTGAAAGTCATCCATACCCATTTTTACAAAGCTTTTATCGCGCAGAATACCGGCGTTATTAATTAGAATATCAACTCGACCCCACTTCTCCACTGCCTGTGCAACCATAGCTTTAACATCGGCCATCACCGCTACATTGGCACCATTGGCCATGGCCTCGCCGCCCGCTGCCTCAATCATCGACACAGTTTCCAGCGCCGCCGCACTGGAACCACCATCGCCATTGACCGAACCGCCGAGGTCATTGACCACAACCTTGGCACCGCGAGCCGCAAGAGCCAATGCATGGGATCGTCCCAAGCCATTGCCTGAGCCCGTTACTATAGCGACCTGGCCGTCGTATCTAATAGTCATTCCTCTATCTCCTAAGGTTGAATCTTAACGGTACTGACTAAGCTCACGACGGGCGATAACCATACGGTGAACCGCATCTGGGCCATCGGCAAAGCGCAATGTGCGTTGAGCGCCGTACCATGTAGCCAGAGGCGTATCCTGAGACAGACCAATGCCGCCGTACATTTGCATGGCTTCATCAATAATTTTTAGTGCCATAGTCGGTGCCGCCACTTTAATCATTGAGATAAAGGGCTGAGCCGCATCTGTGCCCTCATGATCCATCAGCCAAGCTGCTTTCAGACACAGCAGACGAGTCATTTCGATTTCGATACGGGCCTGAGCAATAATATCTACATTGCCACCCAATTTAGCCAAAGGGCGACCAAAGGCTTCACGAGTTAAAGAGCGCTCGCACATCAATTTAAGCGCAGCTTCTGCCAAGCCCAGTGAACGCATGCAGTGATGAATACGGCCCGGCCCTAAACGGCCCTGTGCCACTTCAAACCCTCGGCCTTCGCCAAGGATCAAATTTTCTTTAGGTACACGCACATCGGTAAAACGCATGTGCATGTGGCCGTGGGGGGCATCGTCAATATTGTAGATTTCCATGGGCCGCAGATTCTTAACACCCGGGGTGTCAAAGGGCACCAGAACCTGACTATGCTTGGCATGACGGGGGCCATTAGGGTTGGTGTTTACCATCACAATCATAATTTTACAGCGCGGGTCACCGGCACCAGAGATCCAAATTTTCTCGCCGTTAAGCACCCATTCATCGCCATCGGCAACACAGGACATAGCAATATTAGTCGCATCGGATGAGGCAACATCGGGCTCAGTCATGGCGTAGGCTGAGCGAATCTCACCGGCTAAAAGCGGCTTTAACCAGGTCTCTTTTTGCTCTTCGGTACAGAAGCGCGCCAGCACTTCCATATTGCCGGTGTCGGGAGCGGCACAGTTAAACACCTCTGGGGCGAGGTGCGAGCGGCCAGTCTCTTGAGCAATATAGGCATACTCAACCGTGTTAAGCCCGTGGCCACCTTCAAAATGGGTAAGAAAGAAATTCCATAGATTCTTGGCTTTGGCCTTGGTTTTAAGTCCTTCCAAAATTTCGGTTTGACGCTCGGTAAAAGTCCAACGGTCGCCTTTGGAAATTTCTTCATGATACTCATGCTCCAATGGCAGAATCTCTGTATCAATAAAATGCTTTACTTCTTCGAGTATGGGTTTGACCTTATCGCTGATACCTAAATCCATTGTTCTTATCCTTATTATCTGAAATTAAATTAATTGAGGCTGCCCGGTTATCAAATACCTAGTAGCCATTCAAAAGCGCAAAGCGATCGGTATGGTAACTGTTATCACCAAACATTATCTGTGCGGAACGAGCGCGCTTGATAAAGAAACCAATATCATATTCATCAGTCATGCCAATACCGCCATGCATCTGAATGGCTTCATTGGTCGCGAGTTCAGCCACTTCGCACAGCTTGGCCTTGGCAATACTGGCCAGCGCCGGAGCCTTTTTGTCACCCTCATCGAGAGTCTGCAGGGCCTTGAGCACAACTGACTTACACAGCTCGACTTCACTCCACCAGTGGGCAGCACGGTGTTGCAGCGCCTGAAATGAGCCAATTAAAACGCCAAACTGTTTGCGCTCTTTTAGATACTGCAGAGTCACATCAAATGTCTCTTGAGCGATGCCCAATAGCTCTGCTGAAAGGTAAATATTACCAACATCCAAGGCAGTGTTAAGAGCCTTAAAGCCCTTGCCCTCTTCTCCAAGCAGTGCAGCCTCAGCCACCTCTACATTGTTGAAGCTGATATTTGCATAGTTGCGGGTGTCGGTCATATCTGTGCGCTCGACCTCAACACCTGCGGCGGTGCGGTCCACCACAAACAGGCTGATGCCATTCATATCACCGGCCTCTCCACCAGTGCGCGCCGCTACAATTAGCTTGTCAGCTGTGCAGCCATCGGCAACAAAACGTTTGGCGCCATTGAGCATATAGCCGCTGCCCCGCTTTACTGCCGACAGACTAATCTGTGTGGGTGCATGATGAATTTTTTCATCAACCGCCAGAGCCGTAGTGATCTCACCACTGGCAATTGAGCCAAGTAGCTGTGTTTTTTGGTCTTCGCTACCCGCTGCATTAATCGCGGTAACACCTAACACTGCTGTCGCAAAAAGTGGTGATGCGGTCAGGGTGCGGCCAGTCTGTTCTACAATTTGCCCCATTCCCACATGACCAAACTCAAGACCACCGTAGGCTTCTGGAACCAAAATGGCGGCCCAGCCCATATCGGCCATCTGTGCCCATAAATTATCGGCGTAGCCACTTTGACTATTCGCGTCACGCTGCTTGCGCAGCTCTGCCACTGGGGCGAACTCTGCCAAAAATCCCTGAGCTGATTCTTTGAGCATGTGCTGCTCTCCGTTTAATACTAGTGCCATTATTCTGTACCTTTAAATTCTGTTGGTGCTCTGGTAATTCTGCTAGCCCAGGCCTAGGATATTTTTAGCGATAACGTTCAACTGAACCTCAGAGGTCCCGCCTTCGATTGAATTACCTTTGGTACGCAGCCAGGTGCGTGGCAACCAGCCATGATTTGCAGCTTCGCCATCCCATATCATGGCATCACTACCATTGATCTTAAGCAGGGTTTCAAAGCGTCGTTTATTGAGTTCGGTGCCATAGTACTTGAGCATCGCCGAGGTAGCGCCCACACCACTGCCAGCTTTAGCTTCATCGGTAACACGCTCTGCAGTCAGTCCAAAACAGGCGCCGTCAATTTCCCACTTGGCCACGTCGGCTCGCAGTATTGGGTTGTTCATACGACCCTGCTCAACACCCATTACTCGCGCGGCCATCTGACTGAGAGTCTCAGCACCGGCATCGGTCATGCCCATGCCGCCAATCATTTCACGCTCGTGGGTAAGCAGATATTTGGCAATGGTCCAACCCTGATTGACCTCACCCACTACCTGATCTTTTTCAACACGCACGTCATCAAGAAAGGTTTCACAAAACGGTGAACTACCAGAAATAAGTTTAATTGGCTTCGGGGTGACACCGGGCGTGAGCATATCGAACAGCACCAGGCTGATACCCATTTGTTTCTTGGCTTCGGAATCTGTGCGCAGCAAGCAGAACATCCAGTCGGCTTTATCGCCGTAGGAGGTCCATACCTTTTGGCCATTGGCAATAAAGTGATCGCCTCGATCTTCGCCCTTGGACTGCAAGCCGGCCAGATCTGAACCAGCGCCCGGCTCAGAATAGCCCTGGCACCAGCGAATCTCACCACGGACAATGGGCGGTAAATGTTGTTGTTTAAGTGCCTCGGAACCAAACTTTAGCAGTGCTGGGCCAATCATCCAGATACCAAAGCTATCGAGGGGCGAGCGTGCATTAAGGCGCGACATCTCTTCGCGCAATATTTTGTGCTCTACCTTATCCAGACCACCGCCGCCATATTCTGTCGGCCAATCTGGTGCAGTCCAGCCTTTGGCGCCCATACGCTCCATCCACTGCTGCTGCTCTTTGCTCTCGAATTTAAAGTTGCGACCACCCCAGCACATGCTCTCGCCGCCTTTGACCGGCTCGCGCATTGATGGCGGGCAGTTCTCTTCCAGCCAGTCTCGAGTTTCTTGCCTAAAGGCTTGTAAATTACTCACATTAGTCTCCTGCTGAGTCGCCTACTAAAAGGATTAGTTATCGACTATAAAATTAGATATTACACGGTAGAATCAATAAATTGAACTTACAGTATGTTATTCTATCTTTCAAGTATTAAGCTGTAAAATTCGGTTATTTACGTGGCTTATAGCGCTGTTTCAGGTACCCTGAAGCGGTTCAGAATGACCCTGTGTAACGCCATCCAAAATTGACGATTACAGCACCGCGACAACATTAGGAAACAGACTGCATGAGTAAAGCACTACAGCAACTACTAGATGTTCTATCACTGGAAAAAATTGATACTAATATCTATCGCGGGGTCACCCCTGAAACCATGAATAAGCGTGTCTTTGGTGGACAGGTATTTGCCCAAGCTATGCGCGCCGCACAAGATACAGTAGATCAAGAGCGCATGGTGCATTCCCAGCACGCCTATTTTCTGCGCCCCGGAGATCCTTCGGTGCCGATTCTCTATGAAGTAGATGCTATCCGCGATGGTGGCTCTTTTACCACCCGCCGTGTGGTGGGTTCCCAGCGCGGCAAAGCCATCTTCAATACCGAGCTTTCATTTCAGGTCATGGAGTCAGGACTATCTCATCAAGCCAATATGCCTGACTGCGCAGGGCCGGAAGGTCTGGAAGACGACAGTATTCGCTGGGCTAAATTGGCTGAGTCACTGTCGAATAACGATCAAGATCGATCAAAGAAAAGACGCCCGTCATTGCGGCCAATACAGATGCGTTCAGTCAACCCTGTAGATTATAAAAACCCTGAGCCAAGAGTTGCTGAGCAACTCGTCTGGATCAAGGCAGCAGGCTCTCTCCCTGAGATGGGAGTCGCCAACGATCCAGCACTGCACCGAGCTATTCTGGCCTATGCCTCAGACTTTAATCTGATGGCCACCTCAATGCTGCCCCATGCCGTCAGCTTTATGAACCCTAAGTTTCAGCCGGCCTCCCTCGATCACTGCATCTGGTTTCACGATGAATTTAAAGCCGATGAATGGTTGCTGTATGCCATGGATAGCCCGCGCTCTAGCCACGCTCGCGGACTGAGCCGCGGGTCGTTCTTTAGTCGCGATGGGCGGTTAGTGGCCAGCACCATTCAAGAAGGACTAATCCGCCTGCATAACGATTAGGCATCGTTGACTAATACTGCCTCTAGCGCCTGTCTTAGCGGTGCTGGAATCGCAACAGACTTATCGCTAGCGCGATCGACAAAGACATGGGTAAAGGTACCCACTGCAGAGGCAACTGGCTGACCCTGCTTAAAAATAGCAATACCATATTCGACGGAGCTATTGCCGAGTTTATTCACCCTAAAACCCGCTTCAATAGGTTCTGGGTAGGCGATGGGAGACATGTATTGGCATGAGGACGCCACCACGAAACCGATAACATCGGCACTGTGAATATCTAAACAACCCTCTTCTATCAGGTACTTATTCGCCACGGAATCAAAGTAGCTGTAATAGACCACATTGTTTACATGACCATAGATATCGTTGTCCATCCATCTGGTGGTGATATCGGCAAAGTAGGGGTAGCCGTCACGTTCGGTCATAACTTAAAACGCCTGTCGGTAGATCGCGAGGGCATCATCAAGACTGACATCACGGGGGTTATTAATTAATAAACGCTGCTGCAACATAGCCTGCTCGGCTAACATCGGCAGATCATCTTGGTCAATACCCATCTGCCCCAGAGTCGTTTGCAAACCTAGATCTTCTGCCAACGCTAAAAAGTAAGTCGCCAATAGTTCAGACACCTCAAGTGGATCAGTGGGCAGGGTCCTATTGGGTAAAATAATGGATGCGAGTTCTGCGTAATGGTGCCCTGCCTCAGAGGCATTAAAGCGCAGCACATGAGGCAGCACTAGGGAGTTACTCAGTCCATGGGGGATATGATAATTGCCCCCCAGCGGATAGGCCAGCGCATGCACAGCGGCCACCGGTGCATTAGCAAATGCCTGCCCGGCTAACATAGCACCCAGCAACATTGCCTCCCGCGCTGCAACATTATTGCCCTGCTTGACCGCCACCTCGATATTGCCCGCCATCAGACGCAGAGCCTCGCGGGCCAACATATCTGACAATGGATTTTTTTTATGTTTAGTGGTGAAGGCTTCGATGGCATGCACCATGGCATCTATACCAGTGGCGGCAGTGACTGCCGGAGGCAGACCCAGCGTAAGTGTTGCATCGAGAATAATTTTATCGGCTAACAATGTGCGACTTACCACCCCAGCTTTGGTGGTTTCGCCCGTGGTAATAATCGACACCATAGTCGCCTCTGAACCTGTGCCGGCGGTTGTCGGTACCTGAATCAGGGGCAGTCGATCACCAGTGATCTGATCAACACCATAAATATCTGCTAGTGACTGTTCGCCTTTGATTAGAACCGCCAGCAACTTGGCCACATCCATGGAGCTACCACCACCAAAACCAATCACCCCGTCACAGCCAAATTCTTGCGCCGCTGCGACGGCATCCATCACCACAGATTCCGGGGGGTCGGCTACCACATCAGAGTAAATACTCAGCGAGACATTATTGGACTCAAGGTTTCTAACGGCGCTATCTAAAAGACCAAATTTAATAATGCCTGGATCGGTCACAATCAGCGCTCGCTGTATTCCCATCGTCGCGGCCATATGGCCAAGCTGCTGAGATGCGCCTGCACCAACCAGCACATCGGAAACTGCACTAAACAGGAAATCATTCATACAATGTGACTCTTTTTTATAATTATTTTAAACATTTACTTTGTCGATAAACCATTAATAAACAGATGAAAATAGGACGCAGATAATTCAGGGCCATTGGATTCGGCTACCCATTCCGCAAAATTAGGGCTGGCCTCCACGGCACCTGAGAGAACGTGCTGTGCAACATCTGCATCTATCTCGCGCAATGTATTGTCTTCAAGACCCTGACGGATATAGGCCCCTAATTTACTGGTATTTTTTTTCGTCGCCTTTAAAATATTTTTGCGATGCTCTTTATCCAGCGAGGGCAGCGAGCGGTAGCGAATCAATGGCCCCTCTTCGGTAAACTGCACATTAAATAAATAACGCAGCGACAGCTCGACTTTTTTGAGACCTGTGCCCTTTATTTTTCCCGCCTCGGTAAGCAGTGTTTTTTCAACATCTAATGTGCGATTAAAACATTGGTATAAAAGCTCTTCTTTATTTTTTATATGGTAATAGAAGGCGCCCTTAGTCACATCTAGGGAGCTGGCAATCTCATCCAGCGAGGTGCCCTTAAAACCTTTTTGATTAAAGTAAATGGCACCAACCCGATAGAAGGCTTCGCGCTTTAAACGATTTTGAAAGTCTCGATCAAAGCTATCGATCGGTAAATTATTGAGTTCGGGAAATTCAATATTAGTAAACTCATAAGGCTGCTCTGACAGGCCATTAATAAGAATATCCAAGACCGCCGCAATCACCGGTTCCGGATCGGCCGCATGGGATCGGTTGAGCCATGCGGGAAACCACTGCGGGATAGCAAAAATGCCGGTACAGATCACGGCTGGATCGAGCTTTTCGATCACACCTTCTTCGATACCCTGTCTAACCATTTTTTCACAGAGGTCAAAAATTTGCTGCCAGCGCATTTTAATATCGGCGGCATGGCCCTCATCCAGCGATGAGATCTCAGCGAGCATGGCAAAATGAGGGGCCACGCCATTTAAAGCTCTAACATATTGATCAAAGTGGCCGCGCACCATGGCCACAATTTTTTCCAACCCATTGGCCTCTAAAGCAACCGCTTGCTGCGCCTGAGCCAGCCACATATCACAGCTCGATACATAGCACTGATAAATTAAATCTTCTTTGGTTTTAACATAGTAGTAGACGCAGGTTTTAGTCAGATTCATGCTGCCGGCGATATCGGTCAATGTTGTGGCTCGAGAGCCCTGCCAATTAAACAGACCGGCCGCCTCAGACAGAATTGACTGAAATTTGCGTTGGTGCTGATGTCCTTTGGAAAAAGGTGACATCGCCTTACTGATAATAATTGAGTTCATTGATTTGGCTAAAACTGCGTTAGTTCAATAGTTATACTGGGCAGAAGAATAACATACTCAAGTACTAGTGCTACAGCGCCGTGTACACCATTTTTACCGCAGCTATCGCTAGTACCGCCGCAAGCAGCTTTTGTAGTGTTAAAGAGGTTGCACGATGAGCCGCAAGCTCGCCACCAAAGAGACAGCCAACAAAGGCAGCACTAACTAACCAGCCTGCACCCATAGGCCAGGACTGATCGCTGGCAATATATCCCGCCAGCCCTGCCACTGAGTTAAGCAGAATAAAACCAGCAGCTACCGCAGTGCTCTGACGCATGGTGCACCAGCCAAATAGCAGCAGAATTGGGCTTAAAAATACGCCACCACCAATACCGGTAAGGCCTGCGGAGAAACCTAAGACCGCCCCCACGGATAGGATCACAACCATAGCTGGTTGCTGAGTCGACTCGGCCACCTTGCTGATCATCAGCATTCGCAGAGCGGCCAACAGCAGCATAGTGCCAACCAGTAAGCGGTAGGCCTCAGTATCAATTTTGACCATACCGCCTATAAAAGCCAGTGGCGTAGAGGCTATAACCAGAGGCCAGAACAATTTATAGGGCATTAACTTGTAAGGTTGAAAGCGGTATAACAGCCAGGAGGTGACCACGATATTCATCAACAGTGCGGCGGGTCTCATCTCTTCTTGCAGCAGCCCCCACAGGGCCATTGCCGCCAGATATCCCGAGGCTCCACCATGGCCCACAGAGGAATACAGCACGGCCATCAGGCCAATAGCCAGCAGCAATATAAAGGGGTATTGAAAGGCGAAAACTGTTTCGACAACCACAGTTATTAGCCTCCGGTCATATTCATAAAGCGCACAATATCGACTTGCTCAGGATCAAAGTAATGACGTTCAGGCTTATTGGCGATAGCGGCCACAATTTTACTTTTTAACAATGCGGTATCGCCTGGGTGGGCGCGCAATATCTCTCGTAAATCGAGGCTGTGCTCATTGCCCAAGCAGAGCAATAAGCGACCCTCTGCAGTCATTCGCACCCGATTGCAGGACTCGCAGAAATTATTCGACATGGGCGAGATAAAACCAATTTTGGACTGGCTATTGGCCACGGATACATACCGCGATGGTCCACCGGTAGTTTCTGCACTGTCGACCAGAGTAAATTCTGAGTCCAGCTGTTGGCGGATTTGGCTGCTGGTAATCTGCGTGTTAACACGCTTATGGGAGGAGATTTCACCCAGTGGCATTTCTTCAATAAATGAAATATCCATACCGCGATCGACAGCAAACCGTGCCAGATCAAGCACCTCGTCATCATTAAAACCGGCAAGGATAACGGCATTTAATTTAATTTTTTTAAACTGTGCAGCTCCGGCGGCATCAATCCCTGCCATTACCTGATCCAGTTCACCAACACGGGTGAGCTCTTTAAAACGATCGGGTTTAAGGCTATCTATGCTGATATTAACTCGCGACATACCCGCATCTTTTAGCGGCTGGGCCATCTTGGGAAGATATACGCCATTGGTAGTCATGGTTAATTCCTCAAGCCCTGACAATGCAGCGACCGAACTCACCAGCTTGAGAATATCTCGTCTAATCAGCGGCTCACCGCCGGTTAAACGAATTTTTTGTACACCCAGCTCGACAAACGCGACCGCTGAATCTCGGAGTTCTTCAAGGCTTAATATCTGCTGTCTTGGCAGAAAGGTCATATCCTCAGCCATGCAGTAGGTGCAGCGAAAATTACAGCGATCTGTTACCGATAGGCGCAGATAATCGACAGTGCGACCAAAGGGGTCAATTAGGGACGGTTTGTTTAGCAATGTATTCATTGCAGGCTCTGGCCACTAAATGAGAATCTAGGCATAGGGTAACACATCAACCAAATCACCCACTTGGATGGATTCGCCGCTTTTTTGTCTGACAAAGACCTCGCCCCAGCACACTGATGACAGAACACCACTGCTCTGATTAGGGTATATCTCAACACCCTCCTCTACCAGTCTGCCACGCAAGTAGACCTCTCGGGATTCTCCCGCTTTTTCAAACTGAGCAACCGCTTTCAGGACCTTGGGCTGGGTATCAACAATGCCCTGTGCGGCCTGTAAAAAAGGCCGTGCGAGAATCATAAATGTAGTGAAAACCGATGCTGGATTACCCGGCAATCCGATAAAGGGCACATTTTCTATGCGGCCAAAGGTCAGCGGTTTTCCCGGCTTAATGGCAACCTTCCAAAAATCCACAGCACCGAGCTTATCGACCGTGGCCTTAACATAGTCTTCCTCACCGACAGAGACGCCACCGGCGCTGATAATCACATCACCGCGCATAGCCGCTTTTTTTAGCACATGCTCAGTCGCTGCCTCGCGATCTGGCACCACACCCAAATCGACTGGGACCATACCCAGAGACTTGATAAGACCAATTAAGGTAGCACGATTACTATTGTAAATTTGCCCGGACTGCAGAGGTAGCCCAGGCTCTACAAGCTCATCACCTGTAGAGAATATAGCCACCTTAAATGGCTTGAAAACCTCTACTGCAGCAACACCAATTGATGATAACAGGCCCATCTCCTGCGCCCGCAGCTGAGTGCCGGCCTTTATAATAATCTGACCTGCCTGAATATCCTGCCCCTGAGGACGGACATTAGCGCCACTTTGGGTATTTTGATCGACCTTGACCGATCCATTGGACTCTTTGCAATTTTCTTGCATAGCCACGGTATCTGCGCCGGGCGGAATCTCTCCGCCAGTAAAAATACGCGCCGCAGTCCCCTGAACCAGCGGCTGAGGCGCTGTGCCCGCAGGTATGCGCTGACTGACCTGCAATAAAAAGTCATTCGCCTCTGCGTCCTCAGCATAAAATGCATAGCCGTCCATCGCGCTATTTGCGGCTGGGGGTACATTTATAGTTGAGGTGATGTCTCTAGCAAGCACTCGGCCCAGAGCCTCGGGGACAGGCACAGATTCTAGCCCGGCACGACGGCGCTCTTTGACCAGCGGCTGGGCCTTGGCAACCAGTTTTTTGACTGCGCTAGAGACTGTTAGCATCGGACTTTTTACGCACATGTTGGACAAAATTACAGGGCTGAAAAGTGCTATCTAGCTGTTGGCAAATAATGCCGTTCCAAGCGGTTTTACAAGCGCCCGTAGAACCCGGCACACAGAATATCGCGGTATTATTCGACAGCCCTGCCAAACAGCGAGACTGCACCGTAGAGGTGCCAATTTCATCGTAAGACAACTGTCGGAACAGTTCACCAAAGCCTTCGATATGTTTATCAAATAGTGGTGAGAGCGCTTCGGGAGTGCTGTCGCGGCCGGTAAAACCTGTGCCACCGGTGGTAAGGATAACCTCAACCTCGGGATCGGCGATCCACGCTGATACGATAGCTCGCATCTGGTAGACATCATCAATCACCAGTTTGCGGTCAGCGAGGTGATGGCCTTCTTCTTCGAGCGCTTGCTGTAAAAAAGTACCGCTGGTGTCAGTGTCTAAACTGCGGGTATCGGAAACAGTAAGTACCGCGACTTTAACAAAACGCCTTGGGGCTGATGCATCGTGAGCCACTAATTTATTACTCCTATTGAGTTAATTGTTATATTGGGCAACTGCTGTTCTTCTAGCACCCCTATCATCTTGAGCTACTGCTCTGTCATCTTGAGCGGCGCGAAAGATCTCTTGGTTCGGTGCGTGCCAACACCTCGGTCAACCCTTGAGATCGGTCCCATGGACTTATAATTTTCAGCGTTCGCAAAACTCGCTGGCGCTCAAACAGTTGCTCTCTTTACCTGAAAATTATAAGTCCATAAGCGGGCCCTGACTGACCTCAAGGGTTGACCGAGATGTTGTCTGAGTTATCGCAGTAACTGCTAGAATGGAAGCGAACTGGTGTCAAGTTGGACACCTTGAACCCACAATGCACCATCTTGAGCTACTGGCCTCTCATCTTGAGCTACTGCCCTGTCATCTTGAGCTACTGGCCTGTCATCTTGAACACAGCGAAAGATCTCAAAATCGTTACTCCGACCCACCACAGACACAACACCCATCTTTAGCCTGCCCACGCAGGTTTAGCCATCGACCCGCCTTGCCATCATATCGCTGCATCTCACCGTGCTGCCCAAAAAATCCTAATAACATACGCATTACCATTGTCGCCTGTAAGCTACCCATCGCCCCAAGCACAGGCCCAACCACGCCGGCATTGGCACAATTCATTATTGGTTCTGCTGAATCTCTGTCAATAATACAGTTTAAACACAGTCTGTTGTTATGAGCGAAATCAAAGCCAATCAATTGACCTTCCCAACCGATGGCTGATGCACTCACAAACCCAATGCCTTGCTGCTGACAATGCTCATTTAGCACGTGCCGAGCCGCCAAATTATCGGTGCAGTCAACTATGATACTGTAGTCCTTTGCAAGCACCCGAGCCGATATCATTTCTGGGTAGGCCATAATCTGCACCTCTGGGTTTAGCGCCCCGAGCGCGGCTTTTGCACATTTGACTTTGAGCTGACCACAGTCCTCGGTTTTATATAACACCTGTCGCTGTAAATTACTCGCATCCACTGTATCCCCATCACAGATGGATAGCTGGCCAATACCCGCCGCCGCTAGATACAGACTCACCGGGCAACCTAGCCCACCCATACCAACAATTAGCACATGGGCATTGAGTAACTTCTCCTGCCCCTCTTCACCAATATCATGCATCAGCAAGTGACGGCTATAGCGTATAAACTGCCTATCGTTTAGAGACATAGCAAGCGCTCCGCCTCAGCAAGATCATCTTGAGTATTAATATTGAAAAAGGGGTTTATACCCTGCTCTGGCCAGTCGAGATACACAGAATTCAGGCCTTCCAATAGAGGCTTAAAGCCGCCATTTTTCTTTACCAACAGTGCCTGTTCAACTACCGCCGTGACTCGCTTATGCCACAGAGAAAACGTTGGTTGGGCAAAGCCCTGATAGCGCGCACAGGCAATATCTGCATCTGTTGCGCTAATCTCAGCATATAGCACCGCTACTAAATTATTAGGCATAAATGGCCCATCGCAGGGTGCCATCATTAGGTACTCCGCGCTGGATAACTTATCGCTCAACAACGTGCTATAAAGCCCTGCCAATGGCCCCTTAAAACCCTCAAGCCGATCGGCAATAGCTTCATCGCCGCACAAACTCTTATCGCCATTAACCAGCAGCGCGTCTACCTGAGGCGCGAGGTTAGCCT
>JAQWUP010000048.1 GCA_029242085.1 Porticoccaceae bacterium
ACAGTGGCGGTGTCTCCAGCAGTCTAAAGGGGCAGGAAGGCGCTTGAAAGGTTTCACCCTCGATGCTGTATTCACTAAAAGCCTGACGCTGAACATATTGGTCAACCGTAAATAACTCTTCCATGGTAGGCACCCGCGCAAGTGGAATACGCATACCCTGCCCTCTGTAGAACAGATCCTCGGCACTGTACTGTGACAGGGCCTCAAGAATTCGAGGCTCCAGTATTTCCACATCCTCTAATCTGGCCATGCTGTTGTAATATTTGGGTTCAGCAGCAAAATCATCCAGCCCTAATAATTCACAAAAAGCCAACCATTGCGCAGGATTGAGCACAGTCACCCCCAGCCAGCCGTCCTTGCAAGGCCATATACCCAGAGGATATGTTGGGGCAAATCGATTGATACCCATTCTTTGTGGCAGGGGTTCCCGATTAAAACTCATGGCCGCGCCAATATCGGTAAGGCACATGTTAGCCTCCCAGATTGAGGCATCGAGACAAAAAGCGGCGGACTTATCATCTCCGTTGAGGTGCTGACCCAACAAATAGCCTGCCGCCCCATTAAAAGCACTCAAGCCACCTACAATTTGTGCCTGGTACCCCGTGGGAATAATCGGTGGACCCTGCGATTCGCCGACACCCTGCATCAGGCCAGTGAGCGCATAAATCGCCGCATCGGAGCCGTTAAAATCAGCATAGGGCCCATTCAATCCATACCAACTAATAGCACAGATATTAGTATCAAAATCATCAACAGATACAGATGAAGACAAAGTACTCAGGTCTAGCAGCACCAAATCTGCAGCGGCAATGGCCGGATGGCTCGTCAGGGGACCATCGCAGCATACACTTTCCTTATTGGCATGCAGATACCCGTGAATAGCGCTGTTGCCATTATTTAATAGGGGCTCAATCCAGCGAGTAGAAAACCCCTGCGCTGGTTCCAGATTAACTACCCTCGCCCCATAATCAGCAAATAGCTTACCGGCGTAGCCACTGGCAACTGTGCCGCCAATATCGACGATCAGAAGGTCCTGAAAGGGTGAATTTTTAATAGTATTCTGTGCCGTCACTTAGAACTCGCTGTGGTGTTTTATTGGATCTTTTGCCGCTAAATACTGATGGTCTCACCGCTCATGCCATCGGATTCACTGCTGGCGAGAAAGACCGCTATATTGGCTATTTCCTCTGGCTGTAACAGTCTGCCAATAGGTATTTGGGCAAGAATTCGCTCGCGGAACTCCTCAGGCGGCATGCCTTGCGTCTCCATGCGCTGTTCGACCCCTTTAATAAGATCGGTCTCGACAATGCCGGGGCAGATGGCATTTACATTGATACCATTTTTTGCATTCTCCAACGCTACACAGCGGGTTAGGCCCACAATTGCATGCTTTGAAGTATTGTAGGCCGCTGAGTTCATACTGCCCCGCAGACCAGCTACAGAGGCCACATTGATGACCTTGCCGCGACCCAACTTTTGCATATGTCTAATCGCCTGTTGAGTAAGCTGAAAAACCGAGTAGACATTTGTCTTCATCAGGTGATCAAACTCGTCCGAACCGTGATCGATAAAAGGTTTGGCAATATGAATACCGGCATTATTGACCAGTATATCCAGCTCCGGATGCCG
>JAQWUP010000070.1 GCA_029242085.1 Porticoccaceae bacterium
AATAATTTCGCTGATTTCTGATGGATTCAGTTGCTGCATGCTTTGGCCTCAATCCTTAGGAATTTAGTGATTCGGCGAGTTTGGTCAAACGACCGCGAATGGACCCGTCAATAACGGTATCCCCGGCGCGTATTACCGCACCTCCCAACAGGCTCTTATCTAAACTAACCTGCATATTTATTTTGCGTTCGAGTTTCGCGCTCAGTGCGTCGCTGAGTGTTTGCTGTTGAGCAGCATCCATCTCTTGCGCTGAAACCACATCCACATCAATCGCTTTTTCACGATTGGCTTTCATGATTTCAAACTGATGCGAGATCTGTGGCAACAGTTGCAAACGTCGATTTTCAGACAGAATTGCAATGAAGTTCTGACCAGTTGCGCCCAACTCGTCTCCACATATTTCTATTACCGCTGCCGCTTGCTGCGCCGCTGTTGAGCTCGGGGAACTTAAGAGCTTAACAACCGCCGACTGCTGTGCAACAGCCCCAGCAGTGGAGAGGCTTTTTGACCAGCCTTGCAGGTCCCCGACATCTGCAGCAAACTCAAACGCTGCCTTTGCATAGGGCCGAGCTAATGTGCTCAATTCTGCCATGTTAAACCTCGGTTACAGCTGTGCTGCCAGTTTGTCGACTAACGCGCGGTTAGCTTTATCATCGATGGAAGCTTCGAGCACTTTCTCCGCACCAGCTAGAGCCAAGCCTGCCACAGTGGCACGCAACTCTTCTTTAGCACGATTGATTTCTTGCTCGATGTCCGCTTGAGCTGCAGCTTTTAGGCGATCGCCCTCAACTGAAGCCTGCTGCTTTGCTTCATCGATAATTTGATTAGCACGTTTGTTGGCTTGATCGATAATACCGGCCGCTTCCTGTTTGGCTTCTTTCATCTGGTCAGTCGCTTTATTCTGAGCCAGTTCAAGATCACGCAGGGCTCGGTCGGCCGCATCAAGTCCATCGGCGATTTTTTTCTGGCGCTCTTCCATGGCCTCAATAATGACTGGCCATACAAACTTCATGCAAAACCACACAAAGAATGCAAAGGTCACCATTTGACCAAAAAGCGTTAAGTTAATATTCACGCCATTTCCTCACTAATAGATGAGTTAAAAATCATTAATTTTTGTTACGCGCCAACACTTGGAGCAACAACAAAGATCAGGTACATAGCAATACCAACACCAATAATAGGCACAGCATCGATCAGACCAGCAAGCAGGAACATCTTCCCCTGAAGCATTGGACCCAACTCTGGCTGACGAGCAGTTCCTTCGATTAATTTACCGCCCAGCAGACCCATACCAACAGCTGCCCCTAGTGCGCCCAATCCGAGCATAATTGCCGCAGCAATGATTACAAGTTCCATCGTAGACTCCCGATTTTAATAGTTAAGTAATAAAGTGAAATTAGTGGTCTTCGTGCGCCATGCTTAGATAGACGACAGTAAGAACCATGAAAATAAATGCTTGCAAGGTAATAACCAGAATATGGAATACCGCCCAGCCCCATTGCATCAGTCCGCCACCCAGGGCTGTCAATCCGCCACCTAAAGCCATAAAGACCATACACAGCAGAACTGTTTTACCCGTGGATATCTTTCCTTTGAGATTGAGTCCGCAAACTCCACAGACCAAGATAAAGATCACCAACCAGAACAATGCACTGGTGTGCTCCCCAAAGATTTGTGCGTGCAGACCGCCGCCGATAATGCCAGCCCCTGCGCCTGCCGCAAACATGGTTGCGATCAGGATAAAGATCATTTCGCCGGCGTACATGTTGCCGAACAATCGAAGACCCAATGAAAACGGCTTGGCCAGCAGACCAACGGTTTCCATGAACAGGTTAATAGGTATAAAGCCCCAGTGGTTAAAGGGATGCATGGTCAACTCGGCGATGAACCCAGTGCCTTTGATTTTGATTGAGTAGTAGAGCATCAGGATAAATACCCCGAGCGCCATTCCCAATGTGATGTTGGGATCCGTTGAAGGCACGATCTTTTGATAATTGACACCGGCCATCATTAACAGCTCTGGAATCAAATCAACGGGTAACAGATCCATAAAATTCATCAGGAAGATCCACACAAAGATAGTCAACGCCAGAGGAGCGACCATCTTGTTACTGCCATGAAAGCTGTCTTTTACCGCGCCATCAATAAATTCTACGATTAACTCAACAAAGTTGAGCATGCCTGATGGCACACCAGTGGTTGCACGTTTTGCGGCTGAGCGGAATATCCAACAAAACAGAATACCCAAGCCAATTGACCATGCCATTGAGTCAACATGAATAGCCATAAAACCCATTTCTGCCGCTTCCTGAGCGCCATGAGCAAAGCCCCACCCATTTTCAGGGTGATTTCCATAGACCAAGTTGGTTAGGTGATGCTGAATATATTCAGTTGTACTTGCGGGATTTTCGCCTGCCATGTATCTCAACTCTCATTAAATCAGTGCAATTCTAATTTGGGCTGACAGGCACCTTGAGGGGCACGCCAGGCATTATCTGGTATTACTATTTCAATATTCTTATGGTAATAAACCACTGCAGTGGCATCATTACGATAAAAGTACTGAAAACGGCCAAATAGTTTAGCTGTTTCCACAATACAAATGTGGTGATAAACATAGCCGCGGTTAAAACTATCTTTCCTGTCTCACCTCGATACATGGCCCGAACGACTAAATCTACTTGCCGAGCACCTGTATGCTTGTAAGCCTGTCTAGCAAACCAGGCTTGCGGAGCAATCTGAATCAAGCCACCGATTAAGACTGACCAACCAATTACCTGACTCGCAAATAACGTCAAGCCGCTGAGAGGGAGCAGTAACATCAACTGATACAGCGCGACTCTATGTATTGGCGGCTTGGGAATGGTTGTCATGATATGTTTTGGCCAGTTTCCCCACGTCGGTTACGGGGTTACAAAGCCCCCTCCTCGAACGGATCGGCATTATAGGTATAGTGTTGGCGATATTCAACTCGCTATATACCTTTATATAGCTGCAATTAACCTGCGTGACGCTCGGTTATTTTAAATGGGCGAGAATACCCTCGAGTTCATCGACGCTGTTGTATTTAAAAACCAGCTTGCCAGCCCCTTTGGCGCTGTGCTGAATCTGCACTGCGGCACCTACCTTTTCGGATAGCTCTTCCTGTAATCGCATGATATCTGGGCTGTTATCCTGAGCGTGCTGAGGCGTTTTGGCCTCTGTTGGGTTTTGCAGTTTTTTAACCAACACCTCTGTCTGGCGCACAGTCATCGCATTGGCGGCAACCGTTCTCGCAGCCTGTATCTGCACGTTACCCTCTAGGCCTAGTAGGCATTTTGCATGGCCTAGCTCCAGCTCGCCGCGCTCAACCTGAAGCTGTACCGCAGGCTCCAACGTCGCCAGGCGCATTAAATTGGTTACCGCTGAACGAGACTTACCCACTGCGTCCGCTACCTGCTGCTGGGTTAGTTTAAATTCATCCTGCAATCGGATAAGCGCCAAGCTCTCTTCTATAGGGTTAAGGTCTTCGCGCTGAATGTTCTCGATTAGAGCCATAGCAATAGCGGCTTCATCTGACACTTCGCGAACAATCGCAGGAATGCTGTCGAGGCCAGCCTGCTGGGTAGCGCGCCAGCGTCGCTCACCAGCAATAATTTCGTATTTATCCTGACCTATAGCCCGCACCACGATGGGTTGCATTACGCCCTGAGTGGCAATGGAGCTAGCCAACTCCTGCAATGCCTCTGGATTTAGGTCTCGGCGCGGCTGGTATTTTCCGCGCTGAAGGAATTCCACCGGTAACTGACACAGCCTGCCATCCAGCTTGGTTTCAGTAGAGCTTGCAACAGCTTGAACATCTAGGTGCTGATCGGAAGCGGTTGTTTCTTCCGGAATGCCTAGTAATGCATCTAATCCTTTACCAAGACTTTGTCGTTTTGTTGCCATGTGGTTAGCTTCCTGAAGCTTGAGGTTTTTGAGTTTGCTGTGTTTTTTCCTGACGCAGTATCTCGCCGGCTAGTGCGAGATAGGCGACAGATCCCTTAGAGTTTCTATCATAGACCAGCGCGGGCATACCGTGGCTGGGCGCTTCCGCTAAACGCACATTGCGTGGAATGCTAACGCGATAGACGCGGTCGCCAAAGTACTTCCTCAGTTGCGCCGACACCGCATTGGTTAGACTACTCCTAGGGTCATACATGGTACGCAAAATACCTTCAATCTTTAACCTTGGATTAATCAGCTTAGCTATTTGACGAATGGTGTTGTTGAGGGCGGAGAGGCCTTCAAGTGCATAGTATTCGCACTGCATAGGGATAAGCACGCCATCACTGGCTACTAACGCATTAACAGTAAGCATATTTAGTGAGGGGGGACAGTCAATAATCACGTAGTCATAGTTACTGGCAACGCGCTTAATAGCGTGGCGCAGTCGACTTTCCCGTCCAATCTCCTGCATTAACTCTACCTCTGCAGCCACCAGGTCACCATTGGAGGGCAGCAGATGATATTTGCCCTGCTCTGCCGTGACAATGACATCTTCAATGGTGTTTTTCTCAGTGAGCACATGATAGACGCTCAGCTTACAGTCCTGTTTGTTAATGCCTGAGCCCATGGTCGCGTTACCCTGGGGATCAATATCCACTAGCAGCACACGTTTTTTATAGGCCGCCAGTGACGCAGCAAGATTGACGCTGGTAGTAGTTTTACCGACCCCGCCTTTCTGATTTGCTATCGAGAGTATGCGCACTAATCTTATTACCTTATATATGCTGTAACACTAGCTGTGGGTTATCGTTATGAGATGCCTTTCGCCATCAACATTAGGTATATCTAATCGACACAAGTCAGCGACCTTATAGTTTTTCGGTATTGCGCTCAACTCTGATTGCGGTAATTTACCTTTCATCGCGATAAAACAACCGTTGCGATCAACCAGGTTCTGACAGGTTTTAAGCATATCCGGGATAGAACTAAAGGCGCGACTTAGTACTGTGTCGTAGGGGGCTTCAGGCATGAAGGCCTCTGCACGTTTATTAATTTCAACCACATTATCCAACCCTAACTCGGTGCGTACCTGAAACAGGAAGCGTGTTTTCTTGCCCGCGCTATCCAGCAAGGTAAATTTTTTATCTGGATTCATAATAGCCAGCGGTATGCCCGGCAGCCCTGGCCCAGTACCAATATCAATCAGGTTCTTTTTATGAGCAATATGGGGCTGCACTGCCAAACTATCGAGCAGATGAAGATTGATCATCTGCATAGGGTCGCGAATAGCGGTGAGATTATAGGTTTTGTTCCAGCGCTCAAGCATATCTAAGTAGGCTAAGAGTAGATCCAGCTGCTCTGTGGTGCAGGCGAGAGCAAGAGAATTTATGCCCGCCTGAAGCTGAGCCCGTTTTTGACTTGTAGGCCCTCTGCTATAGGGGTTAAACGGCTTGCTGGCGGAGGAATCAGGCAGCATGTTTTTTTAGCATCACCAGCAGCAGAGAGACTGCAGCGGGAGTAACGCCTGGTACTCGCGAAGCGCGAGCCAAGGTCTGCGGCTGAGCATCAGTAAGTTTTTGTTTGATCTCATTAGATAGGCCACTGATTTTTTTGTAGTCAAAGTCTGCTGGGATAGCGGTGTTCTCATGGCGCTGTAATTTGTCGACCTCATCCTGCTGGCGATTGATATAACCGGCGTACTTGGCATCAATCTCAACCTGCTCTGCCACCTTCTCATCAATCGCAGTTTTAGCGGTGGGGTAAAGCGAGTTAATCATTTTATGGCTGAGTTCTGGGCGCTTAAGCAGCTCAAATAGCGAATACTCATGGGACAGCTTATTTTCAATATGATCGGCTAGCTTGTGCGCCGCCTCTGTACCGGGCTGAATCCAGGTATCCTTTAGGCGTTGACGCTCTAATTCAATAGCTTCGCGCTTTTCACAAAAACTCTGCCAGCGGCTGTCATCGACCAGCCCCAGTTCACGGCCTTTTTCTGTGAGACGCAGGTCGGCATTATCTTCACGCAAGAGCAGACGATATTCTGCACGACTGGTAAACATGCGATAGGGCTCTGCAGTTCCCATACTAATAAGATCATCGACCAATACACCCATATAGGCGGTATCACGCCTCGGGCACCAGCTATCTTTGTCTTGAACCTGCAATGCCGCATTGGTGCCAGCCAACAAACCCTGAGCACCGGCCTCTTCATAACCTGTGGTGCCATTTATTTGGCCAGCAAAAAACAAACCGCTTATAGATTTGGTTTCCAATGAGTACTGTAGGTCTTGGGGATTAAAGTAATCGTACTCAATCGCATAACCAGGGCGAGTGATGTGGGCATTTTCAAAGCCTTGGATAGAGCGCACCAAATTCAGCTGAACATCAAACGGTAGGCTTGTTGAAATACCATTGGGGTAGAGCTCATGGGTATCTAAACCCTCTGGCTCGACAAAAATTTGATGTTTATCTTTGTCAGCAAAACGCACGACTTTATCTTCAATCGAGGGGCAGTATCTGGGGCCAACTCCGTCGATGACACCGGTGTACATGGGTGAACGGTCCATACCACCATGAATAATTTCGTGAGTTGTGGTGTTTGTATAGGTGATCCAGCAACAGGTTTGCCGGGGATGATCTTCAAGGCGTCCCATGTACGACATTACCGGCTCAGGCTGGTCGCCCCACTGTTCTGGCAGATGAGTAAAATCAACACTGCGGGCATCGATTCTTGGCGGGGTGCCCGTTTTTAGGCGTTCAACCCTAAATGGTAATTCTCGCAACCGCTGCGCCAGTTTTTCTGCTGGCGGATCACCGGCGCGGCCGGCGGAATGATTCTCCAACCCAATATGCACCTTTCCAGCCAAAAATGTTCCCGCAGTAACCACAACAGTCTTAGCGCTGAAACGCAGCCCCATCTCTGTAACCGCGCCTGTGACCCTATCGCCCTCAATAACAAGGTCATCGACCGCTTGCTGAAATATGGTTAGATTTGGTTGGTTTTCTAGAATATCGCGAATAGCCGCTCTGTAGCGAACTCGGTCTGCCTGAGCCCGAGTAGCTCTTACAGCAGGCCCTTTTCGAGCATTGAGCACGCGAAACTGTATACCACCGAGGTCTGTTGCCAGAGCCATTGCTCCACCCAGTGCATCAATCTCTTTCACTAAGTGACTTTTGCCGATACCGCCAATGGCAGGGTTACATGACATTTGTCCCAGGGTTTCAATGTTATGTGTCAGCAGTAATGTTCTGCACCCCATGCGAGCAGAAGCCAGGCATGCCTCTGTGCCAGCATGGCCACCGCCAATCACGATCACATCAAAGTTATCCGGGTATTGCATAGGGCTACAGCATGTCTATTAAATTTCGGCTGCCCATTATACGGGTGTGTGGCTAAATAATAAGCAGTTTTGTGAGTGATTTTTTATTGTGGTTATCTTGGATCTCTTAAACTTATAAGTAAGTAATATTATCTTTATATAGTATGAATTAGGTTATTGTTACTGTTATTAGGGTGCTTTTTTTTTGTTATTAAGTTAATAATAACATTATAAATCAATTACTTAGACGTGGAATCTGTCTGTATAAACACCTTGTTAAAACTGTTTTAGTGCTGTGATTATTTATGTGTGCAAAGGTATTGATTTTTCTACTGAGTTAAGGAATTGAGAATAACGGATAAATCAGTGGGTAGTTATCTGAGTTATCCATAGGTTTTATACACAAAAATAATTTTAGTCGCGGTTAGATGCCCCTAACTTGTTATCTTGAGAGTAAGCTGTTTATTGCTTGTGAGTTATTTATAAGCATTGAGTTAGTTAGATTGGGTACCGGCAATTATTTTAGATTAGAGTAATAAACGATTGATATGCTGAGGTAATTTCATTAGACTCCCCCGCCTGAAATCAGTACTGCAAATATTTTTGGATTAAGACAATGAAAAGAACATTTCAACCCAGCAACTTAAAGCGCAAACGCACCCACGGTTTTAGATCTCGTATGGCTACTCCTGGCGGTCGTGCTGTTCTTAATCGCCGTCGTGCCAAAGGCCGCAAGCGTTTATCTGCGTAAGGTTTTAGGGCCCCGTGCCCAGTCACACCTTCACTAAGCATCGACGCCTGTTAAAAGCCTCCGAATACAAGGAGGTTTTTGATCGCAATACTCTTAAAGTCGCTCATCCAAAACTCCTCCTTTTAGCACTGCCAAATAGCTCTGGTCAATCGAGACTGGGATTGGTTATAGGTAAAAAAAATATCCCTACTGCTGTCGGTCGCAATCGTGTAAAGCGGGTTGTGCGGGAATCGTTCCGTCAATTTCACTTCTCAGTGCCTCTAGATATTGTTTTTTTGGCGCGAAAGGGGGCTGACAAGTTGTCGCCAGAGGAGATCAACTTGTTGTTGCACCAATCTTGGTGCAGACTGCTGCAGCGCTGTGAATCCCTGGGAGCTGACAATGCGTAAACTGGCCATTGGTGTAATTAAGTTCTATCAATTTGCGCTCAGCCCTCTGCTGGGCAATAACTGTCGGTTTCACCCAACTTGCTCATGCTACGCAGAAGAAGCATTTGAACGCTATGGGTTTTTCAAAGGGGGTTACCTTACAGTGCTAAGACTCGTAAAATGCCACCCTTTTCATCCAGGCGGTTACGATCCGGTCGGCGGACAAGCCGACACTGACGTAAATACCACCTGCAATAATAATCACACAGAGTTATAAATAGAATGGATTGGCTAAAAAGAACATTATTAGGTGGTATGGGTCTCATTGCCTGGATGCTGGTTATTGAGTGGACTCAGTTTCAAGATGATCGCAAACCAGAAATTGTTCAAGAGGGCAGCTATGCCATTGCCGCTGCAGACAGCCCGATTCCACAAGCTATTGCGCCAAATACTGGCGAAAATGAGTTACCGGAGTTATCCGGTGTGCAGCAGCTGCAAGCGCCAGAAATAACCGCGGCAGCTAACAGTCAGTTGGTGACGGTTCGTAATCAGGTGTTTGAAGTTGTGATAGATACCCTCGGTGGCGATATTATCGAGGTCAACCTTCTGCAGCACCTTACTAAGATGGCAGAGGATGGAGGTAAGCCTTTTCAGTTACTCAACCGCACCAGCAAAAATATGTATATTGCGCAAAGTGGTTTAATTGGCCCAGATGGCACTGATACCCGTGATGGCAGACCGCGCTTTATCGCCGCGCAAAGTAAATATGACTTTAGCGATGGCGGCGAGTTGTTAAATGTAGACCTAACCTTTAACCAAAATGGTGTACGTTTAGTAAAGCGTTTTCAGTTCAGTGAGAGCGGTTATGATATTGGTGTTGAGTATCTGATTAACAACTCAACCTCATTTGATTGGAACGCGACGTTCTACGGCCAAATTAAACGCGACTCTCGTTCGCCCTTGATTGAGGCGGCCGGCGTGCAACCCTATCTTGGCGCAGCTTTGCGAGAAGAAGAACAGAATTATGCCAAGTATGATTTTGGTGATATGGAAGATGAGTCTGTCACCGCCTCTGTCGAGGGCGGCTGGGTTGCAATGGTGCAGCACTACTTTGTCAGCGCTTGGATTCCGCCAACAAAAGACCAAAACAACTTTAGTCTTCGAAAGTTAGGTAGCAAAGATATTTACCTGATGGGCTTTACAGGTCAACCCATCGCCGTGGCGGCTGGCGGCTTTGGTGGCTACAGCGCGCAGTTTTATGTCGGTCCCAAAGATCAGAATAAACTAGCTGAGTTGGCTGAGTATTTGGATCTAACCATTGATTATAGTTTTCTGTGGATGCTGGCTAAACCCATTTTCTTTGCTATGCAGGCTATTCACAACGTGGTGAATAACTGGGGTTGGTCAATCATCCTGCTAACTCTGTTTATTAAATTACTACTTTACCCGCTGTCTGCAACTAGCCTTAAATCAATGGCCAAGATGCGCAATCTGCAGCCGGAAATGGCGCGTTTGAAAGAGCTGTATGGTGATGACCGCCAGAAGATGTCGCAAGAATTGATGGGGCTGTATAAAAAAGAGAAGGTCAATCCAGCTGGTGGTTGCTTTCCGATGCTTCTGCAAATGCCGGTTTTCTTATCGCTCTACTGGGTTTTGTTGGAATCTGTTGAAATCCGACATGCTCCCTGGGTGTTTTGGATTCAGGATCTATCAGCCAAAGACCCGTATTTTATACTGCCGCTGATAATGGGCGTCAGTATGTTGTTGATGCAGAAGCTACAGCCGATGCCAACAGACCCAATGCAAGCAAGGGTTATGCAGATTATGCCTATTGCCTTTACCTTCTTCTTTATGATCTTTCCTGCTGGTTTGGTACTTTACTGGACAGTCAATAACTTGCTGTCTATGGCACAGCAGTGGGTTGTCAACAAACAACTACAAAAGACAACAAAGAAAAAGTAGCTCTAACCGGTTGATTTTAAAAGGCCCCTGATGGGGCCTTTTTGACATTCGCGTTTTACTTTGAGTTTTTCAGGCATAATTATTCTATGTTGCAAAATAATCGAGATGTTATTGTCGCTGTTGCCACTGCTCCCGGAAGGGGTGGTGTCGGGGTTGTTCGTCTGTCTGGTGCCGTTGACTTAACGACTTACCTCTCCGGTCTGTTGGGAAGAGAGTCGCTAGAGCCGCGGCGCGCTGCCTACTGCCGTTTTAGAGATGCCGAAGGCGATACTATTGATGAAGGTATTGCGCTTTATTTTCCGAACCCGAATTCTTTTACTGGTGAGAATGTTGTCGAGCTGCAGGGCCATGGCGGCACTGTGGTGCTTGATAGACTGGTACAGCGCTGTGTGGAGCTGGGTGCGCGGCTAGCTCAACCCGGTGAGTTTAGTGAGCGGGCATTTCTCAATAACAAAATGGATCTGGCCCAGGCCGAGGCTATTGCCGACTTAATCGACGCATCATCCTTTCAAGCCGCGCGTTCAGCAGTGCGCTCAATGCAGGGTGAATTCTCTGTGCTGATTAATCAACTGGTTGAAAAGATGATTGAGTTGAGAATTTATGTGGAGGCTGCAATTGATTTCCCCGAGGAAGAAATTGATTTCTTGGCCGATCAGGGCCTTATCAAAAATCTACATGAGTTGGCTGCTAATCTACGCAACATACTCAGTCGTGCGCAACAGGGGTCATTGCTGCGTGATGGTATGACGCTGGTTTTAGCGGGCAAACCCAATGCTGGTAAATCGAGTTTATTAAACGCTTTGGCCGGCAATGATGCCGCCATTGTTACTCCGGTAGCTGGCACCACTAGGGATGTGTTGCGCGAACGTATTCTTCTCAACGGTTTGCCGTTAAATATTGTTGATACAGCCGGTCTCAGGGATAGTGATGATGAAATAGAACAGGAGGGTGTGCGCCGCGCCTGGGCTGAAATAGAAAAGGCTGATCTGGTTCTATTTGTGGTGGATGCAACTGAGACAGACAACCCCGATCTAACTCAAATTTGGCCCGAGTACTTCAGCAGATTCCCTGATACTCGGCAGCCAGTTACTCTGGTATTAAACAAGATCGATCGCTCTGGTCATATTGCTGGACCGGTTGCTGGGCGTGACCGCGCCTTTGCTATTTCAGCCAAACAAAAAAAGGGGTTTACCGCACTCAGCGACTATCTGCAGCAGAGCATTGGTTATGAGGGTCAGGCCGAAGGGCTTTTTTCCGCGCGTCGTCGACACCTCGACGCTCTGCAAAGGGCATTGAGTTTGATTACTACAGGTATTGCTCAGCTTGAGGGTGCCGGAGCTGGAGAGTTGCTTGCTGAAGATTTGCGTCAGGCGCAACAACAGCTATCAGAGATTACCGGCCAGTTTACCTCTGACGACTTGCTAGGCCGTATCTTTTCTTCATTTTGTATTGGAAAGTGACCAAGGTTTAACAGCTGGTCACTATAGAATAGTGTCTTGCCGTCGGTATTCTTTATTACAGTCGGATTTACCAGTTAAACACTGGTTTTATACTGTATACACACATGTTATCCACAAGTATTGGTTAAAAAATAACCAATTTATTTTAAAACCTTGTTGATAAAAAAAACATTGAGTTTATATAACGTGTTGATTTTATTGGGGTAAATAAAACTCCGTTGTTTTTTGATGTTTTTTGTATTGTGGATAATCCGTAATCTTGGGTATAGAATCACTGGCAAGCGAGATGGTTAAAGTTCGCGTTTAAAATTACAAAATAACAGGTTGGTTTGCTGGACTGAATACGCCGAAAAGCTGCGCTCTCACTTTGAGGCGAGGTTTGCGAGTTTACCCGAGTAAATCAACAGTAGAATTGAAAGGTCGAGAGAATGGGGTTTGATTTACCTGAGGTAGTTTGGTCTCAATGCCAGAGTCAGTTGCGAAGTGAGTTGCCAGAACAGCAGTACAATACTTGGATTAGACCGTTAATTATTCAAGCGCCTTCTGACCAATTAGATGCGGCGGTGCAACTGTTGGCGCCCAACCGGTTTATTGAAGACTGGGTGAAGAATAAGTTTCTGGCGCGTATCGAAGAGTTGTTTCATCAGCTCGGAGGCAAGTCCGTTTCTTTGGCTGTTGCTCGCGATAGAGTCAGTACTCCGGTCTTCCAAAGATCTGTTAAGCCTGAGAGTTCCAGCGAACAGTCTCGGGTTATCGCATCCTTAGAGAGCGGCATAGCCCCTCAGGCTGCAAAAATTATTGAAGCGCCAGCGATTATTAAGTCTGCCGCCGAGAACAGTCTTAAAACCAACCTAAATAAAAATTTCACCTTCGATAGCTTTGTTGAGGGCAAGTCAAATCAGCTTGCCTTTGCCGCTGCGCAGCAGGTGGCTGAGAATCCCGGTGGTTCCTACAACCCGCTGTTTATCTACGGTGGTGTTGGTCTGGGTAAAACTCACCTTATGCATGCCGTGGGCAATGCCATGCGCGCGAAGAAACCTGATGCAAAGATAGTCTATCTGCACTCTGAGCGTTTCGTTGCGGACATGGTTAAGGCGCTGCAGCTCAAGGCGATCGATGAATTTAAGAGCTTTTATCGTTCGGTAGATGCGTTACTGATTGATGATATCCAGTTTTTTGCAGGCAAGGAGCGGTCCCAGGAGGAGTTCTTCCATACCTACAACGCGCTGTTAGAGGGTGGCCAACAGATGATTCTGACCTGTGACCGCTATCCAAAAGAAATTGATGGTGTTGAAGAGCGCTTAAAGTCTCGTTTTGGTTGGGGTTTGACCGTGGCAGTAGAGCCTCCTGAGTTAGAGACTCGCGCGGCAATTTTAATGAACAAGGCCGAACAGGTTGGCACCTCATTGTCCAAGGATGCGGCCTTCTTTATTGCACAGCGCATTCGTTCCAATGTGCGTGAACTGGAGGGAGCGTTGAAGCGTGTTATGGCTCATGCACAGTTCACTGGCAGAACCATTGATATTGATTTAATTCGTGAATCGCTGAAAGATTTATTGGCACTGCAAGACAAGCTGGTTACCATAGACAACATCCAGAGAGTGGTGGCTGACTATTACAAATTAAAGATGTCGGACATGCTTTCGAAGCGGCGCAGCCGCTCTGTTGCACGCCCGAGGCAGGTGGCCATGTCCATTGCTAAGGAGCTGACCAATCATAGCTTGCCTGAGATTGGGGAGTCCTTTGGCGGGCGCGATCACACGACAGTACTGCACGCATGTCGTAAGGTAAAAGAGCTTGAGGGGATAGATCGCGAAGTACAGCGAGATCTTAAAAATCTCTATCGAACGCTGTCTACCTGATAATGCCATACAATTCCTGAAACTGATCGATGTAATTATTTTTAAAATGACTTACACAATGATGGAGATAGAGAGTTACCATGAAATTCAGCCTTTCCCGCGAAGCATTATTGAAGCCGCTACAGCTTGTTGTTGGTGTTGTTGAGCGACGTCAAACACTACCTATTTTATCTAATGTGCTGTTGAGCTTGGAAGGCACCAAACTATCCCTTACCGGTACTGATCTCGAGGTTGAGATTGTGGGTTCCACTGTGGTCGGCGTTGCGGCAGAGGCTGGTGAGGTCACAGTTTCAGCGCGCAAGTTTCTCGATATATGTCGTTCCTTGCCAGAGGATGCGCAGGTTGATTTTTCCAGTAGCGATGGCAAAGCCATGCTTAAAAGCGGGCGCAGTAAGTTTACCCTGGCTACCTTGCCCGCCAATGAATTCCCCTCTGTTGATGAGGGAGAGAAGAGCATAGGGTTTGCTGTGCAAGCCAGCATGCTTAAGGGCCTGATTGAGGCTACCTCTTTTGCCATGGCGCAGCAGGACGTTAGATATTACCTCAATGGTATGCTCTGGGAGCTAAGCACTAATAAGCTACGTGCAGTGGCGACAGATGGGCATCGAATGGCACTCTGTGATGGTGTCTGTGAGGTTGAGGTTGCCGAGACTATAACGGCGATACTACCGCGTAAGGGTATTATGGAGTTGTCGCGGTTACTGGGTGAAGAAGAGGTTCAGGTGTCTATGGGGTCTAACCATATTCGCATAACTGGCACTGATTACTGCTTTACCTCGAAGTTGGTCGATGGCGCGTACCCCGATTACGATCGCGTATTGCCCAAAGGAGGTGACAAGGAGGTGACGGGTGATCGCGCTGAACTCAAGCAAGCCTTTGGTCGCACCGCTATTCTATCCAATGAAAAGTATCGCGGGGTTCGTATTCTGCTATCTGATGGCGCTATTAAAATGGTTGCCAATAACCCAGAGCAGGAAGAGGCTGAAGAAGAAGTTACCGTTAACTATGTTGGTGATGACCTTGAGATTGGCTTCAATGTCAGTTATCTGTTGGATGTACTAAATGTGCTCAAGGGTACTGATATTCGTTTTACTCTCTCTGATTCAAACAGCAGTGCCCTAGTGCAGGATGCCGGTGAAGGTAGCGCTGTCTATGTCGTTATGCCCATGCGTCTTTGATGCTGGGCGCTCACCGCTTTTCTCCTAAGTTTTAAGTCTCTATGCACCTTTCCCAGCTGGATATTCTGCAGGTTAGAAACCTACAGAATGTTCAGATACTCTGCCATGCAGGGGCCAATGTTATCTACGGCTCCAATGGCAGCGGCAAAACCAGTCTCCTCGAAGCAATCTACCTGCTCGGCCGCGGCCGTTCCTTTAAACATAGAGACCTGCGTGTAGTGGTAAATTGCCATGCTGATGAGCTGGTGGTGTCAGCGCGGATTGAGCGGCACAGTTCCAATAGCAGTCACCAGCTGGGCGTTAAGCGTACGGCCCAGGGTCGCTTTGAGGCGCGGCTGGATGGCAGGTCCTTACAGTCGGCGGTTCAGTTGGTTGAAGAGCTGCCGCTGCAGCTGATAGACGCCCATAGCTTCACTCTTTTGGAGGGTGGACCTCTGCAAAGGCGTCAGTTTTTGGACTGGGGTGTGTTCCACGTGGAACATGGGTACACCGATCTATGGAGGAGGTTCCAAAAGGCTTTAAAACAGCGCAATCAGTTGCTCCGCCATGGTAGAATAGACGAGTCCTCGTTGCGTGCCTGGACGGCGGAATTAATACCTTTAAGCGAGCAGATAACAGGTTACCGCAAGCAGTACTTGAATGAGCTCGCCCAGCAGGCACTCGCGGTTGCAGGTCGCTTCGCTGGACTGGGTGTTTTGGAGTTTGAGTATTATCAGGGTTGGGATGATCAGCGCAGCCTAGAGGATGTTATGGCGGCTGACGAGGCTCGCGATATTGCCACAGGCAAAACCAATCATGGTGCGCACAAGGCGGATATGCGGATAAAGGTTGATGGGGTGGCTGCTGCTGAGCGGCTATCAAGGGGTCAGATTAAGTTGCTGGTCTATGCATTAAAGCTCGCTCAAGGCATGCATTATCAAGAAAAGGCGGGGCAGTCCTGTCTGTTTCTGTTAGATGATTTGCCGGCAGAGCTGGATTATGAACATCGAGGGCAGGTTGTGTCCTGTCTCAATGGCCTGGGTTGTCAGTATTTTATGACCGGGGTCGACAAGAAAGACTTTGAAGAGCTGGTTGTGGGAATCGCACATCAGATGTTCCATATGGAACATGGTGTAGCTTCAGTAGGTTGAATAACAGGAAAGTATAAAATATGAGTGAAGAACCGAATTATGACTCGTCGAGCATTAAGGTGCTTAAAGGGCTTGATGCTGTTCGTAAGCGTCCCGGTATGTATATTGGCGACACAGATGATGGCACGGGCCTTCATCATATGGTTTTCGAGGTTGTCGATAACTCAATCGATGAGGCTCTAGCCGGCCACTGCTCTGAAATTCGTATTGTTATCCACCCAGATGAATCCATTTCAGTATCAGATAATGGTCGTGGTATTCCTACAGAGATGCACGATGAAGGTGTTTCTGCCGCCGAGGTGATTATGACCGTACTTCATGCTGGCGGTAAGTTTGATGATAATAGCTACAAGGTATCTGGTGGTCTGCATGGCGTAGGTGTCTCAGTTGTTAATGCGCTTTCCAAAAAGATGCGCTTGACCATTCGCCGCAATGGCAAGGTCCATGAACAGACATACGAGCACGGTGTTCCCATGGCGCCGTTAGCAATTGTTGGTGATACAGATATTAGTGGTACCGAGGTGTATTTCGCGCCATCTGAAGAGACATTTACCAATATTCAGTTCCACTTCGATCAGTTGGCCAAGCGCTTGCGTGAGCTCTCCTTCCTCAATTCAGGCGTGCGTATTGTCCTGCATGACGAGCGCAGCGGTAAGGAAGAGACCTACGCCTACGACGGCGGCCTCAGCGCCTTTGTTGAGTACCTAAATACCAATAAAACCACTGTCAATAAGATAATGCACTTCAAGACTGAGCGTGAAGATGGCACCAGTGTTGAGGTAGCGCTGCAGTGGAATGACGGTTTTCAGGAGAATATTCTTTGCTACACCAATAATATCCCTCAACGGGATGGCGGTACACACCTTGCGGGATTCCGCTCGGCACTTACTCGCGGCCTCAACAGCTATATTGAGAAAGAGGGTATTAACGGTAAGTCCAAGGTCGCAACTACTGGAGATGATGCGCGTGAAGGTTTAACTGGCATTGTCTCGGTTAAGATTCCCGACCCCAAATTCTCTTCACAGACTAAAGATAAGCTGGTGAGCTCTGAGGTTAAGACAGCGGTAGAGCAGGAGATGGGCGAAAAGTTTAGTGAATTTCTGATGGAGTTCCCTCAGGAAGCTCGCGCTATCGTCAATAAGATGATTGACGCCGCCCGTGCTCGAGAGGCGGCCCGTAAGGCGCGAGAGATGACGCGGCGCAAAGGTGCCCTGGATATTGCCGGGTTACCCGGTAAGCTGGCAGACTGTCAGGAAAAAGACCCTGCGCTGTCTGAACTGTATCTGGTGGAGGGAGATTCTGCTGGCGGCTCTGCCAAACAGGGTAGAGCCCGTAAGACCCAAGCTATTTTGCCGCTCAAAGGAAAGATTCTCAACGTCGAGAAAGCGCGTTTCGATAAGATGCTGTCCAGTGCAGAGGTCGGTACCCTGATTACTGCCCTGGGTTGCGGTATTGGTACCGAAGAATTTAATCTTGAGAAGCTGCGCTATCACACCATTGTGATTATGACGGATGCGGATGTGGATGGATCCCATATCCGCACGTTGTTGTTAACATTCTTTTTTAGACAGATGCGCGAGCTGGTAGAGAATGGTCACATCTATATTGCCCAGCCTCCGCTGTACAAGGTGAGTAAAGGCAAAAATGAACAGTATGTCAAAGATGACGCTGCGCTGTTGGTCTACCTTACTCAAAAGGCGCTCGAGAGTGCCAGCTTGCATGTCAGTGCAGACGCGCCGGCAATGCAGGGTACCGCCCTTGAAGTCCTGGTGGGCCAGTATAGGCACGTGTCTAATCTGATGGACAGAATGTCGTTAGTATATCCGCGAGAGGTACTGGAAGCGCTGGTATATATTACTAGCTTGGATAGTAAACTTCTTCAAAACAGTGGCGATCTTGAGGGTTGGTGTAGCGAACTCCAGGAAAAGCTCAGTGAAACCGAAAATGGAACACATCGCTATCTGGTCACGGCGAAGGAGGACAAAGAGCGCAATATCTTCTTGCCTAGTATTGAAATTACTGCCCATGGTGTACCTCATTACCATAGTTTAAGTCGCGATTTCTTCGACTCCAATGAATATAAGTCGATGGTTGAATTAGGTAAAGTTCTGCAAGGGCTTATTGAAGAGGGCGCCTATGTGCAGCGTGGAGAGCGCAATCAGCCAGTAGCAAGCTTTAAGGAAGCCTTGGATTGGTTGATGACAGAGTCGCGTCGCGGTATTAATACTCAGCGCTATAAGGGTCTTGGTGAGATGAATCCAGAGCAGCTGTGGGAAACGACCATGGATCCAGAGAGCAGGCGCATGCTGCTGGTTACGGTTGAAGATGCTATTGCGGCAGACTTGATGTTTACCACATTGATGGGTGACCAGGTTGAACCAAGGCGTGACTTTATCGAGGGTAACGCTCTGTCAGTGGTTAATCTAGACGTCTAATCGTTAGCATAAAGCTATTGGTGTTTGTGCACTAATAGCTTTTTTCTTCGCTGCTGTCTTAACTAATAGCTTTCCAAATATCTTTATCCCCAATTCGGCGCCCGCTATTTTTGCGACGCTTGTCAGTGTTGGGTTCAAATCTGACTTCTTGCCGGCGATCTGCATTAACGCGGCGATTTCTTTTGCGGCTATCGAGTGCTGAAGGCTGCGACTGGCTCTTCTGAGTATCCTTTTTCATTGCCGAACTCCTGCGAAAAACTAAAACAAGAGTCGGATTTTATCGACAATTTCCCAGAAACACTGTCTGTTAGATCACATCTGCAATCTGTCGCTTATCCACTGCCGCGCACTTTCGCTCAGCTCGCGTGCATTACCTTCACTGGAATCAATAGCCGGGCCTATATGCATATGGATGGTGCCCGGCTGCTTGGTAAAGCGGTCGCGCAACCAGTAGTCGCCAGCATCGTGGGCAACAGGGACTATAGCCACGCCAGCATTCTTGGCGATGGCAGCACCACTAGTTTTAAATTCGCCAAGAGTTGCCGCTGGAACCCTAGTCCCCTCTGGATAGATCACTATTCTATTGCCCTCTTGCAGCCGCTGCTTACCACGCTTTAATACATATCGAATAGCGCCAGCTGGGTTGGAGCGTTTTATTGCAATAGGCCGCATAAAGTATAAACACCAACCAAAAAGCGGTATCCACAGCAGCTCACGTTTTAAAATAACGCTGGCCGGCTGGAAATACCACTGCAAAAAAAAGGTTTCCCAGGTGCTTTGATGATTACTCAGAATAACACAGGGGCCCGAGGGTAAATTTTCCTCACCACTGATCTCAATATGGATATTGCAGGTAACGCGCAGCCATAGCATTGTCAGGTAATTACCAGAGGTCGCTATGCGTTGCAGCAAACGAAACGGCAAGAAGCATAGCAGGCAGCAGGCTGCACTCATAACGGCCACGATAGCGATAAAGCCAGTGTAGAAAAGCAGTGATCTTATCGAACGTCCCAGTTGCACGAGTAATATCATATTAGCCAGCAATTACCTCAAGCTTATTTTGCAGGAACCAGTTGTGAAATATCGGCCACTCCAATAAATAGTTTGCGCAGGCTATGTAACAGCGCAAGTCTATTTTCACGGACTGCCTGATCTTCGGCCATCACCATAACATCGTCAAAAAACCGATCTACAGGGTCACGCAACATAGCTAATTTTTGTAGCACAGCGTTGTAGTCGCGCTGCTCCAGTAATGGTGAGACCAGCTTTGCTAGAGCATCAATTTCTGTGGCCAGAGTTATCTCTGCGGCATCCTGCAACAGATCAGAACTGACGGGCTCCGGAGTCTTATCACCAAGCTGCTTAGCCAGAATGTTAGACACGCGTTTATTCGCGGCCGCGAGTGCAGTGGCCTCGGGCAGCAGGGTAAACTGGTGCACAGCCATTACTCGAGTATTGATATCCAAAGGGTTTGAAAGTCCTAGTGCAGCCACCGAGGCGAATACTTCTGGATCTATATTTTCGTCTCTGTACCACGATTTAAAGCGCTCAATAACGTAAGTAAGTACTGACTCACAAACCTCCTCTCCAGCATTGCTAAACGGCTTTGCCGCAGCGGCAATGGCTACATTAAGGTCCATATCAACCTCGCGTTCGACCATAATTCGCAATACGCCGAGGCTAGCTCTGCGTAGGGCGAAGGGGTCCCGAGAGCCGGAAGGCTGCTGGCCAATGCTAAAGATACCCACCAGGCTATCTAAGCGGTCGGCCAGCGCCAACGTAGTGCCCACTGTAGTATCAGGTACAGTATCGCCAGCAAAGCGCGGCAGATATTGTTCGAAAAGCGCTTCTGCTACATCGACATCTTCGCCGTCATTCAGTGCGTAGTCACGGCCCATTGTTCCCTGCAAGTCAGCAAATTCGCCAACCATATCGGTGACCAGATCAGATTTGCTGAGCTCAGCAGCGCGTCGAGTCAGATTGCCATCAGCAGAGGCATATTGTGCAAGCGTCTCACAGAGCGCCGCAACGCGCTCAGTTTTGTCATAAACAGAACCAAGCTTAGCCTGAAAAACCACCTGTTTAAGTGCATCTCTTCGACTTTCCAGCGAGGCATTTTTATCATTCTGATAAAAGAAGGCCGCATCTGCCAGACGTGGGCGAATAACCCGCTCATTGCCATCAATCACCTGTGCAGGGTCTTTGCTCTCTATATTTGCAACCGTAATAAAGGCCGCCATCAATTTATTCTCGGCATCTACTACATGGAAGTATTTCTGGTGCTCCTTCATCGAAGAAATCAATGCCTGAGCTGGCACCTCTAGAAAATGCTGGTCGAATTTACCAAGCAGCGGTACCGGCCATTCATTGAGTGCACTGACTTCATTGAGCAGATCTTCATCGATAACGGCGATGCCACCGAACTCAGTCGCGAGCCTGGTAACGCCATCGCGGATAACCTTGCGCCGCTTGTCAAAGTCGACCATCACATAGGCTTGTTCAAGCTGCTCGGCATAGCTGTCGGGAGACTGGATAATAATATCTTCACTGCAGTGAAAACGATGACCCCTACTGATATTGCCCGACTCAAGGCCGACAATGATTTCTCGGCAAACCTGACCATTAAACAGCAGTACCGCCCATTGCACGGGCCGCACAAACTCCTCTTTGTTAGTGCCCCAGCGCATACGCTTGGGAATAGGCAGCGCGGCCAGCGATGCATTGATCACCTCAGCGAGCAGGCTATCGGTTTGACTGCCTGCTTCTACGCGGCGCACGCACAGCTTGTCCTGCTGGCCATCATTTTCAATACTGCCTTTTAACTCTGCGATCTCTATACCATTCTTAGCGGCAAAAGCTTCGGCGGCACGGGTCGGGTTACCATCGGCGTCAAAGGCGACCTTAGTGGGTGGCCCCCAGGCAACAACTTCGGAGTCCGGTGCCTGGGTATCCAAATCTTTAATTACCAGGGCAAGGCGGCGCGGGGCAGCGAAGGGAGTTACCTCAGAAAAAGCCAGATTATGATTTTCAAAGCCACTGACAATGCCCGCGGTGAAGGCTTCGGATAAGCTTAACAATACTTTTGGTGGCAGCTCTTCAGTGCCCAGCTCAATTAGAAAATCCGCGCTCATTTCGATTCTCCACTGTGCTTGGCAATCACTTCGGCGGCAATCTCTTGGTTAGCCAGAGGAAAACCCTTGTCCATACGTGAATCGAAATAGCCCTGCGCAACCCCGCGGGCCAATGTGCGCACACGCAGAATATAGCGCTGGCGTTCGGTTACTGAGATGGCTTTACGTGCGTCCAATAAGTTAAAAGTATGCGAGGCCTTCATAACCATTTCATAGGCGGGCAGAGGCAAGCTCGCTTCAATAAGGCGTTCGGCATCTTTTTCAAATTGATCAAAGCTCTTAAATAGAAAATCGACATCTGCATGTTCAAAGTTAAAGGTAGACATCTCTACCTCATTTTGTAAAAACACATCTCCGTAGGTCACATCACCGTCCGGGCCATGAGCCCAGACCAGATCATAGATACTGTCTACGGCCTGCAAATACATAGCAATGCGCTCGAGACCATAGGTTATCTCACCAGTTACCGGGTAACATTCGAGACCGCCGACCTGTTGAAAATAGGTAAATTGCGATACTTCCATGCCGTTGAGCCAGATTTCCCAGCCCAGCCCCCAGGCCCCCAGAGTCGGTGATTCCCAGTTATCTTCCACAAAGCGCACATCGTGAACTAGAGTATCTATACCCAGATGACGCAGAGAGCCGAGATAGAGCTCCTGAAAGTCAGCGGGAGAGGGCTTCATTACCACCTGAAACTGATAATAATGCTGCAAGCGATTGGGGTTTTCGCCATAGCGCCCATCAGTGGGCCGCCGCGATGGCTGAACATAGGCGCTGTTCCAAGCTTCCGGACCTATAGAGCGCAAAAACGTGGCAGGGTGAAACGTACCGGCACCAACTTCCAGATCTAGTGGCTGCATAACCACACAGCCTTTTTCGCCCCAGTACTCCTGAAGTCTTGAGATTAATTCCTGAAAAGTATCAGGAGGTGTGCACAGATTAGCCACAAATTCACCTACAAAATTTAATACGACGTAAAGAATCGGCAATTATAAAGGCGCATGCCCAGAAAGATAGGGTATATCTGCCTCAAAGCCTTTAATAAGTGGCCTTCACCCAATCACTTATGGATATAATGTCGCCACACAAAATGATGGCCTCAATAAATCAAGGAGTTTAGATGGTTCATGTCAGACATGGTGAAAAGGTTCGCAAAGCGGTATTTCCCGTTGCAGGTATGGGTACGCGGTTTTTGCCGGCTACCAAAGCCAGCCCCAAGGAAATGATGCCAGTTGTGGATAAGCCTCTTATACAGTATGCCGTTGAAGAGGCCGTTGATGCCGGCATTACGGAAATGATTTTCGTCACTGGTCGAACCAAGCGCAGTATTGCCGACCACTTTGACAAAGCCTATGAGTTAGAGCACCAGCTCGAGCAGCGCGGCAAGAAAGAGTTGCTGGCTATTGCCCAGAATGTCGTGCCCAAAGGCGTGAGCTGTACCTATATTCGTCAAACCGAAGCGCTGGGCCTGGGTCATGCTGTTTCCACAGCATCCCACCTAGTTGGCGATGAACCCTTTGCAGTAATTTTGGCCGACGACCTTATCCATTGTAAAAAAGGCGCAGTGCGGCAGATGGTAGAAACCTTTGAGTTTTACAAAAGCTCAGTGATCGCAGTGCAGCAGGTTGAAGGCCCGGATATCTCTTCCTATGGTGTGATCAGTGGCGTCAAGCAAACCGAGAGAGTTTACTTGCTCGACCAAATTGTTGAAAAGCCTGCCTTTGCCGATGCGCCCTCAAATATGGGTGTTACGGGACGCTATATTTTCACTCCACAAATATTTTCGCACTTAGCACGCCTTAAGCCAGGTGCTGGTGGTGAGTTCCAATTAACCGATGCCATCCAGACTTTGCTGACCGAGGAGCAGGTGCTGGCATATGAATACGAAGGTGTTCGCTATGACTGCGGCAGTAAGATGGGCTTATTAAAAGCCAATATTGAGTTGGGTCTGTCACACCAAGAGATTGGTGATGATCTGCGTGCCTACCTTAAAAATGACCTACTGGATAAGCTCTGAGACTGCCTTGAAAAGTACTGTAACCCTAATCTTTCTCAAGCTGCTGTCATGGTTGCCACTTTCGGTCTCCCGCACCCTTGGAAAGTTCTTTGGTTATATGATTATCTGGCTCAATCTACCGCCAATTCGTGTAGCGCGAATTAATCTGGCACTTTGTTATCCCCAACTGTCACCCGAGCAAATCGAGACTATAGGGCGTGGCCGTATGCTCCATTTGGGTCAGGCGCTGTGCGAGACTCCGCGTCTATGGCGCAAAGGCAATTCATGGTTAGATAATAAAATAGTGCAAGTAGAGGGAATGGACCATTTGCACAACGCCCTAGCCAATAATCGCGGCACCATTCTACTCATACCTCACCAGGGCAATTGGGAAGTGATAGGCCTGTGGATTTCAAAGCAAGCGGCCATGACCTCTCTGTATGAGCCGCCCAAGATGCGCGCATTAGATCACTATATCAAATCGTCCCGTGAACGCGCCGGTGCCACATTGGTGCCGACCAACGTACGCGGTGTAGCCGCATTAATTAAGGCGTTAAGAAAAGGTGAGGTTACGGCTATTCTTCCCGACCAACAGCCACCAGAAGTCAGTGGTGAATTCGCGCCAATTTTTGGTGTACCCGCCCAGACTATGACGCTAGTGCACAACCTGCTGCAGCGATCTGGTAGTCAGGCTCTTCTGTGTACCGCGCTGCGCGTTGCTGGCGGTTGGAAAATAATTTTTAAGCCAGCTTCCGATGCCATTTATAGCGAAGACCAAGATAGCAGTTTGCAGGCCATGAATCAGGGTGTAGAAACAATTGTTGATCTGGCCCCCAATCAGTATCAGTGGGAATACAAACGTTTTCGCGCCCGCCCCGAGGGCATGCCTAAACTTTACTCCAAGGTAAATTGAGGCCACTTTGCCCACTTCGCGATTTTCAAATTTTCGTCTGCATAGAGAGCCTGCCTGGCGACAGATGATCTCGGTAACAGATAGATCAGTTCCTCAGCACTGGCGTGGATGGTTATCTGATACCGGCTCATTAACCCAGCGTCTTATCGATGCCAGTGGGGGTGAATTTACTGTACAGGTGCTCGAGCAGAGGTTGCAGTTACCCAGGCTGTCCGAGATGCGCGCACTATCATTGCCGCCACGCAGGTTAGCATTGATAAGAGAGGTCATTTTATATGGCCGAGGTCAGCCCTGGGTCTACGCGCGCAGTATTATCCCATTGGCGACCCTGACTGGGCGGCTGAGAAGACTGCGTCATCTCGACAGCAGCCCTCTTGGAGCGCTGCTATTTAATGACCCGAGTATGAGCCGTGCGCCGGTCGAAGTTGCCTGTATATCCTCAAATAATGCTCAGCTACCATCCGCATTAGGTGAGATTACATCGCTGCTCTGGGGGCGGCGTTCGGTCTTTCGTCTCGATCAAAAACCCTTACTGGTCAGCGAGATATTTTTACCCGCATTTAAACCTTACAATCAAAGCCTTAATATTGGCTTTACGCGGCAGTAATAAATGACCAACTCAATAGAAACACCCAGGCAGGCAAATCGATGGTTGCGACTGATGCGACTCGACCGGCCGATAGGCACCTACCTTTTATTGTGGCCGACATTGTGGGCACTGTGGTTTGCAGGGGCGGGCAGTCCATCAGTCGCAAACCTCATTATTTTTACTCTCGGTGTCGTGGCGATGCGCGCGGCGGGCTGTGTCATTAATGACTATGCAGATCGCAATGTTGATGGCAGCGTAGAGCGAACCAAAAATCGACCTCTGCCCGCCGGTGAGATACAGCCTTATCAGGCTCTTATTTTATTTGTGTTGCTGCTCTGCTTATCCTTGGCACTGGTGCTGATGACCAACCAGTTAACCATTATCTTATCGTTTGGCGGGCTGGCACTCGCTGCGACCTATCCGTTTTTAAAGCGCTTTACCCATCTGCCACAACTGGGCTTGGGTGCCGCTTGGGCCTGGGCTGTTCCTATGGCATTTGCCGCCGAGCGCGGCCAACTACCAGTATCATTATGGATTATTTTTGTGGCGGTAATTCTGTGGACCATCGCCTTTGATACCTACTATGCCATGGTCGACAGAGACGATGATTTAAAAGTAGGTATTAAATCTACAGCCATATTATTTGGCCGCTACGACTTATTGATCATTGCTCTGCTGCAGCTAATGGCATTAATTTTATTACTCATGGCCGGATTGCAGTTTGGCCGCAGCTGGTTTTATATGATGGGGCTGATTGCCGCCGCACTGTATTTTATCAATCAACATATACAGGCGAGAAGCCGCGAGCGCGACGCCTGTTTTGAGTCTTTTTTAAATAACCATCGGGTTGGCATGGTGATCTTTATTGGCCTTGCCCTAGACTACCTGCTACTGGACTAGTTTTTAGCTGCCTAGGCTTTTTGCCACACCAAAAACCGATTGTTAGCCGGCATCGCAAGGTCTTCTAAAAGTACTAATCCGGCCTTGAGAGCCAACCGATTAATATCGTGAAATTCTCTAATGCCCTGATGGGGAGATTGCTGTTTGAGCATGCGATCGAACTGCACATTGCTCTGAGCACTCAGCTCTCCCATATATTTCATTGGCCCATAGAGACAAAATACACCGTTGCTTAAAAGTCGCTCACCAACGCCAGAAAACATTGCCACCACTGCTTCCCAGGGCATGATATGTGCAGTGTTGGCAGAGTAGATACCATCGTAATAGCGATTGGGCCAAGCATCTTTGAGAACATTTAAAGGAATAGGTGCAAGTAGATTGGGTAATGAACATTCGTCAAGCCACTGGCAGATACCCGAATGGTTTTGCACCTGATCACTGGTCTGCCAGCAGAGATGTGGCATTTTACTAGCGAACCAAACTGCATGCTGGCCAGTGCCACTGCCGATTTCTAGAATATCTCTTTTGTCGGCAAAGACGCGTTCAAGGACATCGGCTATGGGGGCGCGGTTATTGATACAGGCTTGTGAAAAAGGCTTATCCATGTCCTATCCTGATTAATTCAAAAACTTAACCGCGAGTAAAAACCCACTTATCCCCTTCACTCATGGCAGCACTGTAACTATAACCGTCAACATTAAAGCCTTTGATTTGCTCAACATCAGTAATCTTGTTCTTAATAATATAGGCGCTCATAAGACCACGGGCCCTCTTGGCAAAAAAGCTAATAATCTTGTACTTATCATCTTTCTTATCCATAAATTGAGGGGTGATAATGCGGCCGTTAATATTTTTAATCTGTACCGACTTAAAGTATTCATTAGAGGCGAGATTTAACAGCACGGGAGCTTTTCCCGTAAGCACCTTATTGATTTCATCGGTGATGATATCACCCCAAAATTTATACAGATCAGCGCCGCGGCTATTGTTAAATTTAGTGCCCATCTCCAAACGGTAGGGTTGCATTAAATCGAGCGGCCGCAGCAGCCCATAGAGCCCGGATAGAATGCGTAGATTATCCTGTGCCCAGTCGAGTTCTTCAGCGCTCATATTCTGCGCGTCCAGCCCCTGATAAACATCACCTTTAAATGCCAGCACCGCTTGGCGTGCATTCGTTTGATTAAATGGTGTGCGCCATTCCTGAAAGCGTTCGTAGTTGAGCGCGCCGAGCTTATCGCTGAGCCCCATCAGGGCACAGACATCCTGTGGCGAAAGGGTTTTGAGGCCCTTGAGTAATTCTTTCGAATGACTTAAAAGTTCTGGTTGAGTATGGGCCTGAGTCTCAACTGTGCCGCTGTAGTCGAGCTTTTTGGCGGGAGAAATAACAGTCAACATCATTTAAATCTGCCGTTTTGTGGAAATTCGGTGAATTTAGTGCTGTCATTATAGCAACCAAAAGGCGCTAGAGAGACACAAAAAGGAGTAACAGCATGGTCCACAGGAACAACCTAGTATACGCAGCTTTTTTAGCTGCGGTTGTGTTTTTGCAAGGTTGCTCGGTCAATCCGGTTACCGGTAAAAACGAGCTGTCTTTTATGTCGCCACAGCAAGAGATCGCACTGGGCGAAAGAAATTACCAGCCCTCGCGTCAGTCACAGGGTGGTGACTACTATCTCGATGCCAAGCTTCAGGCCTATGTCGCCGGCGTGGGCAAAAAACTGGCTCTGGTCAGTGATCAGCCCAATCTGCCCTATGAGTTCGTTGTACTCAATAATTCAGTCCCCAATGCCTGGGCCCTGCCCGGGGGAAAAATCGCTATTAACCGTGGCCTGTTAATGTATTTAGAGGATGAATCTCAGCTTGCGGCCGTTTTAGCCCATGAGATTGTGCATGCGGCCGCTCGCCATGGCGCCTCGCAAATGACAAGGGGAACCCTGAGCAATATGGGTATTGTTGCTATCGGGATAGGCACTGCAGGGCGCGAAGGCGCTCAATTCTACAGCATGGCATCGCAGTTGGGGGCCGCGGCATGGATGGCCAAGTATGGTCGCGATGATGAATTGGAATCAGATTATTACGGTATGAACTATATGGCTAAGGCAGGTTATGAGCCCAGTGGTGCAGTGGAACTGCAGCAGGTCTTTGTCAAACTCAGTGAGGGTCGACAGGCCGATTTTCTCAGCGGACTATTTGCCAGCCATCCGCCATCGATTAAACGTGTGCAAGCTAATATTGCCAGAGCTCAAACCCTGCCGCGAGGCCAGCGCTACAAGGCGCGCTATCAGAAGGCCATTGCGCAGCTGAGCAGAGATGCCAGTGCCTATAAAGCTGCAGAGGCCGGTGCCGCAGCGCTGAAGAAAAAAGATGGCAAAACAGCATTAAACAAACTGGATAGGGCCATTGCCCTTCAGCCCGGCGAAGCCTCGTTCTGGGAGTTGCGGGGCCAGGCTTGGAAGATGATCGACAATGACAGCAATGCAGAAAAAGCATTCACCACCGCCATAGGTAAGAATCCAGAATATTTCAGTGGCTACCTCGCGCGAGGGATTCTGCGTCATGATCGCGGCCAAAAAGATTTGGGCTTAGCGGATATAAAGCGCAGTTATGCACTGTTGCCAACTCCAGCTGCCAGCTATTATTTGGGCGAGTCGGCGATGGCCAGCCAGCAGTACCAGCAGGCGGCAGGCTATTTTAAACAGGCGGTTGCAGCTGGTGGCGAGATCGGCAAGCGGTCCCATCAACAGTTAACAGCATTGCGTTTACAACTGGAACCACATTTATTCTTAAGTGCGCGCCTGTCCTTAACTGCAGAGGGTTACCTGCTGGTTACGACTACAAATAACAGCCCGGTCAGCATGACCGCAATTCAGTTACAGCTGTCGGTGGCGGGGGACGGACGGCGTCTTAGATTAGCGCAAACAATTCCCTCAGGTGGTGAGCTCAGCATCAGCACAGGTATCGGTCCCATTGTGGATGCCGATAAGGCATCTCAGTATCGGGTGCGAGTGCTTACAGCAACGGCACTTAAATAAAAGATTATTTGGCGTCGTGGATCAGATGTGCATAAAATGTAATCAGATTAAAACGCTGGCCTTAA
This sequence comes from Porticoccaceae bacterium, assembly GCA_029242085.1. Taxonomy (GTDB): domain Bacteria; phylum Pseudomonadota; class Gammaproteobacteria; order Pseudomonadales; family Porticoccaceae; genus HTCC2207. The sequence continues at coordinate 29,062 of JAQWUP010000070.1, forward strand.
ATGGCCTTAAAACTTGGCTTCGAGTTAGGGGTGAACGTAATGGCAGACGAAAACAGCAGGCCGCCATGTGTTATGTGCAAACTGATCCGCACCTACTTTTTAGTCGCCATACCCATGATTTTAATGCTGTACATCAGGCCTGAGTTGTCCTGGATCAAAGGTATAGCCCTTACTGACATCTTCGCCACGCTTATTGGTGTGATGTTTGTTACTACAATCCTGTGGAAAGCCTATCAGGAGTACTGGAAACCTAAGCGTGACGCAGCGAAAAAAGAACAGCCCTGATTGCTGGGCCTGTAAATATTTTAAAATAACCCATGAGCCGAAATGGCCCTATGGATGTGATGCCATGGGTTTTAAGTCCAAGATGCTGCCCAGCATGGACGTGATCCGTGTGCACGGCGACGAATGCCTTAGTTTTTCGCCAAAACCGGCCATCAGGCAGTAATGATCAGTCTAATCCTGAACCAGTAAAAAAGGCTGCTCCAGAACTCTCGCCTGGCGACAGGTCAAACTGCCATTGTAGGTATTTATAGAGCACTTAAAGGCTTTTTGATGCCAGCTATCACTGGATGTCCAATGATTATAAGACTCTGTGGCTGGGAATACATTATCGTTTATCGCTGGTCCATTGCAGGATGACTCGACAATTGATTTCATCTCGTCATTGGTTGGCAGGCGCCATTTAATACCGGATTTCTCAGAAAACTCTGCGGCGTAGTCTGTCGCCTCATCCCAATTTAGGTGAAGGCTTTCACCCTTACAGCGGTAATTAGAAAAACGTTTGCCTGCGGCGCACCTATACCAGGTAGTGCCGGTTTCAATATCTTTGGCCAGGCCGGTAGCATCGGTAACAAACTTGCCTTTGTCACCGCGGGGAATTTGGTCTTTGCATTTTTCTGCAACACGATAGCCATCGCAACTGGCCAATAGAATCATCATCGAGGCAGCCAGACCCAAGGTGCCAGCGCGGCGAAATGGGCTGTTACATAGGGCTATAAAGTTTTTTGGTACGGCTGTCTTCCCTAATACTTTATCTTTCACAAGCTATCTCCTTTTGCTGTATCTAATGAGTTGGACTTGTAAAACATGTAAATGATCCCAGAGACAATAAGATTCACTAGCGGATTTATAACATTGAACTCGTTTAAATAACCTTTATATTAAGCGTATTCTGAACTCTTACTCAGTATATCGACAGTTGGCAGAAATTAATAAGCTAAAGCGGCCTATTTGCTATGATTCTGAATCAATCTAACTATTATTGGATGGAATATCTGGCGGGCTCAATATTTATTGATAACTGCCGATAATTAGAGAACAGAGAATCTGCTCATTTGAGACTCGAGCACCGACATTATTGACAGAGTTAAGGAACGTTCATGGATATCGCAACGATTGTAGGTTTAGTAGGCGCCTTTGGCTTAATTGTAATGGCCATTGATGATATGTCAGCATTTATTGATACCTCATCTATTCTTATCGTAATTGGCGGATCGATAATGGTGGTTATGTTTCGCTCTTCGCTAGGTGAATTTTTAGGCGCCGTCGGCGTAATGGCAAAAACCTTTAAAAACAAACTCGACGCGCCAGAAACGCTTATTGAGCAGATCGTTGAGCTTGCGACTATTGCCCGTAAAGACGGCATGATTGCTCTCGAGGGGCAGGAAATTGCCAACCCATTTCTAGCCAAGGCGGTGGCGATGCTGGTGGATGGTGCGGACGCCGCCATTATTAAAGGCTCTTTGGAAAGAGAGAAGACCATGACCAAGATGCGCCATTCCATGGGCGCCAAGATCTTTTCCGCCTGGGGTGAAATTGCGCCGGCGATGGGCATGATTGGAACATTGATTGGCTTGGTACAGATGCTGGGTAATATGTCGGATCCAAAGGCGATTGGTCCCGCGATGGCTATTGCTTTGTTGACCACCATGTACGGTGCTATTTTGGCGAATGTTATCTGTTTGCCAATTGCCATGAAATTGGAGAATCAGGCGGACCTCGAAGAGGCAAACAACGAGTTAATTATCGAAGGCATACTATTTATTCAAGACGGCGGCAATCCCCGTGTACTAAGTGACTTCCTGGCTGCCTTCTTAAGTCCTAAAGCGCGCGCCAAACTAGTGCCTGCGGCTTAGGTTCAAGTTAACTGATGGCTGAAGAGGAAGTAGTAAACGAGGTCCCGGAAGAGGTCCCCGACGAGGAACCACGGGAGGGTGGAGGCCCTACCAGTGACGCGCCTGCGCCCTGCCCCCCCTGCAAAGGCGGTGGAGCGCCGGCCTGGATGGCGACCTTTGCCGATATGGCGACATTATTGATGGCCTTCTTTGTACTGCTGCTGTCCTTTGCCGAAATGAACGTGCCCAAGTACAAGCAGATTGCGGGCTCAATGAAAGCAGCCTTTGGTGTAAAGAGAGTCGTGCCAGTTATTTCAATTCCCACGGCGCGCAGCCTGGTCAAGGAGGAGTTTACGCCAGCAGTCGCGCAGCCCACCGTTATCGATCGCAAGCGTCAGCGCTCAGAAGAGATGACCAAAAAAAATGTAGTGGTGAAAACCCAAGAAAACAAAGCTGACTTTAAAACTGAGCAGAGTTTTCGAAAGCTAGAGGAAACTCTGGCCGAAGAGATTGAGCAGGGCCAGGTCGTTGTTCGACTTGAAGGCGAGCGGGTTGTTGTCGAGCTGCAATCTCCGCAATCCAGTGGTGGAGAGGATAGCTCCAGTGATGGAAATGGCAGCGGTGGGCCGATTAGTCAAGAAACGCTGGATATCGCCGCTAAAGTCATTGATGCTCAGGCCGAGACATCCACTGAAATTGAAGTCCGCAAGCAGCAGCTTGCTTCGGGATCAGATATCAGTGCAACCGATACGCAAGACAGTGACCAGAATCCATCTGGTGGTGGCGCGAGTAACAATCAAAATATTGAGGACCGGTTGCAGAAAATTCGCTCGGATCTGGCGGCAGAAATTCAAATGGGGCTGGCGGAAGTAGAGCGCGATGGCGACCGCATTATTGTGCGATTGGCCAGTCAGGGCTCCTTCGTTTCCGGCAGCGCCAATTTGCAAGCGGGATTTATCACATTACTGCGTCAAGTGGGTGACTCGCTGGCAGCATCAGAGGGCAAAGTTCGGGTCGAGGGCCATACCGATAATGTGCCCGTCGCCTTTAGCGAGCGCTTTAATTCTAACTGGGACCTATCTGCCGCACGCTCGGCTACGGTAGCGGACTTTTTTATTAATAATTCCGGCTTCGCTCAAGAAAATATGTTGGTTGCCGGCTTTGCTGACACCAAACCAATAGCGACCAACAACACATCTGAAGGCCGTGCGCGCAACCGCCGTATCGAGGTGATTGTCGATGGCTCCTAAACTCAGGTTGGACCTAGTCTAATGGCTGAAAACGAAGACGAAAAAATCGTTGCTGACGACCAACTCTCTGAGATAGAGGAGGCGCCGCTGCCCGTTGTTGCGCCAGAAGAAGAGGAGATCGAGGAGGAGCCGCCCGAGGAACAAGAACCGCCTCCGGAGCCCGACTGTCCGCCCTGCAAAGGGGGTGGGGCCCCCGCATGGATGGCAACCTTTGCCGATATGGCGACACTGCTAATGGCCTTTTTTGTACTTCTGCTGTCGTTTGCCGAGATGAACGTGCCCAAATATAAAGAAGTCAGTGGTTCGATGAAAAATGCCTTTGGTGTTCAGCGCCTAGTGCCAGTTGTAGAGCCACCCAAGGCAAAGAGTATTATTGCCAAGCAGTATAAGACGGCCAAAGTCGATCCAACATTGATGGACGTGATTCAAGAGCAGACCACGGATGAAGAGCCGCCGGTAGATCCAGAATTAAAAACCGATACCAAGACCCAGGATTCAGATACCAACTCAGATATTCAGGTATTACAGAAGTCTCTTGCCGCAGAAATTGCCGAAGGTAAAGTCAGTGTGCGTATCGAGGACAATAAACTGGTGGTCAAGGTTGAGTCAGAGGCTAAATCAGGGACCAGTGGCGAAGCCAGCAAGGCTGACGCCGGTGCTCGAGTGGCGCAGAACGATCTTGAAGTATACGCCAAAGTTGCTGCGGCTCAGGCGCAGGTAGTTTCGCAAATACAGGTAGAGCAAGCCTCGCCAGATAATGTCGACGAGAGCCTGTCAGGTGAGAGCAGCCAAGACAGAGAACAGGCTATTGCTGACCAGTATCAGCAGCTCCGAATGGACCTGTCAAAAGAGATTAGTGAAGGGCTGGCCGAGGTCGAGCGCGATGGCGACAATATTATTGTACGGCTCGCCGAGCGGGGATCGTTCCGCAGCGGTTTCGCTGATTTGCAGCCCGGTTTTAAACCGCTGCTCAATAAAGTTGGCAGCGCGATTAGCAATAGTACAGGGCTGATTACCATTGAAGGGCACACTGATAATGTCCCCATGGCCTTTAGCGAGAGGTTCCGTTCCAATTGGGACCTGTCGGCGGCCAGATCCGCAGCGGTAGCAGATTACCTGCTCAATAATTCGCCAGTCGCAGATGGCCGTGTGACGGTCACCGGTTCTGCTGACACCAAGCCTCTGGCTTCAAATGACAGCCCGGCAGGGCGCGCTAAAAACCGCCGTATCGAAGTTATAATCAACGGCGGCTCCTAAGCCGTTACTTTTTTTCTCTGCTCTCAGCCAAAAGAGCAAAAATAGCTGTGGCGTGTTCCTCTGGAATATTGAACCGTTCACGCAACTCGTCAATATGTAGTTTTTCATCCTTGGTGACAACGCCGTCACTCATCGCCGCATTAATCTCAGCTTCAAAAATAGCCTCTCGGCGAGCCATCTGGTTAGAGAATGCCGAAGCGACAATACCGGTAAGCAGCGCAACGGTGCAGACGCCCATAAGCGCAGTAAAGGCACCAATAATCTGGCCCAAAGGCGTAATGGGATAGACGTCCCCGTAACCCACAGTCGTCAATGTAATTAACGACCACCACATTGTTTGAGGTATCGAGCGGAAATGCTCGGGTTGAACCTCAAACTCTGCCAGATACATCATTGAGCTGGATAAAAACAATGCGATCGCCATGAGGTAGAGTGCGGCGGCAAACGAGCGCCGCTCCTCGTAGACGGCAGAGAATAAGTCTTCCAGGGCAGAGGAGTAGTGGGATATTTTAAGCAGTCGCACCAGGCGTAGTACGCGCAACCAGCGCAGATCCACGCCACCCATAATCAGCGGAAGGATACTGGGTAGAATGGCAGCCAGATCAATCAGGCCAGTAAAGCTAAAGATATAGCGCGCACGGCGCCCTAGAGGCGTCTTTGCGGGGTTGCGGTCATCGGCGGCAATCGACCAGATACGCAGCAAGTACTCGGCTAGAAAAATACTTACAGAAAACCATTCGAAGGCGACAAGCGCACTGTGATACTCGCGATTTATTGACGCTACAGATTCCAGGCAAACCGCCACCAGATTGAGCACAATAAGGACAGACAGAAAGATATCACAGGCGCGACTTGTAGCGTCTTGATTATCGCCCTTATTAAGAACTTCCATTACCCGTCGTTGATAGACGTGCATAGGTAATCACTCCCCAGTCAATACGATTGAGGAGTTATAGTATTACCACTTATGTATTAGCGCAATTTATCTCAGGGTAGGCTTACAGCCTAAGAGGCCATCGCAACGGGCTCGCTTTTTAGTAGATTGGGAAGCAGCTCCCAGGCGGAGTTGATTTCGTTTAGCAGGCTGCGTACTTCGTGAAGAATACTGACGTCATTGCGCAAGCTGGCTTTCAATAGGCGTCTGGTGCAGTAGTCGTAAAGTTCACTGAGATTGCGCGCTATTTCCCCGCCCTTCTCAAAGTCCAGCGAGCCCTGTAGGCCGATAATAATTTTGCTGGCGCGACCAAAAGATTCGGATTTAGCGGGAATATCATTGCGCTGTATATGACCTTCGGCGTCAGCCAGAGCGGCTAGGAGTCCATCGAATAACATCTGTATCAGCTGCACGCGATCTGCATAGGGAACGGCAGAGGCGGCGCCAACGCTGCGATAGGCATTTAGTGCTTTTTTATTGACAGCCATTTGGTGTAACTCCTTATTTACTTACTATTAATATCGGAGAAACACCGAGATTCTTTAGCAAATAATGGAATTAATTACCCTAGAGCGGCGGTTTTTTACTGCGGGCACTTTTCATAGTTGGTTTCCAGGCATTGGTCGGCATAAACCAGCGATCTTGCGATATCTTCATCTTCAACCAATAGCTTGGATAAATTAGAGATATCATCGGCATCCGTTTTACCATTGCGCCTCGCCAGTTCACTCCAGACCAAAGCTTTAAATGGTTCTGACTCGCCGCCATCGCCAGCTTGCAACATAAACGCCAGCATAAACTGGGCATTGGCATAGGCCTGTTTGGCCGACTTTGAAAACCAATATTTGGCAAACTCATAATCCAGCCCAACGCCCTTACCCTGATGGTAGGCCAGACCCAGCATATATTGTGAATCGGCCAGCTCTTGCTGAGCCGCGCGCTTAAACCATTGGATAGCAACACGGTGATTCTGCGCTGTGCCATAGCCGTGGTAGTAGAGCATGCCGACATTGTGCTGTGCTTCAGCAAGGCCCTGTTCCGCAGCCTGTTTGTACCAGGTCATGGCCTGTGTATAGTTCTGTGACACGCCATAACCCTCTTCATACATATGACCAATATTATTCTGCGCCTCTGCAGCGCCGCCGCGGGCCAATTTTAGCCAGGCGCGCATTGCGGTGGCATAGTGGCCACGCTCCAGTGCACTGAGGCCGGCTTGAAAAGCTTCTCCCAGCACTGCAGGTGATGCCAAGCAGCTGCAAACAATAATGACACGCAGAAAATACTTCATAACAGACTCACAGGTTAACTTTTAATATCAGGTGCGCTCTAAATTACGCGCCTGATTCTGTACATCAATAACCGCTTGGAACAGCGCCCCTTCAGCAATACTACCATGGAGCGCCCCAGTTTTTTTATTTACTACAGGCAGGCTCTCACCGACAAACTGGCTGACCTTGATCATAGCGGCATCGAGTGACTCATCGGTATACAGCGTCATAGGACGACTATCCATAAATTCACTTACCGCATTGTCGCCCGCCTCAATAGCCATATAAATAGTTACTTTGCCAAGCAACTGTCCGGACTCTGTCATTACATAGGCCTCGGTATGGCCGCGGGTTTTCATCTCATGCTGCAGATCGGTGCCACAGGTTTGGGTCGTGGCGCCAATATAGTCATCGCTGGCAAATGGTCCGATAACCTGATGGCCGAGTGCTATGGCTTCGCGGCCCTTGCTCAAATCGATTCCGCGATCAAGTAATTGGCGATCAAAAAAGGAATTGCCAAACAGGCGATTGGTGATCAGTGTACATACCATAACCGCCATCATTGCGGCGACGGCGTACTGATAAGACTGAGTCAGCTCTAAGACAATAAGCACGGCGGAAAGCGGCGCACCAATAACGGCAGAGCTTATTGCCGCCATCGCCGCCACGCTGATAACACTGGCAATATCGGCAAAACCGAAATTGCTTAGAATCTGCCCAGCCAGAGCACCGGCAGCCACCCCGACAAATAATGAAGGGGAAAACACCCCGCCAAAAAGACCTGAACCGAGGCATATGGCTGTCATCAATATTTTCGCCACCAGCACGACAATTAAGAGTGACAGTACAAATTCACCGGCAATCATGTCATTAATACTGGCAATACCCAGGCCCAGAATTTGCGGCACCCATACGCCAACCAATCCACAGATAGTGGCGCCGATAAAAGGCAGTAACAGCGGTGACGTATCTAGAGAGGCAGCAAACTTTGCCGCGTAGCGTAGGCTGAGCATAAATATAATCGCGACCAGTGCAAAAAAGGGCGATAACACCACTAAAAAAGGCACTACTTCCGCAAGACTGGGAACGACAGAGGCAATTTCAAATGTGGCTGAATGGGGAAACCAATAGTTACTCAATGTACTGGCAGATACTGAGGCCACGGTAATTGGTGCAATTGCACGAATGGAGAAGTGCCGCAAAATCGCCTCATGAGCAAAAATTACGCCCGCGATCGGCGCGTTAAAGCCCGCTGAAATTGCTGCCGCCACACCGCAACCAAGATAGATTTCATGGCTTAAACGGCTGGAGACAAAGCGTTTAACCCAGATGCCCATGGTCGCACCAAAGTGCACAACAGGACCATATTGACCAACTGAGGCCCCGCCGCTGGCTGAGGTAAAGGCCGCGAGAGTAGAGGCGAAACCGGTTTTAATATCCAATGGCTGATGAACCTGATGCGCTGCGTACATAGAGTCGGCGGGCCCGGTAAAGCGGGTGATGCCCAATCCAGTCCTGATAAACACAACCACAGCGGCGGCGGCCCAGAGAAACAGCACGCTAGAAAACGACAGGGTTTGATCGCCAATCGTTAAAGAGAGTAAGTCACTGGCTTGCCGCTGCTGACTAAAGTACTGCACGCCGGAAACAAACAGGTTGGATACTAGAGCCAGAGCCGCGCCAATCAGGCTGCCGACACAGAAAATAATAAAAACTTCGATTAAAGCCTCGCGCACTCTATGCACCGAAATTCCCCTTAATTTGATTTAGTATTTTTAGTCAGACTAATGTACCTAACCAGGGCTAGTCTGTCAGTAGTTTTAAAGTGCTGCTCAGCGCTTTCATATTAGAAACTGTATAACTCCGGTATCTTTACATCTATACTCTGGAACAGAAAAAATAATATCTCGCTGAATTAATGGATGAAACAGCTAAATATACCCAAGGATTTGCCGAGAAAATAGTTTTTGTCCAAGCTAACCTCAATTGTCGGATCAAGCCGAGAGATCAACGAGCTGCGTGCGTTGATAGAGGTAGTGGGTCCGAGTGGTTCAACGGTTCTGATTCTAGGCGACAGCGGCACGGGCAAGGAGCTGGTAGCCAAGGCGCTGCACAGCTGCTCAGAGCGGGCGGATGGTCCATTTATCCCGGTTAACTGCGGCGCTATCCCGAGAGAATTGCTCGAAAGTGAACTGTTCGGCCATCGCAAAGGCTCATTCACCGGCGCTATCTCCGACCGCAAAGGCCGCTTTGAGCTGGCCAATGGTGGCACCTTATTTCTCGATGAAATCGGCGACATGTCAATGGATCTGCAGGTCAAGTTGCTGCGAGTGCTGCAAGAGCGGATCATCGATCCGGTGGGCTCCACACAGTCGACCAATATCGATGTTCGGGTGGTAGCCGCAACGCACAAAAATATTGAAAAGCTTATCCAGCAGGGTGATTTCCGCGAAGACCTCTTCTATCGCCTCAATGTTATGCCGATGGAAATAAAAGCGCTGCAAGAGCGCAGAGAAGACATTCCAATGCTATTTGAGCATTTTGCCAAACACCATGCCAAAGCGGGTCAGCCGCCGATCACTATGATGAGTGGTTCTATGCAGCTGTTGATCCAATATGACTGGCCGGGCAATGTACGCGAGTTATCCAATCTCGTGGACAGATATACCGCACTCTATTCGGGGCAACAGGTTGATTTACGCAAGGTGCCGTCGAGTATGATTCCATCGGGGATTCGCACCATTGCCGAAACCAGTAGCGCCGATGCTCTCAGTACCCTGATGAGTGGTTTTGCCGACGCAGATAATGGCGCCGAAGCTGGAGCGCTTTCACAGATAGATACCAGTATTGAGCCGCCAGAGACTGTTGACGAACCGGTCGATGAAGTGCAGCGCGTGATTATGCTCGCTCAGGGCGGCGATTCATTCCCGGAGCAGGGCATGCAGCTCAAACAGCATCTGCTTGAAATAGAGCGCAATCTCATCAAGCAGGCTCTGGGCAGAGCCGAGGGCAATGTCTCTAAAACCGCACGATTACTCAATTTACAGCGCACCACCTTGATTGAAAAAATCAATAAATACGGCCTCTCAGAAAACAGTTGATCTATCGAATACGGCGAAGCCTTGCCGCTAATCATTGCCAATTCCCCAATCCATTTGTACCGCTTGCCTGTCAAATAGCCGACCTCTTGCCACTGGCAGATTATTGACACTTTCTTGCCGCTATATAGCTAACTCATTGTTTTATATATACAAATCGTTTTGGCACATAAATTGCTATCTCTGGATATAACCGTTAAAAGCGGCAATTAATCTAAAAGGTAGCAATGTGGCAAAGACAAATATGATGGCCGTTCTGTGGCTGGATCCGCTGGAGCAACTGGACTCAGTGGCGTTATCGGCATTTACTGCTCAGGGTCTGATGATCAGTCAGGCCTCCTCAGCGACACTGAGCGATGAAGACATTATCAACGCCGATGTGGTGGTGGTAAATCTGAGTCGCAATATCGATCTGTTTAAGCAGCTGCAGTCGCGGCAAACTGCGATCAGTGCTATTGCCCCTATCGTCGCGCGAGTGCCTCGCGAGATGTTGGAACTGGGGGTTGAGGCCATGGGTCAGGGCGCTCTGACAGTAGTGTCCAGCGATCAAAAGTCGGCTGTTGAATGGGCTGAAACCTTTGCTCAAGCCAACGTTGCCCCGAGTAAAAAACAACCGGCATTTGTGTTTGCCGATCCCGTTAGCCGCAATCTGCTCGCCTTGACCGAGCGAGTGGCACAGGTTGATGTAACCGTTTTGCTGACCGGCCCCACCGGTGCAGGCAAAGAAGTCTTGGCCCGCATATTACATGATGCATCTCCCCGTTATGAGGGCCCTTTTATTGCGTTTAACTGCGCCGCTATGCCGGAGAATCTGATTGAAGATATGCTCTTTGGTCACGAGAAAGGCTCATTTACCGGCGCCAGTAAAGTTCAGCCCGGACTGTTTGAACAGGCTCAGGGTGGTACCATCTTTTTAGATGAAATTGGTGAGATGTCATTTCATCTTCAAGCCAAGTTACTGCGCATCTTACAAGAGCGCTCAGTCGTGCGACTGGGTGGCCAAAAAGCCATAGACTTAAATATTAGGGTAATCGCCGCAACCAACCGCAATTTAAAAAATGCCATTGCCCAGCGCAGCTTCCGCGAAGATCTCTATTTTCGCCTTAGTGCCTTTAAATTAACGATTCCACCACTGCGCGAGCGGCCACTGGATATTTTGCCCCTAGTTGAGCAGTTTATAAATCAACAGGCAGCTGAGGGTCAGCCCGCTCGGCTTACCACCGAAGCGCAGCAGCTATTGGTCACCTACAGATGGCCGGGCAATGTCCGCGAACTACAAAATGTGATTATTAGAGCCATGGTGTTGGCTAATCAGGGTCCCATTGATAGTCAGCATCTGATTTTTGATGACATGCCAATTGCCGATGAGTTTGAGCAGCAGCGAGCTGTGGTTCAGGCCAATGGTTATTTCACTAATCCGCCACTGCCCAATGGCGCCCAACCCTATTTCAGCGAGACTATGGTGGAGCCGGATCAGCCGCTCAATCAGGCAGTTAAGAACAGTGAATGCCAGAGCATTATGGCGGCCCTACAGGCATCGCGCAGTCGTGACCAGGCTGCCGAGAGACTGGGAATTAGCCCTAGAACATTGCGACACAAGTTACAGAAACTGCGCGAGCAGGGTATTTCTGTGACTCGTGCTTACGCCCGATAGCGCGGCAGGAGACTAGATCATGGTAAACCCAACCAACGCCGGCAATATCGAATCTGTACTGAGTCAAATTCGCCAGTATCAGGCCCAGGCCGCAGACGGAATAAAGCTGTCACCAGATGCCACAGGTGAAGTAAAGCCCACTGGCACGGCAGGATTTGCCGACAGTATTAAAGGTGCACTGCAGGAGGTAAATGCCTCTCAGCAAACCGCAAAAACAATGCGTACGGCCTATGAGCGGGGCGAAGATATTCCCCTCACCGATGTGGTTATGAGTATGCAAAAGTCATCGTTAGCCTTTGAAGCAACGCTTCAGATAAGAAACAAAGTATTAAAGGCCTACGAAGAAATTATGAACATGCCAGTGTAAGCACTGAAAAGAGAAGATAATTATGGCAACTACAGTCGCAAATCCAAATGATTTGAATGCTCCAGAAAATGCTGAGAGCAGCGCCCCGGTGCCCGCTCCAGCGGTACCGTCGGCACAGAGTCAAACAGTGCCGGCCTCGCCGACGCCTGAGGCCGCATCGCCGTCGGCGTCACTGCCCAGCATACGCGATGTGCTTGAACAGCCCGCCGTGCGTAAATCCATGCCGGCCATTATTGCGCTGCTGACCATCGCCGTTTTTATAATCGCCTACTCTTGGGTTCAGGAACCGGCCTACCGAGTAGTCTATCCGGGACTGTCCGAATCTGACCGCCAAGCTGCTTTTGAAGCCCTGTCCAGCGCCGAGTACAGCGCCAAAATTGATGCCCAAACTGGTGAATTAAAGGTCCCTGATGCGCGCTATCATGAAGCCAGGATTTTCTTAGCCTCAAGGGGTCTGCCGCAGGGTGGTGCCGCTGGCGGAATTGACTCATTGAGTGAAGATTCCTCCATGACCACCAGTCAGTTTATGGAGCAGGTTCGCTATGTTTCGGCCATGGAACAGGAGTTGGGACGCAGCATTAGCCAGATCTCTACAATCCAGTCTGCACGCGTGCATCTCGCCTCACCTAAACAGAGCGTATTTGTGCGCGATCGCACCCCAGCCAAGGCTTCGGTCGTTGTTGCTCCCTATCCTGGGCGCGTGGTTTCCCCTTCACAGGTGGAGGCGATCACTCATATGGTGTCCTCCAGTATTCCCTATTTGGCCGCGGAAGATGTGGTCGTGGTCGATCAGCGCGGCAAGCTCTTAACTGACGCCAATAACTTTGCGTCGATGCAGCTCAACTCTGTACAAATGGAACATCAGCAGCGTCTCGAAGAAAGTTACCGCAGCCGTATTGACGCCCTTTTAACCCCAGTTGTAGGCTCTGGTAATGTGCGCTCAGAAGTGGATGTACAGATGGATTTCACCGAGATTGAATCGACTTATGAAGAGTATGATGGCAATGACAATGGACCCAGAGCACGCTCCGAAATATTAACTGTAGAAAAGGGCTCTGCCAGAGATGCTAGAGGGGTCCCCGGCGCTACATCAAACACCGCGCCATTAGACCCAGTTGCAGTTGTCGATGGACAGCTAGTCGGCGCCGAGCCAGAAAATGAGAGCCTCAGCACTCTGAGTAGCAAAACCACACGCAACTATGAAATGGATCGTGCCGTACGTCATGTTAAACGCCAGGGCGGCACCTTAGAGCGTATCTCGGTTGCGGTCGTTATCAACGAGCCGGTGGCCACAGAGGATGGCGCTGAAGATGGCCAAGAGCTCGGCGGTACAGCGGTTGCTCAAGGCTTCTCGGAACTGGAGTTGGAGCGTTTAACCAACCTGGTTAAAGGGGTTATCGGCTTTGACGAGGAGCGTGGTGACTCGGTCACTATTCTTCCCGCCAAATTCGAAAAGCCACTGCCTATAGACACCCAGTATGCCTGGTATGAAAATACTCAGCTGATGAGCGCGCTTCAAAGTCTCGCAGCTGCGCTGACCTTTATCGCCCTACTGTTTATTGTGGTCAGGCCGATTATTAAATCTTATCTGCCAGCGGTTGAGATGCTTGAGGAAGACGGTTCAGGCGCTGCCAAAGACGGAGAGTTGACTCAGGAAGAGCTCAATATGATTGAGCTGGGCGACGGCGAATCCCTGGAGGATATTAAAGCTAAGCTCAAACCGAAAAAATCGACCATATCTGCAGATATGCTGGATACGGCTAACACATACGATGACAAGGTTGCTCTGGTACGATTGCTGGTAGCAGAGGACTCAGGCCGAGTTGCCAACGTACTTAAGAAAATGATTCGACCTATTTAAGTCAGGCGAGGAGAAAAGAAAATGGCAGACGCAAATTTACAAGATCCGCTAGAGTTAAAAGAAGATGTGCCGATCTCTGAGGCCCTGCAGGCAGAATTGGATGCAATGACCACTACCGAGCGTGCAGCAGTGATTATGTTGCTGCTTGGTGAACAGCAGGCGGCGGATATTATCCGCTTCCTAAACCCCCGAGAAGTGCAGTCCCTCGGTGGGGCGATGGTGGGTGTGGCAGATCTATCTCAGGAAGCCGTCAACATAGTGCTGGATGACTTTGTTGCCACTATTAAAAATCAGACCAACCTCGGTTTGGGCACCACAGATTACGTAGAGAACGTGCTTAAGCGCGCGTTGGGCGAAGACAAAGCGGCCACTGTACTAGGGCGCATTATGCCCGGTTCTTCCAGCAAAGGGCTGGAGATCCTGCGCTGGATGGATGCCCGCTCTATCGGTGAAATGATCCGCGAAGAGCACCCCCAGGTGGTTGCGATTATTCTCTCGGTATTGGAATACGATGTGGCGGCAGACGTACTTAACTTCTTGCCCAAGGAAAACCGCGCCGAGATCATGCAGCGAGTAGCGAGTCTGGAAACCGTCCAGCCCTCGGCAATGGAAGAACTCGAAGGCATTATGACGCAGCAGTTCTCCAGCAGCTCATCGGCTAAATCATCTAGCTTTGGCGGTGTTACCACAGCGGCCAAAATTATGAACTTTACTAAGGTCGATCTGGAAACCGCAATTATGACTGGCGTAACCGACCTAGATGAAGGGTTGGCCATGAAAATTCAGGACAGCATGTTTACCTTTGATAATCTCTCCGGCGTAGACAATCGCAGTGTGCAGGTGCTGATGCGTAATATTGAGCAAGATATGCTTATGACAGCGCTAAAAGGTGCCGATGAAATTGTTAAAGATAAGTTCCTCGACAATATGTCCCAGCGCGCCAAGATGATGTTCCTCGATGATATGGAAGCCAAGGGACCAATCCGTATCACCGATGTGGAAGATGCACAAAAAGCGATTATGCGCCTTGCCCGTAAGTTATCTGACTCAGGTGACCTAGTGTTGGCAGGACGAGGGGATGATTTTGTCTGATCAAACTCAATCGGTGAGTTGGCGCCTCAATGATCTGCTCAAGGCGGGCAAAAAAGCCAAAGCCTTTGCAGCAGCGTCCTGGCAGCCGCCAGAAAAGCTGCCAGAGAGCCACAGCTTTTCGCACTGGCAGCCTCTGGTTCTCGATACTGTCCCAGAGGGGATCGTTGAGACAGAGTCTTTGGATACTGAGATTTTGCCAGATCAGCAAGAAGCCGAAATAGAGGAATTGCCAGACGCAGCTGAGCTAGAGCAGGCTGCGGCCGAAGAGCAAGCCATGGTAGCTGCTGCTGAAGCCGAGCAGGCTAAACGCGACGCCTTTGAAGAGGGTTATCAGCGCGGCATCGAACAGGGCACTGCAGACAGCGAAGCAAAATGGGCTCAGGCCCGCGAGGCTTTTGTTGAACTGACCCAGTCGATTCGCACTGCCCAAGATGATATGACCGAGTTTTATGCACCGCTAAAAAAGCTCGCCTTACATCTAGCCGAGCAGCTGGTGCGCGGAGAGCTAACCATCTCGACTGCAGCCATAGAGCGACTCACGAAAGAAGCTTTAAAAGATGTCGAACAACAGGGCGAAGGTCCTATTGTTATTCATCTGCACCCGCTGGATGTAGAAAAATTCAGCACTCACCTAAACGGCGAGCTGGACGGCCTCGATCTGCGCAGTGACAGTGATTTATCTCAGGGCAGTGTCAAAGTTAGCATTGATGACAGCGCCATTGAAGATCTAATCGAGCATCGCCTGGCCCATCTATCCGAAGAGCTGCTGGGTTACGCGCCTGGCATGCGCGAGACATCTAGCGCCTCAGCATTTGATAGTAACTTTGCCAACCCGGTAATGGAAAAGGTGATTGAAATTGATCAGCCTGCAGAGATGCAGGATGAGAGTGCTGGCGACGATCAAGAGCCTCTCACTGACCTGACAGCTCTCGATGAAAAGCCTCTTGATACGCAGACTCAAGACAACCCATCGCCAGATGAAAAAATAATTGATGAACCGTCATTAGATAACGATCTGGAAGATCCAGATGCTTGATTTTGCCACTCAGGTTGATGACTTTATTCCCCATTTGCAGGCACCGGAGGTATCCACTAGCGGCAAGCTTGTGCGAGTGGTGGGTTTAACCCTAGAGGCCAAAGGGATTATTGCTCCTCTCGGCGCGCACTGTCAGGTAGAAAATATTGACCTCGGCACCTATATTGATGCCGAAGTGGTGGGATTTCACGACGACTTACTCTATTTAATGCCCTACACAGAGCCTGGCGGCGTAGGTCCGGGTGCACGCGTATGGGTGCGCTCCCATCATTCTAAAGCGTCGCTGGGTCGTGATTTACTCGGTCGTGTTATCGATGGCCTGGGCCAGCCCATAGATGGCAAAGGGCCCATAGACTACAGCGATCAGCTAGGTCTTGAGGGCCTCAGCATCAACCCCATGGAACGTGGGCCCATTAACAAAATACTGGATACCGGTATTAAAGCCATCAACACCTGCCTGACTATCGGTCAGGGCCAACGGGTTGGTCTGATTGCTGGTTCCGGCGTCGGTAAAAGTGTGTTGCTGGGTATGTTGACCCGCAATACAGAGGCCGACGTTGTTGTAATTGGCCTTATCGGCGAGCGCGGTCGAGAAGTACAGGAGTTTATCCACCAGATACTGGGTGATAAGGGCATGTCAAAAGCAGTCGTGATTGCCGCCCCAGCCAATGTGTCGCCGGTGCTCAGATTAAAGGCGACCAATTTAACCCACCTGATTGCCGAGTATTTTAGAGATCGTGGACAAAATGTGTTGATGCTGTGCGACAGTCTGACGCGAGTGGCCCATGCCCAGCGGGAAATAGGTCTGGCTATTGGCGAGCCGCCTACCGCCAAAGGCTACCCGCCTTCAGTATTCGCATTATTGCCAAGACTTATTGAACGAGCAGGGGTTGGGCGCAAGGGCTTTGGCTCTATCACAGCAATGTATACCGTACTGGCTGAGGGAGACGACCGCTCTGACCCAATCGTTGATATCGCACGAGCTTCACTGGATGGGCAAGTCATGTTGTCCCGACAACTGGCCGATGCAGCCCATTATCCGGCGATAGATTTAGCCGGGTCCATTTCCCGCGTTATGAATAACCTGGTGCCAGCTAAGCTACTGACCTCGGCAAATCGCTTTCGTCGTATGTGGACGCTCTATCAGCAGAACGAAGATTTGATTCAGGTAGGCGCCTACGAGGCCGGCACCAACCCCGATCTCGATGAGGCAATTAGGCTTCGACCTGCAATGGAAGCACTCTTGCAGCAGGGTAGTGATGCCTCAGTCAATATGGAACACAGTCAAAAAATAATGCTGCAACTGACCGGCCAACTGGATCAAGCGCAGGCACCAGGAGGACATAACCCATGAACGGAACTCCAGTTTGGGAGTTGTTAGCCTCCAAGGCTCAACGCGAAGTCCAACAGGCCCAACAGCAACTGGCAGAGGCTCAGCTGCGTAAGGACCAGGCTATTGAGCGCGAGCAGAAGCTTGATCAGCTGCTAATTGAGTACGCCGAGCGTCTCAACAGCATTCAGCGTCGTGCTCACAGCACCACTGAGGCGGGTAATTACAGAAATTTCATTGTTCAGCTACAGAGTATTAAGAGTCGTTCAAGCGCGGAATTTGAGACTCTGGACACAGCTTGCAAAAATGCACGCCAAGATGTGATTCACGCTGATCAGGAGCGGCTAAAAATTGAGCGGTTGGTCGAGCGCGACAAACAGCAGCGCCAGCAGGCACGTGATCAGCGTGAGAGTCGTGCCGCCGAGGCAGAGAGCATGATTCAGTTTAATTTGCGTGACCGGCTGCAGCGATAAATCCCCAGTTCCCCACCATCAGATAATCAACCATAGGGCCTCAACAACGATTTGGCATGTCTCTTGCTGTACAGCTAATAACAGAATTAATTTATTCGCTAATTAATGGGACAAGAACAGCCAATGGGCGACCTAAACAGCATAATACTCAACAATGCCAAATCATCTGCAGCCAATGGAAACAATGACTTTGCGGCGGATTCAGGTGCCTCAGCGCCAGCTGCCGATGGCGCCCCGACAGATGCCACCACGGACTTTGCGGCCATTTTAAAAACCAGTTTTGCGTATAATGCGGCAGAGCAAAGCGGCAAAGCCTTGCCACAACAATCAGTCCAAACAGGCGACGATAGTGCGATTCCTAAACCCGAAAGTGCTGTCGACATGGATCTCAGTAATCAACCACTTGAAAGCCGCTCATTACAGGGCGGAATGCAGGTGATTGTCGGTGGCAAAGCCCCCTCTCCAGCAGGCGTGGACGCTTTTGCCAAGTCGCAGGGTATAGATCCCCGCGCATTGGCCCTATTGACGGACCGCGGTGGCAAGCTGCCTGTCGAGAACGCAGCGATTACTGATGCCCCAGAGGCAACAGAGCCCGACTCAATCTTAGCCCACAATTTAACTGTTACAGATCCTGAGCCAAAGCTTGAGCCTATAGTACTGCCTCAGAAAATGGCGGCAGAGCCTGAACCTATCGCGGCCTGGTTATCAGACAGTGCCATAGCCCAGTTAATCAGTGGTGCGCCAGCGGCACCGTTGGTAGGACGACAGACTATTGAAGCCTATCTTCAGAAGCCAACCCGATTTTCCGCGCCGAGCCAGCACGCAGGCAGCGGGCAAAAGCCGGCCACGGCTCTGCCTGAAGCCTTTAACCTAGAGCAACTGGCTGCCGCTATTAAGGCAAAGCCGGTAAATACGCAACAGCAGGTCCAGCCAGACACGCAAATAGCCGAAAAACTGACATTTAAAACAGCAGGTGCCAAAACCCTGACCGAGAACTTTAGCCAGCTAAATATCCAACAGCAGCACCAGCCAGCGGTTAAGTTAGAAGCGATAAACCTAATGCCAAAAGCAGAGCTTGGCATGGCCAAAGCCAAGACCGCGGACACTAAAATAGCGACAATACCAACAGCAGCTGTAGCTGCGACGCCGCTTCCCGCTGCAGTGGTTTCGGCGCCAACAGCTGTCATTATTAATGACTCAGGATTAATCGCTGCGGCACCCACTTTTGATACTAGATCAGAGCAAGCAACTACAGATACACTACCAGAGCAGCTTGAACAGCAATCTTTGCGCAAGCAAGAAGAGCAGGCTGATATGTCTCGCCGCCTGGCCGAGGCCCTAGGTCAGCGCCTGAGCGCGCAGATTAGTCGCGGTGTCTGGCGGGTTGAAATGGATTTGCATCCGAAATCACTCGGTCGTATTGAGATACAGCTAGAGATGAAAAATGGCGAGCTAGAGGCAAACTTTAATGCCGCAAGTGCCGCTACTCGAGAGCTTTTGCAGGACAGTATGCCCCGACTTAGGGTCGCACTTGAAGAACATGGCATGGAATCTGCTTATGAAGGTTTAGGACTGGGAAATCAGGCTCAATCTGACGGAAATTCGACAGCGCAAAACAACAGTAGTGAGCGTGCGGGACTGTTAGAGGACGAAGAGGCTGAATCCACAGCGCATGCTGCAAGACTGGATGATAATGGTTTAGATGTGATGGTTTAACCAGGGCATCGGACTTAAAAAGAGTAAAGAAATAGAGGATTAAGCAATGAGTGAAGAGCTTTTAGAAGGCGAAGAGCAGGCGAAGAGCCCAATTTTAAAAATTATTTTAATAGTTGTTGGTGTGCTGTTACTGGTGACTATCAGTGTGGGTGCAACCCTGTTTGCTACCGGCTTCTTTGATTCCGCCGATAAGAAAGACGCCGAGGCGGCGATTGCGGCATTGGAAGCTGCCGCAGCCGAACAGGCAGCAGCAGATGAAGCCGCGGCAGCCGGACCAGATAAAGTACAGCTCGATAGTCCTGAGTTGACAAAATTTCAACAGTCTTACTATCAGTTAGAAAAAGAGTTAGTGGTCAATATCGCCAACTCGAGAAAAGTGATGCAGGCCTCTGTCGCGATCATGACTCATTACGATGAGCGTGTTGTTGATAATGTAGAAAAGCATACTTTTCCGCTTCGTAACGCCATGCTCATTGTGATGTCACAGCAAACCGACAGCAGCATTACGCATCCAGATTTTCGCAATAATCTTGCCGAAGAGTTAAAGATTGTGATGAATGCGAAGCTTGAAGAGCTAGAGGACTTTGGCGGTATTGAAGCCGTTTACCTCACCGAGTTTGTAGTTCAGTAGACGTCCCTTTTGTGGCAACTATTAAATAATTGAGTAGACCCATGGTTGAAACAACAAATTTATTATCCCCTGAAGAGCTGGACGCATTAGCCGCCGGTATCCAAGACGGTTCTATTGAATCTGACACGGGGTTAAATATCGAAGCGCGGGTTTTAAAACATGACCTGACCAATGAAGACTCTTCGTTGGGGGTGAATGTTGGCGCTGTAGATATGGTCAATGAGCGTTTTGTACGTCAGTTTAGACTCGGCCTTTTAGAGGTGTTACGCACCACGCCAAAAGTTAATATGGCAAATGTGGAAATCATGAAATATGGTGACTACTTAAAAGATTTAACACCGCCACTGGCCGTCAATACAATTCGTATGAATCCACTACGTGGATATTCGATGGTGGTCATTGAGCCATCCATTGTTTTCTCCTCTCTGGATAATTTTTTTGGTGGCTTTGGCAGTGCCATCGATGCCCTGCCGCCAGGCCGATTATTTACTCCGACAGAAACCAGCATTATTAAAATTATGATGAATGTTTTATTTGGTTCTCTACAGGAAGCCTGGGCACCCATTTTACCCATTAAGTGTGAGCAGGTGGGTTCAGAAATTAATCCTCAGTTTGCACAGATAGCCGACGAAAATGACTTGGTGGTAGTAAGTCGTTTTTCCTCAGAACTGGGTGGTGATGTGAAGGGAAATATAGATCTAATCTATCCCTACAGTTCACTTAAACCAATTCGTGAATTGTTGCGTAGCCGTGTACAAACAGGTGATGATAATGATGCGTCCGACAAGGTTTGGAGTTCCGAGCTAAAGTCGGCAGCGATAGATGCAGA
This sequence comes from Porticoccaceae bacterium, assembly GCA_029242085.1. Classification (GTDB taxonomy): domain Bacteria; phylum Pseudomonadota; class Gammaproteobacteria; order Pseudomonadales; family Porticoccaceae; genus HTCC2207. Next base: position 49,975 of record JAQWUP010000070.1, read on the forward strand.
GCTTGATATAAAAGTGACACTAGCTGATATCGAAACCACATTGAAACAATTTGAATCACTACAAGAAGACGACATTATTTATCTTAAAAAGACAGATCATGCGAGAATTTATGTCAATGACATCCCCGTTTTTGATGCCGATATTGGCAGCAGCAACGCTCATATGGCCGCACAGATCGTGAAGTCTCTGGCGCCCCAAAAATAGCCCTTATAAATAGCGAGTAGAAGAAATGGCAGATACAGAAACTAACGCAGTAGAAGAAGAGATTACCGAAACTGAGGTGTCTCCAGAGGCTGCGATAAAAAATAAAATTAATTCAGAAGTGCTACAGAATATCCCTGTGACAATTTCAGTAGAAGTAGGCCGCACATCATTAAAAATTCGTGATCTGATGCGTCTGACACAGGGTAGTGTTGTTGAATTAGATCGACTAGCTGGTGAGCCTTTGGATTTGCTCGTCAACAATACATTGGTTGCTCAGGGCGAAGTCGTGTTGGTCAATGAACGTTATGGTGTGCGTCTTACCAGCGTTGTGCCGACCGCAGATCGCGTTAAAAACCTCTAGGACGATCGATCATGGTCAATGAGTTTGGATTAATGGATTGGTTGTCAATGATGGGATCCTTCCTATTGGTGATAGGCCTTCTAATGGCGACCTTATTTTTTATAAAAAAAATGGGTCCCGGTATTAGCAGTGCAGACAATAAGCGTATGCAAATACTTGAAATTCAAAATCTGGGCGGCCGGCAGAAACTATTGCTCATGCGCGTTAATACTGATCAGGTATTAGTTGGCGTATCACCTCAGGGCATGACCGATCTCGGCAGATGGCCACTAGATCAGCAGCAACAGGAGCAGATTAATCAGCAGGGTTTAGCTGAGACTCAAGAGCCTGCAAGCTCAAATCCGGTAGAGAATTTTAAGCAACTCCTTGCGCAAACTGTCAAAAAACAAAAGGATTAACTCGTGGCTTTTTTACTTTTCAAAAAGCACACAATAGCTACTCGTATTGCCATAGTTTTAATGGGTCTAATTTTTTCCAGCCCAACATTTGCTCAGGTTGGATTGCCAATTGTCAATATGATTGAAGATGGCACTGGCGGGCAAAAATACAGTCTGACACTGCAGCTTTTAGCGCTGATGACAGTGCTGACTCTATTGCCATCACTGCTGTTAATGATGACTTCATTTGTGAGAATTATCATTGTGATGTCGCTACTGCGGCAGGCGCTGGGTACTGCTCAAACGCCCCCAAATCAGGTCCTGGTTGGACTGGCATTATTTTTAACTCTTTTTATTATGGCCCCGGTTATCAGTGCAGTATATGACGATGCCGTAACTCCCTATTTTGAAGAGACCATTGGCTTTGAAACGGCGCTGGAAAAAGCCGAATTGCCAATTCGCAATTTTATGCTCAATCAAACTCGCGAAACAGATATTGCTATGTTTGCAGAAATTGCCCGTGACGATGATTTTGATAATCCGGCTGATGTGCCCTTTACAACATTGGTGCCGGCATTTATTACATCCGAATTAAAGAGTGCATTTTCAATCGGATTTCTTATTTATATTCCCTTTGTGGTTATTGATCTGGTAGTCGCCAGTGTACTGATGTCGATGGGTATGATGATGCTTTCACCGATGATGATTTCGATGCCATTTAAATTAATGTTGTTTGTGCTAGTCGATGGCTGGACTTTAATAATGGGATCGCTGGCGTCAAGCTTTGCGATGCCATAGGAGACGAAAATGGACGCAGCACAGGTTATTGATTTAGGTCGCGAATCACTTTGGATTGCAGTTATGGTCGCAGCGCCCCTTTTGGGTGTTGCTCTTGCGGTTGGTTTATTAGTGGGTATTTTGCAGGCAGCAACGTCGATTCAGGAAATGACGTTGAGTTTTATTCCCAAGCTGGGTGCAATGATAATTGCACTGGTTATATTTGGTGGTTGGCAAATTGCAATTATGGTCGATTTCTTTCGCAGTATTTTTGAACGTATACCAGAGTTGTTTATGTAATGGACCTCTTGGTTGCCGACATTGTTCAGCGCTTCTACATGTTGCTGTGGCCGATGATTCGCATCTCGGCATTTCTACTGTCGGCACCTTTTTTCTCGCTGCGCGCAGTAACCGTTAGAATCCGTGTGCTACTTGCTATCCTGCTGACATGGATGGTGTATCCATTGACCGATTGGCCGAGTGTGGATCCAATTTCGGCAGCAGGTCTTCGCGAGGTCTTTAGCCAGGTATTTATTGGCGTCCTGATGGGTTTAATACTGCAGGTGGTCAATTCTGCGCTGGTCGTTGGAGGTCAGGCAATCTCCGCTTCAATGGGTCTGGGTATGGCCAATATGGTTGACCCCAATATGGGCAATGTTCCGGTTATTTCTCAATTTCTTATTATTTGCTCGACGCTTATTTTCTTGGGGCTGGGCGGCCATGTGCTGGTCATTACCCTATTACTCGAAAGTTTTAATTTATTACCCATCGGTGAAGTTATCGATATGCAGCCTTTGATTGGGCTGGTTATCGAGTGGAGCGCGATGATCTTTTTGGGCGCAGTGTTGATGGCGCTGCCAATTATGGTGTCACTCTTATTTATTAATATTGGCCTCGGTGTCATCACTCGAGCGGCACCGGCGCTAAATATTTTCGCCGTCGGTTTTCCGGCCATGATCTTGGCCGGTATTATTCTGTTATCTATGTCGATGACCAGTATTGGCTTTCGTATTCAGTGGCTGTGGCGTCAAGCTTTTGACACCCTGAGCCAGGCCGCGGGGATACGCTGATGGCTGAACAGGATACAACCGAAGAACGCACAGAGGAACCCACCGCCAAGCGTCTTGAAAAGGCGCAGGAAGACGGCCAGGTTGCGCGATCCCAGGAGCTGTCGGTTGCCTCCATGATGATTGGTGTGGCCTGCTTTTTGTATCTGTTTGGCGGCTATCTAATCACTCGGCTCAGTGAGGTTTTTGTTGCAGGCTTTACTTTTGATCGCAAAGATATTTTGTCCGACAACCTGTTGCCCGTAGCCTTCGGCGCTCATGCTTTAGACAGCATGCTGGTGGTATTACCGATCTTTATCCTCGCTGTATTGATTGCTTTGGGCGCAGCGGGCATTCTTGGCGGCTATATATTTTCCCTCAAATCGCTGGCGCCAAAAGCCAGTAAAATCAACCCTCTGTCCGGCTTTAAGCGTATGTTTGGTACCAAGGCGCTGGTTGACCTGAGTAAAGCGCTAGCCAAGTTCAGCTTGGTCGGGGTGACATTGTATCTAGTGGTCAGTGAGAGCTTTAACGCACTTGTGTCACTCGGCTTCATGGATCTTAGGCCCGCCATGGCTGAAGCAGGTGACATGATTGCGGCAGGCACAGTGCTGGTGACCCTTACCCTGATTGTCGCTGCCGCCATTGATGTGCCATACCAGATTTACGAATATAACAAGAAAATGAAGATGACTAAGCAAGAGGTCAAAGACGAATTTAAAGATACTGAGGGTCGACCTGAGGTCAAGGCGCAGATAAGGCGCAAGCAACGTGAAATGGCCATGGGGCAGATGATGGACGCGGTGGCAGATGCGGATGTTATTATCGTTAACCCGGAACATTTTGCTGTTGCTCTAAGCTATGATCCCTCGAGCAATGGCGCGCCAGTGGTGGTGGCCAAAGGCGCTGACTTTATGGCTCAGGGTATCCGTGAGCGGGCCACCGAACATGGTGTGCCACTATTCTCTTCGCCGACTCTGGCCAGAGCTATTTATTTTACAACCGATATAAACCAAAGTGTCCCAGAATCCCTATACTATGCAGTAGCTCAGGTTATTGCCTATGTTTTTAGCCTCAATAGTCTGGGGCCAGGATCATCGGTGGCAGATAAGCCGCGGCCCGAAGTTCCCGCTGGAATGCGCTATAACACAGATGGTACCTTGGCTGAATAAGCCTGAGATGCCGAAGGATGAAATACAATGGTAGATAATAAAAAAGAACCTACATTCGAATTTCAAAACTGGTTTGACGGCGGTGATATTTTCTATCGCAAAGTCGACAAACAGCGATTTCAATATGCGCTTGATGCAGTAGTTGATGACGAGCTGGGCCTTGCAGTTATAGGTACCAATGAAACGGTTCTCGATCATTACTGCCGCATGCTGGTTGCCCGCCTTCGCGATCTCAATATTTTTCAGGTAGAGGTGTTTTTACCGACCAATACCGACAGTTTACTCAAGCGCTTTAACGAAATGCTTGCCAGCATGAGTATGGAACGTGCGCGCCAGCCTGCCGACCCAGCGACTCCAGTAAAATTACTGGTGGTTAATGATGCCAAGGCGGTGGATGAAGAGCAGTGGTCATTGCTCGTGCGTCTATTGGCAGACTTCCCCGGCGTCAATGTGCGGCTGATTTTATTTCTCGATAAAACCGGCTGGCCCGGCTATGAAAAGACCCTCGGACTTTTTGGCCGGCGCCTGTATCGCTGGGCTGTGGAAACGCCAACTCTCGATGAAGCCGCTGAGCTGATGCTTGCCGCAAAAGAACATGGCTTTGAACGTGAGACTGAAACCCTATTGCTCCACGCCGGACTGGGTGCAGCTGTGCTAGGGGGTTATTCCGAGGAAGATCCAGATGAATACAATCCGTTTCCCCTGCCGACTGTCGATGAAAATGATTATATCGGCGAGGATTACAGCGACAGCAACCCGTTCACAGATACCGGCCTTGATTTTCTCGACGACGAGGACAGAGGTTACGATGAGGAGGATAGTGAGCCGAAAACAAGCAAGTTGTGGCCGGTCGCAGCAATATTCTTGGTTAGCCTGGCAATTACCTGGGCGGTGATCTCTAAACTTAACCCGGATGCAGTAGAGCAGTACGAAGCCAGCGTCTCAGGGGTGTTAACTGAGTTGGCAGACACCTCAAAAAGTGCACAGATTACCGAGCCTTTAAATTTACCGCTGGATGCGGGAGAGCCGCAGATCAACAGAACAGGCAGCCTCAGCGATAAGCCAGTTGTTGGCAACCAGATCGCCGAAGCTCAGGCTGTCGTAGCGGCTCTGCAAAAAGAAAAGCTGGCCGAACAGCAGGCGGCAAATGAAAAGCGGGCTGCGCGAGAACAAGCAGCGCAGGTCCGTAAGGCACAACAGGCTGCGGCCGCTAAAAAAGCGGCGGCGCAAAAGCGTGCTGAAGCCACTAGAAAAGCGAAGGTCTCTGGACCGGTTCAAAGTGCCAGAGCGACAGACTTCTTTGTTCAACATATTGTACTGAGCACCAGGGAGCAGGCGGGGCTGTATATCAAACGTTACTCTGGGTTGCGCAGTGCCACTGTTGTGCCTATTGCGACCGGCAACAATATTGCCTATGCGGTGTTATCAGGACCCTTCAGTACTCGCGATGGGGCCACCGCATTTACTCAAGGCCGAGGCTTACCTGCCGACTATTGGATTAGAGCCGCGCAACAACTCAAGACTGTTGTCCGCGACTAGCTAATAGCAATTTCAGGGGGAACCGATGTCAGAGTCAGAAGAAGAGCAGTTATTTAAGCTCGATGGTGCCAGTGGTGGCTTTAATGATATAAGTGAACATGCTGTTGTGGAGACTGATGACAGCGCTTGCAGTGACCTTAACCCTGCCGCTGAAGACAGCATGTCCAGCCCAGCTAAATTTCCCATTTTTACTGAGCAGGAGTCGACTGCTCTGACTGCGCTCGATGATGGCGCTATGAGTGCTGACAGAGCCCTGTTTGATGATCTGTTACGTCAGCGGATCGCTAAAGTTAACCGTGTTTCTGCCGATGTTTCTAGACAACTAGACGCGCTAAAAAAGCCATCCTAAACAGAGACCTGCAACCAGTCCGGAATTCATATGAGCAACCCCGAAGACGAAATTGAAAAAACTGAAGATGCTGAATCAGCAGATAATCAGGATCCAGAACTGGATCAAGAGGCCAGTGAGCCCGCGGAGGGAGCACAGGACGGAGAGCCAGATGGAGAGTCAGATTCAGCACTGATTGCAGAGTCGATCGAGGCCTTCGAACAGGGGTCTGAGGCAGAGGCTCAAGACGATACATTAGATTCAGGTGATCAAGAGCGCTTCGCTCAGGTACTTAAGAATGCCAAGGAGATTTCTGGCCGCCTCGAGGTTCTAGTGCCAGGTGTACTGGATACTGCAGATGCAACCAATAGTGCGGCAGATGTTAGCCGACGCGCGTCGTCGGCTCTGGAGAATGGGCTTGATCATCTGCAAAAAAGAGTCAATGAATTAGTTGAAGCCAGCAGTAAAGGCGCAGCACTGTCGACGCGTATTTTGCTCGGTGCAGTTGTTTCGCTACTGATTGCTGTCGGCCTTATTGGTTTTATGTCGGTTGAACTTTCCGCCCGTGTTAATCAGGTAGATGAGATGATGGTCGCTCTGAGCAAGCGCGTGGTGAAAATGAATTCGGCGCTGCAAACCTTCGAGCAGATTAATTTCTCAATCAATCAGTTGGCGACCAAGCAGGCACAATTTGCCAATAGTCAAATGCTACTCGCTGAAGCAGTAGATAAAGCAGAGAGGGCTACTGCCAATTTAAATAAGCAGGTTCCCGCTGCCACGGCTAAAAGTGTCAGCGCTGAAACTGGCAAGTTTGCGGTGCAGATTGATAAACTTAGTGGCGCACTTATCGCTCAGGGCAATAAGGTCGAGCTAGTGTCTGGATCAGTGAAAAAGCTGGAGGCCCAACTAAAATCATTTGATGGGCGTATGGCTAGTGTTGCCAAATTAAATGCAGATGTTGAAGCCTTGATTACCTTAGAGCGTGAAAAGTATCTTGAGGCGTTACAGCGGCAGGCTGAGCTGCAAAAAATGGCCTTGGCGACGCAGCAACCAGAGGAAGAAATAGATCCCTCTATTGTGGTTTACCCCTTCGAGCGCTAACCGAGTAAGTCGTCCTCAGGCGTTGTGCCCTCGTCTATATTGGGTAGTTCGTCGAGGACATCTTCAGCACTATTATCATTGTGAGGCATCAGCTTCTCTGAAAAGGGCTGTTGTTGGTTGAGCTCGGTCCGTGAGTAGAGCAGCCCCGTCGCTTCATCAAGACTGACGCGCAGTCTAGCGCTCTCTTCGTCACCGGCATTAACGCTGGCATAGCCAGTATGGTAAATAGTCGCTGCATGCTGAGGTGGAATCCAAGAGCTGATAGCGCCGCGCAAAGTACTGATAGTGGTTGGAACCTTCGGCTTCTTAGCTGGCGAGCCCTTTTTGCTGTCCTCGACACCCTCTGCGAAAAGTCCTTCAATATGTTTTCTCAATAGCTGTTCGTAGCGAGGCTTTAATGCGATTACATCATTGCTATTAAAGCCGCCGGGTGATTTTCCGGTCATCGCGTCCCACAATGTCTTGCCAGCCAGACCTAAAAAGGAATTATCGTCCGCGACTTCAGGGCTGCGTTCATTGACAGCGCTATTGCTGTCAAGGGTGAGCCTCTCTAGGCGATTGATACGGTCAATCAAATAGATAATCAGAATAATCGTAGCGGCGGTGCCAAAGAAGACAGCAAGCAGGATAATTGAAGTCATAGTTATGGTTATTTACCGGAGCCGGAAATTATTTTTCTTCCTGATTTTGATCATCATCCATGTCGTCATTCTCTTCTTCTGTAATGACGTTTTCTTCTGATGCCTGTAATTCGTCGCGCAAAAATTGCAATGTTATAAATGGATCTTCTAGGCCCAAATCGAAACTGACGCGGGCAGCGACTTCCTGCACCAGTGTAATAGCTTTGACAGCATCAATTTGAACCGTTTGGTACATAGCACCTAAATTAAACACTTCCTGAGTAAACTCTTCCGGAACATAGGTAAAAATTTCACCACTTACTGTTTTAGCTTTTTGAAAAAGAGCGGGCTTTGGCGGCGCTGGCTTATCCGCTCCTTTGGCCACAGCGGCCAGGCAGCTTTTTTGAAAAGATTCAGTTTTCTTGGCACCGTCAATAAACACTTTATCCAGGTGCGCACGACAGCGAATGCCAATGCGAATTTTATAGGTACGCCCGTCACGGCTGTCATTAGAGAGGGACGCAGCTTTGATATATTCGTTTTTGGCCTGCAGTTGAGCAGTCTTCGCCGCTCTGCCTTTAAAGATAGATAAAACCATTATTGCTCACTCATCTACATTTAAATTATTGCGCAATTTCTTTACGCTAGATGACAGAATCTGGCTCACCCGGGATTCACTGACATCCAGTACTGCGCCTATCTCTTTTAAGTTCATCTCTTCTACATAGTAGAGTGAAATCACAGTGCGGTCACGTTCTGGCAAGTCATCAATAGACGCCATCAAAGATTCCATAAACTGCTCTTCTGCCATCTGAGCCTCTGGCTCATTATTTTCACTACTGGGCATATCGACAGTGTCAGGTAGCTGAGATTCTAACGAGACGGTCTGAAAACGGTGCGCATGGGTACGCTCTTTTTGGAAGCTCTCAACATCCTTACCCATAAATTCTGCCAATTCTGCCTGTGAGGCTTCGCGGCCCAATTCACTGCTCAGCGCCGCACTGGCTTCATTGTGATCGCGTATATTAACGATCGCAGAGCGCGGTAAATAGGACAGCTTACGCACCTGATCGAGAATTGCGCCACGCACACGATTTTTGGCAAACACTTCAAATTCAACACCCTTGCTGGCATCAAAAGAGCTATTGGCCTCGATGAGACCAATCATGCCGACCTGAATTAATTCATCCAATTCCATAAAGTTAGGCAGTCGACCTTTGAGGTGCAGTGCGACCCGCTTTACCAGCCCAACATGGGCCAGCAGTGAGTCACTGGACTGAGCAGCATTTTGAATTTCTTCATAGACTTTAAGGTCAGCCATGGGTAGCCCTACGCGATGCTCTGTTGCTGCTGAGAAAGCCGTTCAACAAAGAACTGCAGGCCGCCATTCATCGGTATATCTGATTCCAAGCCCATCACCACTTTGGCCAGTGCTTTAAAATCGCGGCTAGCGATACTTGAGGGCGCAAAAGAGGCCAATGGCTGTGACGCTTTTATCGCTCTAAGCACCATTTCATCCTGAGTAATCGAATGCAGATAGTCGACATGACTGCCGAGAAAGTTTTGAATAACCGAATTAATACTGCCGTACAGCCGCTCACCTTCATTTTGTGAATTAACGCCATTGGGAATCAGGCCAATACGGTCTAGCTGATGCTCCTGAATCATCACTTTGATAGTGCCATAGGCATCTGCAATGGAGGAGGGCTCATTTTTTAGTACGATAAATCGATGCTGACAGGCACGCATAAAAGTCATAACGGTGTCAGACAGGCCCGCTGCAAGATCGACAATAAAGTAATCTAAGTCGTCTTCAATATCTGAAAACGATTGAATAATACCTGCAGTTTCTGCCGTATTTAGTGATGCCATATGCTGCATGCCACTGGCACCAGGCACCAGTTTTACACCCATAGGGCCCTCAACAATAATTTCATCGAGAGTCTTCTCGCCGGACAGAACATGACTGAAGTTGTAAGGCGTTAGACAGCCCAGCGCCAATTGAGCGTTGGCCAGACCTAAGTCTGCATCGAAAATCATCACTTTTTTACCCAGCGACGCAAGCATTACGGCAAGATTAACTGAAACAGTCGTTTTGCCGACACCGCCTTTACCGCTGGCGATACCGATGATTTGAGTGGGTCTATTGTCAAGCATTTTTAAACCTTATAAGCACCTTGTTACATGCATAAAAACGGTTGGAAGGCCAGCTGGTGACTGATTTCGCATCTGAGTGAGAAAGAGATGCCGAATCAAGCAAAACTCCAACGAGCTTCCTCGCACGACTTATTGTTGGATGTAACTCTTTTTTCACCCTCATTTTCGTTTATCGCCTCAATCTAGTCAAACAAAACTGATCGGCAGGTGGCTGAGCGCATGCTGGGCCAGCGCATGGCCTGTCAGGGGGGCCATATCAATAATTGTTGGCTCTGCCGCACCGATTGAGATGGGCGTTTCGCAATTGAGCAGCGCATTAATGACAGCCCAGGGGTAAACACCGGTCTCAAGACGTGACAGCATCACCGAATTCCATATCAGTTCGGGTGATTTTAAATGACGCCTAACTGAACTCTCTGAGGCATCTGAGGCCAGTACCAGATGCTTGTGGGCATCTGGGAGCAATCGGCTCAATGCCTTGATTTGATTTTCAACATCAACACCAGGGGTATCAATAATAATCAGTTTGCGAGAATCGAGTTCCTGCAGCAAGCTCTCGAGCATCTCCGGACTGCTTGCTCTGAATGTCTCGATGCCAGCCTGAGCGCCGATAAGCTGAGTTTGATTCCAGGCACCAAAACGGACGTCGTTATAGCTCACCATAGCGACGGCCTGATCACCATAATTAAGTGCGGCCTGCTTGGCTAAACGACCAGCCATCAGTGATTTGCCGGTGCCAGAACTCCCGGCAATTATGTGAATGCCCTGTAAGTCGTCCAACACATTGATATGTTTGATCCCCGCGCCAAGCAGATTGGTAATATCGGACAACGCGGCTGTCATATCAGTATTCTGATTAACCACATCTGTGACCAGCGCACGCAGACCAACAGGCATACCGGTTTCGTTAAAGGCTTCAATTAAGGGGCGCATCTCGTCGGCCACCGAATGAGTGCCACTCCAGGCATCAAGTTGCTGTGACATCTTGAATTCTTTGCGCATAACCGCCAGTTCCTGACGCACCAGATCAACGATTTCACGAGCCTTAAGTTGCTCGCGATCCTCCGCTATACGGCTGACCTCTGCGGTTTGCATCCCGTCTTTTGCGACGCTTTGCTTAAGTTCATGCATAAAATTTTCGATAAGACCGGAGTCTATATCAGAGTCCAACCCAAGAGTTTTATTTTGCACTGGGTCATGGGCAATCGCGGACGCTGTTTTAAACACCTCCGATTCCATTACCTGTTCGAAGTTGGGCATCTCGCCAAGTGCGACACGCGGCTCCTGAACGCAGGGCACCTGCATTTCATTGAGCGTCTTCTGAGTGTCATTTGGGATATCAATCGCGACAATAATTTCAGTCTGATCCTTGGCTCGGTTATTGGATACCACCAGCGCATCCTCGCCATAGAGCTGGATCACTTTCTCCATTGCTCGGCGCGTGTCTTCTGCCAGTACTCTTTGTAGTTCCATGCTGCTCTTTCCTCGGATTAATTGGTTTCTTCGACATCAACTGTCGCCACAACTTTAACCGCCTGATCATCAGGGATCTCGCTGTAGGACAGCACAGTTAGGTCGCTCAATCGGTGTCTAATAATTTTTGCCAGCCAGGGGCGAATGCCAGGGGATACCACCAGCACTGCTGGGTGACCCTGATTTTCAACTGCTTCGGTATTTTCTGCGAGGGCTTTAAACAGGCCCTCCGCCAGTTTTGGTTCTATCACCAAGCCCTGAGTGCTGCTGCTCTGTTGCAAAACATTGTGCAGCACCTGCTCCAACGATGGATTCAGTGTGATAACTGGGAGGCTATCGTTGATATCGACCAAATTCTGCACAATCATGCGTCCCAGTCGTGGGCGCACTGCAGCGGTCAATTCATCGGCATCCTGAGTACGGCCACTCTCAGTGGATAGCACTTCAATAATGGTGCGCATATCACGTACCGAGACAGACTCATCAAGAATGTTCTGCAGAACCTTAGTAATGGTTGCCAGGGGCAGTTTGCCCGGAACCAGATCCTCAACTAGTTTTGGTGAGCGATCAGCAACCTTGTCTAATAGCTGCTGTGTTTCATCGTGACTTAGCAGCTCAGAGGCGTTGCCGCGTAACAGGGTATTTAGATGCGTGGCAATTGCAGTGGCTGCATCCACTACGGTATAACCTAATGTGCGGGCATAGTCGCGCTGAGAGGGTTCAATCCAGATGGCATCCAAGCCAAATGCCGGCTCTTTAGTGGGCGTGCCTTCGAGGGTGCCATGGACATGACCTGGATTAATTGCCATCTCGCGGCCGACTTTGATCTCACCTTTACCGCGCACCACACCGTTCATAACAATATGGTAAACATCGGGAGATAGATCCAGATTGTCGCGAATACGGATTGGCTGTATTAAAAAGCCCAGTTCGGCGGATAGTTTTTTACGCACACCTTTCACCCGTGGAAGAAGCTGTCCACCAGTTTCAGGGTTGACCAGAGGGATGAGGCCGTACCCAATATCCAAGCCGACTAGATCAACCTGATCTACATCGTCCCAGTTAAGTTCTTCTCTATTGGCATCTGCCTGAGCATTAGCGGCTGCCGCGATATTGTCGTTTTGCAAAGATTGGCGCTCAGAGTCTTTGGAGAGCTTGATGCCCAGCCCCACAGCGGTGGCGCCAAGAGCAAGAAAGATCATATGTGGCATGCCCGGTATCATGCCCAGCAGAATCAAAATAGCCCCAGCTATAATCAGTGCCATAGGATTGCTGAGTTGCGTCTTGGCCTGATCAGTCATGGATTCAGCGGTTGTTACTCGAGTAACAATAATGGCAGTCGCCAGTGACAGCAGTAGAGAGGGAATCTGTGCAACCAGGCCATCGCCAATAGTCAGTAGTACATAGATCCGCCCCGCTTCAGAGAAGGTCAGATCGTGCTGGCCTATACCGATCAGCAGGCCGCCGATAATGTTAATAAGTAGGATCAATAGACCGGCAATGGCGTCGCCGCGAACAAATTTCGACGCACCGTCCATAGAGCCAAAAAAGTCTGATTCTTGGGAAATTTCCTCACGGCGTTTTTTAGCCGTCTCCTGATCGATCACCCCAGCATTTAAATCGGCATCAATAGCCATCTGTTTACCGGGCATGGCGTCCAGAGTAAATCGTGCAATCACCTCAGACACACGACCGGCGCCTTTGGTTACAACGATAAAGTTAATAATCATCAGGATGGCAAAGATAATAAAACCAACCATATAATTACCGGCGATGACAAATTCACCGAATGCCTCGATGACTTTACCCGCGGCATCTGGTCCCTCGTGGCCCTTAACCAGAACTAGACGAGTGGAGGCTACATTGAGCGCCAGCCGCAGCATGGTGGCAATCAACAGAATTGAGGGGAAAGCGGAGAAATCGAGGGGTTTAGAGCTATTGATGGCGATCATAATAATCACCAGGCCAATTACAATATTAAAGGTGAACAAAAAATCCAGCAAAAAAGCGGGAAGAGGCAGAATCAACATCGAAATAATCAGTAAGACTAGGAACGGAATACCCAGTCCTGAGAGTTCGATTTTTGACAGGTCCTGTCGTATGTTCGACAGTGATGCAATGGCCATTTTCTAAAAACCCTAATAAAAACAATTAGTTAAAAATTATTACATTTGGCGAATCAGTTGTAATATCGCCGTTAATAGATACACAGCAATAACTGTGCCAGCCCATGCCAACCTGCATACAAAGCCTATTTGCCCCTAAAGACCCTGACCTTACTGCCGATATTAAGGAGACAGGGAAACATTGACTCAACGTTGGATAAACCATGGGAAGCAAGATGACACATATCTTAGTGAAAGCCACTGCCGCCGTTGTGCTCGGGCTATTTTTGACCGGCTGCGCAACCAATCAGGAAAAATATGATGCCGCGATATTGGAGGCAATGGTTGACCAGAATAGAAATATTCTCGCCACCGGTTACGCCGTTATCAGTATTCAGCAGCATGACAATCCAGCACAACAGCGCCTATTGTCAATTCGCGCCTCGAAGTTGGACGCCTATCGAACGCTTATGGAGCAGGTCTATGGCCAGTATCTCGATGCCAACACCACGATTGAGCAGATGGTTGTCGAGAGTGACATGTTTCGCGCTCGCGTTCAGGGCGTTATTTATGGCGCTCAGCTGGTCAGTATTACGCCCGTTGGTGACGATACCTACGAAACGACACTGTCGCTGAAGCACAGCATCGTCAATGATTTGCGCGTGCTGTATCTGGAACAGCTCGGCAGCGGAATGGGTAGCTAGGTCATTATGTCGGCATCGGCTCTTTTCATGGCTACCCGCAGAGTGCTTTTAAGGGCTACATTGATGCCCCTATGGCTGCTGTTATGTTCGCTCAGCCTCTCTCCGGCTGTGGCTGCTGAAACGAGTATTAGCCCATCAGACAAATTGCAGGCGGTTAAGCAGGCACTAGTTGATCTGGCATTAGAAACTGATGTGAAATTAGGCTCCACAGCCTATCTTGATGCAGCGGGGGTGCTCCATGAGTCCTCGGTACTCTCAAGTGATTCGCTGGTGCGTGGTGTTCGAGTGGTCTCCTATTTAGAAGAGGCCGGTGTTACCGTTGCCAAGGTCGACGCCAGCATACTGTCGGACCCAAATTGCCCGGGCTCAAGACCAGAAATTCGTCGCGAGGCAACTGTCAGGGTGGTGGCTGCCAGCCCCAACAGCCGAATTGGTGATCACTATATCAATGAGCTTGCTCTAGCTCCCAAGCAGGCTTTATCAAAAATTTTGGCAGCCTCTTCCGACTGGTCAGTAAAATCAGAGTCAGTCTATACCTCCTCATATCAACGCTATGTTTCTGGCACAGCTGCAGATCAGGTTCCCTATCGTTTTGATATTGTGATACGCGAGCGGGATCCGCTGCGCGGGGTGACCAATCATGGCGAGAGAGCTCTGCATTATGGTTTGCGCAGCGGCTATGATACTGCCGCTTGGGCTGTTGAAAAAATCCCGGAGCTAAATTTTCATAAGCCTTGGCCGACCGCCACACTAGAGTACGAATTAACCTTAGTAGACCGTGCTCGCGGCATACCACTGTGGCAAAAAACATTGCCGGTCACCTATCCCAAGGTTAATCGCGGCTATTCAAAAGATGCGGTGCCAATCAAATTTAGTCAGCAGATCGCTCAGATAACGGAGCAATTTATTGCCGATGTTAGCGCGACTATGGCATGTCAAACTGAGTACTATCATCTGGCAGCAGTCCCAGGAGCCAATGATATTGCGAGCATAAATGCTGGTCAGATTGCAGGCATAAAAGTTGGCGATCAGTTCTTAATCAGTAGCGATGCCAAAATATTAAATCAAGTATTGAGTATGTCTGGACTTGCGGGCCTTGGTCTGGCAGAGGTGGAATCAGTAGCCACTCATTCTGCAACAATCAAACATATTGCGGGTCCTCAATGGACCAATTCAGTTAGCCAGACTGTTGCACTACATTTTTAAAAAAGCTAAAAATTAAATATGGAATTAAACAATGAAGCTGATAAAAACGTTTTTTAATAATAGTATGATTCTTATACGTAAAATATTTCTAATCAGCATTATTTCTGTGATTGCCTCTGCATTAGCTGCGGTGTTATCTGCAGGCACTGCCTATGCAGAATCAGCGAATACCAAGAAGGCGCTAGATCAGCTCTTCAAAGATATAGATCGCCTAAAGCCGGTGCTCACAGAACGAGCCACAGTAACAGAAGATGGTTATTATTTGATTCGTCATGGTGAAACCTTGGATGGTATTATTGCCCGTGTACTACCGGACCTGCCACTGCGAAAAAAGATTTTACGTGAGGCCGTTGTGCGTGCGAACCCCCATGCTTTTAAGCGTCAAAATCCAAACTGGATGTACGCGAATAAAAAAATAAAATTACCCGATAGCGGCGACATTCATAATGTTATATTTACCCGATCGAGTAAAACCATCAGTCGCAAAAAAACAGCTCGTGAAGAGCGCAAGTCCTGGGTGCATTATCCTTGAGGTGAGCGCCTTTTAAAAAAATAAAAAGTTGGATATGTGCTAGGCCCAGAACAATTAAATTTTTCCACCCGCCCGACGCCAATATTTTTGGAAGGGGTTGTTGCGATTCGCGTATCTGAGCAGTTGGCAAAAAATTTAGGCCTGAGAGATAACCAGGTTATTCGCGGTGTGCTAGAAAACCGTGGCGGTCTATTAAAATTAATGTTCAATAATTATGAACTCGATTGGCCAGCCAATAAACGTTTTAAGGCTGGGGATAGAATTGACTTTCGCTATGAGAGTTCTATTTATGGGCGCTCGCTGCGGGCTATCAGTTCGTCGCCGACCTCGCCCAGCGCAGCGGCACCAATAACCTCTCTCGCTGGCGCTTCACCAAGGCTTTTGAGCCTGCGCTATCGCCCAGATCAGCCATCTTTACTAAGCCAGTTATTGAAGCCCGGCGGTTTAGAGCTGTTGCTGAGCCAGGCACCTAATTTATCTGCACCGCAGAATTTTGCTCAGTTCGGTCAGAGTATGAGCATGCTATCGGCTGATGCGGTTAAAAACGCTCTGTTAAATTCGGGTTTATTTGGCGAATATTTTTTGGCCTCACAGTCCCCACCACGTCCTGATTTAAAGCAGTTATTGCGCAATCTGCTGCGTAATATGCCATTGCAGGCGGCGGCAGTGGTAGATATTGAAATGGCGATTGATGAAATCGAAAGTCGCCAACTAGACAGTCTGCAGGCGCAACAAAATCGCGAAATTTCACACCATTTTTTACTGCCCTTTGGCGATGCCAATCCTGTCGAAGTGCATTTAGAGCGCGGTGCCTATGGCGCTGAACAAGATGACCCGGACTGGGTCATCAATCTGCATACCGACTCAGATATACTCGGCGAACTATGGTTAAAAACCACTCTTAAGGCGGCATCTAGTTTGGAGATGATAATGTGGGTACAGCGCGCTGATGTTGCACAGTTGGCGCAGACGGCTCGCTATGAGCTGGAATATGAACTTCAGGCCTTTGGGCTGCAGCTAACCAAACTAAGCATTCTCAATGCATCGAGACCCAGTCTCGATGCAGATTTAACCGGTCCCGGACAGGTATTGGATGTGCGGACATGACCTACAAGCCGATAAAGAAAGCGATTGCTCTGGAATATGGCAAAAACCCTGCCCCTGTTTTGACCGCCATTGGTGAGGGAGAGATTGCAGAACAGATTATGGCCGAGGCAAAAAAACGTGGTGTTCATATTGCCGAAGATGCACAGCTTGTCAGTCTATTGAGTCAGTTGGAGCTAGGTGATGAGATTCCAGAAAATCTCTATGTTGCAGTCGCAGTGATACTGTCTTGGGTTTACTGGCTTAAAGGAATGGAACCCGAGGGCTAGCAGTGTTCAGGCATCGCCCATGGGTTGACGACTGCGATTGGGACGGATCTTGCCCAGTTTGTCATAGACCTCGACGCTGTTAAATGCATCAGGCGACTGAATGGTTTGCAGGGCGCCACGAATGGATTCTAGCTTGCGGCTGATCAGCACTTCGTTGCGACGATGGAGGTCGCGGCACTGGCCAATCAGGGTCATTACCTCATCCCAGAGCAATAGATTGGTCGCTGAGTCGTTGTCTTGGTTGTTTTCGGTATAGCTTTTGACGCGCTCTAGCATGTCATCGCTGGAGAGAAAGGTCAGGATTTCGAGTTTTTGCGCTTGCAGGGCTTCAAAGGTGGTCAGATCCTGCGCCTTTAATGCAATGAATTCACTGTCTAGGACAGATTTCAGTGCATTGGCCTTATGCAGGGTCTGAGATAGGTACTCTGTGTCACTGGCAGTCATACCTGGCTTATTTACCGCCAATCATGCGCTCAAGCGACATAAAGCTCTCGGCAATTCGCTTAGCATTAAGCGGGTAATTACCCTCTTGGATAGCCTCTTTAATAAGCGCTACTTTGGTGGCATCAAACTCGGCATCAGCCAGAGCACTCTCTGCAGCTTCACTGAGAATAAACTCGTCACTAGACGGTTGCGCAGGGGGTTTTTCAACCGCTACTGAGGCAGCACTCTCTGCTTTGTTGCCCTTTACCTTGTCCGCGCCTGCATTTACCTGTACCGCGGTTCTGCCAAGGTTAGAAATTGGATCTGTCATCATCATTTTCCCGCTGGTATAAAACCAGCTATTAGTCTTCTCTACTAGTATATCGACAGCACTTTAGAATTCTATAGTACAAATTTCAAATTATTTTTGCTGAGCATTTTGCGCCAGTATGCAAACGCCGCTGATGACAGCCTGTTTTATAGGCCACGAGCCTGACCCGCTCCGGTTACGATGGCCCGAACCTCCTCGCCAGATTCGGGATTTAGTAGATTTATCTGCTGATCACGTTTGCCGTTGTCGAGGGCGACCATGGTTACCGTGATCTTGAGTAGACCGCCGCCGACAGTGAGTTTAACGCTGTCGCCTTTCTTGATCAAAGTAGCAGGCTTTAGGTCTGAAGCGCGTAACAGCTGTCCGACTCTGATCGTGCGAATCGCTTCCATCTGACTAATATCTGCCATGGAGAGCAGGGCGTCCTTTGGTAATTTGCCGTAATAATCTCTAATTTCTGTATTTTCTGCGCTCAGCTTCTGCCCATGACTGAGCGCTGCTGTGCTGGTCACCACGCGGTGCTTAATACGTAGATCAGAGCGCGATAATAGCTGTCCGCCCTGTAAGTCTCTCGCGGCAATAGCCTGATCTAGGAGTCGCGCGGGAAATCGCTGGCTACTAGAGGTCATGGGTAGGCCTCTGGTCAGGCGAATAATATCAGCGGGCTGAATCACCTCTTCAGCCAGAATATCGCGGCGCAGCTGAAATACAGTGGCATTTTTTACTAGATGACGCCTGTTGAGTATCTCGCCGACGGTCACGGCACTGGTAAGGCTATGATTTTGTAGTGCCTGTAAATCGTCGATTAAATCTTTCACTGGGCGCGCAACCACGGTCGGCTGCAGATCTGCCTCAATCGGGCTGTCGCCTGCATTCATATCACGCACAAAGGCAAAGCCTTTAACTTGCCGATAAATCGTCACGCCGACAAATGCTTGCCATTTGCCTGGGAGACATTGCGCGCGCAATGTGCCTGTGCTCGATGCATAGGGGAAACTAAAACTAAAGGAGTTTGCACAGTCAGGTATTTTTAGGCGTCGATCCATAGCTGCGATAGCAACCTGCTGCTGGGTCACCTGCTCCTGCTCTGCCACCCACAACTGCGCCTGCTGGATAAACAGCTGCTTTTGAGGGGATAACGCCTGATCTTGGGCACCTACAAAAGGACTTATCAGCAGTGCCACAACCAGAAATATTTGCTTCGTCATAGGTCGAGTATGGGGCACACACCGAGGTGACGCAATACCGACAGAGCGGCAATTAATGGCGGCAAAAGTCTGCCACAAAAGCGGCAATTGATTCATATTTGAATCTTTCAGTTAGCTGTAAACCATTAATATATATAGAGATAATAGTGCAAATGCGGCATTGCGAACTGACTTGGCATCTGTTTTGCATCGACAGGGTTGTCCAGTATTGTTTTCCGACACTAACGACTCACACAGGAATTCAATCGACATTACATTTAAATACTTGAGCAGGTTTGCTATGAAATTGTTTGATTCGGCTTTTGGCATTCACGAACGCGCACTCGATTTGCGTGGTCAGCGTATGGAAGTTATTGCGCAGAATATCGCCAATGTCGATACACCCTTTTATAAAGCGAAGGATATCGATTTTAAGCAGGTACTCGACGAAGCGCAGACGGACCGCTCAATGCGCGCGACCCATGCTGCCCATATCCAATCTGCAGACAGCCTGCAGCAAGGCAACACCGTTTTTACTATTCCGTTTAACCCTTCCATCGATGGCAACACCGTGGAAATGAGCGTTGAGCAGGCCAAGTACGGTAAAGCTGCTGCACAGTACCAGGCGACATTGCGCTTTATCGAAGGTGATATCAGCGGAATTCGTAAAGCTTTACGAGGAGATTAATAGACCATGTCATTAAATAATATTTTTGGAATAGCCGGAACAGCCCTCAATGCACAAATGGTGCGCATGAATGCCACAGCATCGAATATGGCTAACGCTGGCACCATAGCATCGAGCGAGGCAGAGGCTTTTAAGGCCAAGCGTCCAGTATTTGAAACCCTACTCAATCAAGAGATGACGACTCAAGGCGCCCAGTATGTTGGTGGGGTGCGTGTGAGTGGCATGGTCGATGACAACACCCCCAATGCAAAAATGCATGATCCGGGCAATCCCAAGGCCGACAAAGATGGCTTTGTGCATGTGTCCAACGTCAATGAGGTAACAGAGATGGTTGAAATGATGGGTGCTGCACGCAGCTATCAAAACAACGTTGAAGTGGTTAATACAGCGCGCGAGTTAATGATGCGCACCCTAGACATCACCAAAGCTTAAGGAATTTTAGAATGGTAGCCAGCGTTACAGACACATCATTTTTAACCACTGATCAATATGCTGATCAGCAGCTTGCCGCTCTCTCGGGAGAGGACGAGCTGGGTCGCGATGCTTTTCTAACATTGCTCACCACCCAGCTCACCAATCAAAACCCGTTGGACCCAATGGATAACGAAGCCTTTGTTGCACAGCTGGCTCAGTTCTCATCGGTTGAAGGTATTAAAGGTATGCAGGCATCGCTCGAAACTATGGTCGGTGGAATGCGTGAAGAACAGATGCTTACCGGTGCCAGCATGGTGGGTAAGAAAGTTGCCGTTGAAGGCGGCTTTTTCGATGGTGGCAATGGCAGCCGATCTCAGGGTTCGATCGATCTACCCAATGGCGCTGAGTCAGTGATCTTCAGTGTTTACGACCCCGCTTCCGGTGAATTGGTTTTCCGTGAAACTCAGGGATCACAGTTGCCAGGGCGTTTAAATTTGAATTGGAATGGTTACAACCGCGAAGGCGAGTTGGCCCCTAATGGCAGCTATGTGATGAGTGCCAGTGTGATTCGTAACGGCAAACTCGAAACGGCACCCGTTACAACAATGGCTGAGGTGAAAAGCGTGAGCTGGGATCCAGAGTCACAAGAATTATCCCTTGAGGTTGGCGATGGCGACTTTGTCACGCTTGCTCAAGTAGAAAGAATCGGAATTTAACAAAACAGAATTTTAAGCCGAAAATTATAGGCAACAGGAGAGTAACAAATGTCATTTTATACCTCACTTACAGGTCTTAACGCAGCGACCACCGAGCTGTCAGTTACATCGAACAACATTGCTAACTCCGGCACCTCGGGCTTTAAACGCTCAGATGCGGATTTTGGCGATATTTTTGCGACATCACCATTACAGAAAGCGTCCAGTGTTATTGGTCGAGGTGTATCGCTGAAAGAGGTGAGCCAGGAGTTCAGTCAGGGCAACATTGAGTTCTCTGCAAACTCGCTCGATTTGGCAATTACGGGTGATGGTTTCTTCCCCCTTGAATCTCCGGACGGCACCAAAATCTACACCCGTAACGGCGCCTTTATGTTGAACGAACAGAACCAGATGGTGAACAGCGCCGGTCAGGCTCTACAGGCACTGCCGGTGGATTCTACCAACAAGGCAGATTTTGGTGAGCCCATGAGTGCTCTGGCTATTCCCCGCTCGACAGTGTCAGAGTTCCTGCCAACCACTGAGGTGGAGCTAGGTCTTAACCTGCCATCGGACGCCGTCCCAATTACTGAGGCATTTAACCCGGGTAAGCCAGAAACTTACAACAAGACAACATCTTTAACGGTCTACGGTACTTCTGGTTCAAGCCACCTGGCGACGATCTACTACGTGAAGACAGCAGAAGCCACGGCCGATGTGCCGTTCAACAAGTGGCAGACCTATGTTTACATTGATGATCAGGCCGTTGATTCAGCATTGATCCAGGCATCAGACACTGCTGGTGACCAGTACTTTGTAAACAAGTATGGTGAAGTCAAAACTCAGTCAGAGCTTTTAGAATTGCAGAAGACTAGTTCAGAAAGTGAAAAATATCTGGTAACTTTGGGCACTCTCTACAAAAAGTATTCTTTTGATAATCTATCAACGCCTACAGATTCTCAGCCTGCGAGCGTTAACTTCGCTGTTGCTGCAGACTC
>JAQWUP010000079.1 GCA_029242085.1 Porticoccaceae bacterium
AGACATTAAAAAACCCACATAAAATGGGCTTTAAAGAGGATATTGTTGATTTTATTAGACGTTAAAATAACTAAATATGGCGGTGAGAGAGGGATTCGAACCCTCGAAACGCTATAAACGCTTACACACTTTCCAGGCGTGCTCCTTCAGCCACTCGGACACCTCACCGTAAACTGTTGCCGTTTTCCATCCTTTAAAGTAGACAGGAGCACGGCATGCTCGTTGCTGCGAAACATGCTTAAGCATGCTTCTTGTCTCTGCGAGACCGCCCTGCGGGCGTCCAAAATGCTTCCGCATTTAGTCAGCAACTCGGACACCTCACCGTAAACTGTTGCCGTTTTTCCTATTCTTTATCACCCAAATAGCAGCATCGACATGCTTTTAGACTTCAACAAAGGCTCTGTTTTAGCCCGTTTTGAAGGGACGCAACTGTACACAACCAAACCTGCAAAAGCAATGCACATGCACTTTTCAGGCGATCCCAGCATTCCGGTGCTAGACTGAAGTCATGACATGGAAAGAGATTGTATATCCGTCGCCAAAGTTGCAGGAGCTCTACAGATTGGCGCTGTCGATTTGCGCCGCCACTATTCTGCTGGGTGCCTGGAGCGATATTAACTATCACCCTGCTCTTCTCGCGGTTCTACCCGCCCTGTTTATCTATCAGTTCAGCAGTTATTTCACCACTAATGAGTCTATCTCTCTGCGCCGACGGCAGCGTTTGGCGGTGCTTATGGAGCTTATTGACGAGCTGATTACAAGCTTGTTGCTGGCCTTTGTTGGCTTTGATCCAATTGTTGTTCTAGGTCTGGGATTGATTTTTCTGGTCACTATTGTTGGCTCTCTAAAGCCTACCTCGCCTCTTGACCTGTTTGGTGTATTTGCTGGAGCCGGTGTTACCGCCTGGCTGTCTCCTATTACTATTCTGCCTGGCCCCGGCACTCAGTTATTTATTCTTATTGTCGCAGCTGGCTATGCCCTGCTACAAACGAATATGGCCCGTCACACACACTTTCTATTGGCTGATCAACATGACTCGGTACTGCGCCAGAATGAATGGTTAACTCTGCGTACCTTTAGGTTATCTAAGTATCTGTCCCCGGCATTGCGCAAAGCTATTTTAACCGGCAAAGATGTGCGCGCAGAGACTCAGGAGAAAACTCTGACGATCTTTTTTTCAGATATGGAGGGCTTTACCAAACTGGCTGAAGAGCTGGATGCAGAGCAACTTACTGATCTGCTCAACACCTATCTTACTGAGATGTCTGAAATTGCCTTTCGCTTTGGCGGTACCATCGGCAAGGTGATTGGCGATTCCATTATGGTGTTCTTTGGCGACCCTGAGAGCCGTGGCATTAAAGCTGATGCCGTTACCTGTTTATCTATGGCTATTGCCATGAAACGGGCGATGAAAGACTTGCAGGTGCGCTGGCGCGCCGATGGTATTGAGAACCCACCGGCGCTGCGTATGGGGATTAACAGCGGCGTCTGTAAGGTGGGTAATTTTGGTACTGAAAACCGTCTCGATTACACCTTGTTGGGGCGTGCAGTCAATTTGGCTAGCCGCCTTGAATCATCGGCCGAGAGCAATGAAATTCTTATCTCTAAAGACACCTATGATCTGGTTAAAGATACCGTGCACTGCGTTGATAAGGGCCAGATTCCGATCAAGGGGTTTGCTGCGGCAGTCGAGGTATACAGTGCTATCGATCTGCATAAACATCTAAAGAGCGACTGCCCAGCCCAGAGGCAGCGGCAAGCTATAGCTTAGCCGCTGGTTTTATTTCTATAATCAAAAATTACTCATAATCAGACATAGATGGACATGAACAGATCAGGTTTCGATCGCCAAATACATTGTCTAAACGACCCACAGGCGGCCAGTATTTGCTGTCTCGCAGCGACTCTACAGGATAGGCTGCCTGGCTGCGGCTATAGGCCCGAGTCCACTTATCAGCAGTGACGATGGCGGCAGTGTGAGGTGCGCTAACCAGCGGGTTATCATCCAGCTGGAATTCACCGTTGGCAACCTGATTGACCTCATGCTTAATGGCGATCATGGCATCACAGAAACGATCCAGCTCCGCCTTGGACTCACTCTCTGTCGGCTCAATCATCAGCGTGCCCGACACTGGGAATGACATAGTCGGTGCATGGAAACCATAGTCAATCAGACGTTTGGCAATATCATCGACGCTGATACCCACATCATCTTTAATCGGGCGCACATCGAGAATACATTCATGTGCAACTCGGCCATTGGCGCCGGTATACAACACCTGATAATGCTCTTGTAGTCGATTGGCCATATAGTTGGCATTGAGAATAGCCACCTCAGTCGCCTGCTTGAGGCCGACACGGCCCATCATGCGAATATACATCCAGGTAATGGGCAGAATGCTAGCACTTCCAAAGGGTGCCGCCGAAACCTGCGCGCCGCGACGCTCGCCACCCTCAACTTCTTTGGGTAAAAATGGCGCCAGATGCTCGCCTACCCCAATAGGGCCAACACCGGGCCCGCCGCCGCCATGAGGTATGCAGAAGGTTTTATGCAGATTCAGGTGCGATACATCGCCACCGAATTTGCCCGGCTGACAGACACCAACCATTGCGTTGAGGTTGGCACCATCGATATACACCTGACCACCGTGATCGTGAACGATCTGACAGATTTCTTTGATGCCCTCTTCAAACACCCCATGGGTAGAGGGATAGGTCACCATGATAGCCGCTAGATTTTCACTATCAGTGGCGGCCTTTTCTTTTAGGTCGGCAATATCTACATTGCCCTGATCATCACATTTAACCAGCACCACCTTCATGCCACACATCTGTGCCGAGGCCGGGTTGGTGCCATGGGCAGAGCTTGGAATCAGGCATATTGTTCTATGGGCCTCACCGCGGCTCTCATGATAACCACGAATGGCCAACAGTCCGGCATATTCGCCCTGAGAGCCCGCGTTGGGTTGCAATGACATGGCGTCATAGCCAGTTGCTGCGCAGAGCATAGATTCTAGCTGGTCGATCATCACCCGATACCCGCCGGCTTGAGCGGTTGGCGCAAAGGGGTGCATATTGGAGAATTCAGGCCAGGTAATAGGCAGCATCTCAGCCGTTGCATTTAATTTCATGGTGCAAGAACCGAGCGGAATCATGGCCCGATCAAGGGCGATATCTTTATCTGCCAGTCGGCGTAAATAGCGCAGCATTTCAGTTTCGGAATGGTAGCTGTTAAATGTTGGGTGGGTTAAAAACCCATCGGTACGAATTAAATCATCTGGCAGCGAAGCCCCAATTTCTTGCGCCATTGTATCGAGGTTTAAGCTGTGCTCACCGAGTAAAATATCCCAGAGTGCCAATATATCGTCGCTGCTCGTAGTCTCATCGATCGACAGTCCAATATGCTCGTTATCAATCTGGCGCAGATTAATCTCCCGCATCTCGGCAGCGGCAACAACCTCTTCAGTGCGTTTACCTGTATGCAGGGTTAGGGTATCGAACCAATGCTTATTGGTTGGCGCCATATTATTTAAACGCAGACCCTTGGCCAGAATCGAGGTCAGCAGATGTACCCGCTGAGCGATACGCTGCAGCCCTTCGGGGCCATGATAAACCGCGTACATACCGGCAATAACCGCCAAGAGAACCTGTGCAGTACAAATATTAGAGGTCGCCTTTTCACGACGAATATGTTGCTCACGAGTTTGCAGCGCCAAACGATAGGCGGGATCACCATTTGCATCCTGTGACAGGCCTACTAGACGTCCTGGCAGGTTGCGCTTATAGGCCTCTCTGGTGGCCATATAACCAGCATGTGGGCCACCGAAACCCAAGGGCACACCGAAGCGCTGGGTGGTACCTATGGCAACATCCGCTCCCAATGAACCCGGTGATTCTAATAGCACTAGGCTGAGAATATCGGCGGCCATAACCGCCAGACCTTTCTGCTCCTGAACCTTGCCGATAATCTCGCGATAATCGCGAACCTCGCCGCTGGCACCCGGATACTGCAGCAGTATGCCAAAGGCCTCGCCAGAGAAACTGGCTGGATCTGCCACCTCTACTTCAATGCCCATAGGCTCGGCGCGGGTTTTAATCACCTCAATAGTCTGGGGCAGGCAGTCGCTATCGACAAAGAAACGTGAGGATTTTGACTTTGACATCCGCTGGCACAGAGCCATAGCTTCCGCTGCTGCAGTGCCCTCATCTAACATCGATGAGTTGGACATCTCCATGCCGGTCAAATCAGAAATCATGGTCTGGAAGTTAATTAACGCCTCCAGACGACCCTGAGAAATCTCTGGCTGGTAAGGCGTATAAGCCGTGTACCAGGCTGGATTTTCTAAAATATTACGCTGAATAACATTTGGCGTGATAGTGCCGTAATAGCCCTGTCCGATAAAGGATTTAAACACAGTGTTGTAGCTCGCAATTTCACGCAGCTCGGCCAGTGCCTGAGCTTCGGTGCATCCATCGACAATAGCCAAATCATCTGCCATGGCAATGGCCTCAGGCACCACCTGTGCAGTTAACTGCTGCAGGTTGGTGCAGCCTAGAGCACTGAGCATCTGCTGTTGATCATCGACACTCGGGCCGACATGACGGGCAATAAATTCTGCAGCATTTTGTAGGTCAGTTAACGTGCGCTTCTTTTGTAACATTGATTTCACTCCAATTGCTTGCGTAGGCCTATCTACTACAGGCTAGTTGTTATTAGCTAAAAACTGCTGGTACTCATCGCCACTCATAAATGCCGACGCATCGAGCTCGTCAGTGGGAGATAACTTAAACATCCAGCCATCGCTCTGCGGGGCGATATTTAATAGATCGGGACTTTCTACCAGTGCTTCGTTGATCGCGGAGACAGTTCCATCGAGGGGCGAATTAATCTCACCAGCGGCTTTTACTGACTCGACCACTGCGGCCTCATCACCAGCACCTAACTCGGCGCCCAACTCAGGTAGCTCAACAAACACCACATCGCCAAGCTGCTCCTGTGCAAATTCGGTCACGCCAATAGTCACGACATCACCTTCGATCAGTAACCATTCATGATCCTCTGTATAAACCGCTTCACTCATAGCAAATACCCTATTGTTTTATGTTAGCCGCGGAAATATCGCTGAGGTACCAGCGGCATTTTTGTCACAGTGATGGGCCGGGGCTTGCCGCGCACCAGAGCATTGAGCTGTGTACCGATGGCAGACAGCTCTGTTGGCACATAGCCCATCGCAATGGGTGCCTGCAGCGTGGGGCCAAAGCCGCCGCTGGTGATAACACCAACCACAGTGCCCGCCTCATCGATTATTTCAGCACCTTCACGCACCGGAGCGCGACCATCGACCAAAAATCCAACACGTTTTTTTGATGCACCGCTGGCAATTTGTTCAAGAATCACATCGGCACCCAAGAAGCCACCTTCATTGGCACCACCAGCGCGACGCGACTTGCTGATACTCCAAATAATGCCGGCTTCTACCGGTGAGGTCTGCTGATCCATATCATGGCCATAGAGGCACAGACCAGCTTCAAGGCGCAGCGAGTCACGCGCCCCTAAGCCAATCCAATTAACCGATTCGAAGTCCAATAAAATATCCGCCAGAGCGAACGCATCCGCGGGGTCGACCGAAATCTCAAAGCCATCTTCGCCGGTATAGCCAGAGCGAGTGATATAGACATCGATGCCATCGATGCTGGCATGGCCACCATTCATAAATACCAGCGTATTGGCCTCGGGCACAAGCTCGGCCATCACATTTTTGGCCTCCAGCCCCTGCAGGGCCAATAAACCACGATCAGCCAAATAGGTAATTTCAAAATCGGGAAGCTGTTTGCGGAGATGAGTAATATCTTGAGCCTTACACCCTGCATTAACCACCAAGAAAAAAGTATCTTCGGTCCAGCGGGTCACAATCAAATCATCCAGTACGCCACCCTGTTCATTGGTCAGCGTGGCATAGGTCTGCTGATTGATGGCCAGTGACTGCAGATCCACAGGCATCAGTTTCTCAAGAGCCTCGGCAGCACCCTCACCCCTGACAATAACCTGACCCATATGGGACACATCAAATAAACCTGCTCTGTCCCGGCAGTGCAGATGTTCCTGCATAATGCCTTCGCTGTATTGAACCGGCATCAGGTAGCCTGCAAAGGGCACCATCTTGCCGCCTGCAGCGACATGGTAGTCATAAAAAATAGTTTTGCTAACCTCAGATTCAGGCGCCATAAGAGTCGTTTCCAAACAGTCGATCAGAGTTAGTTTAAGTCGGTGACACAAGTCTTAAAGCATCATTTTATGTCGATACTTATAATTTGTTAAATTAATATATACAATAATGACATTAATTATATAAATAGCTCGATTAGCCCTGAAAGCGGAGGCGATGATGAAAAATTTACCCATGGATTTACTCCGTGCCTTTGTCTCAGTCGCGCAGCTAAATAGCTTTACCAAAGCCGGTGAAATACTGGGCCGATCTCAGCCCGCCGTGAGCCTGCAGATACAGCGTCTAGAAGAGTTAGTGGATGAGCCTCTACTGAGCCGCATCGGCAGAGACTTGGAGTTAACTGAGGCGGGGGAGAGCCTCTACGACTATGCCAATCAGATACTCACCCTCAATGATCTGGCCATTAGCCAGCTTTCCAAGAGCAGCATCAGCGGTAAAATCCGCCTCGGCATTCCCAGCGAGTTCGCCACCGTGCTGCTGCCAAAAATTGTCAGCCGTTTCGCCAAGGCCTATCCAAATGTCACCTTAGAGGTGAACTGTGAGCTGAGTAAGCAGCTTCTGTCGAAAGAGGGTAAAGCCAGCCATGATCTTATTCTGGCGCTGGAAGATAAGCCTGCCGCCACTGTGTCAGACCTTGTTAAAACTGATGATTTAGTCTGGGTGGCAAGCGTGGATCACAACGCACAAAAGGTCTCGACGGTGCCGCTTATCGCCGCAGCAGAGGGCTGTATCTACCGTCACCGAGCCATTCGCGTTCTGGATCGATCGCAACAGCCATGGCAAATTGTATATACCAACCCCGACCTTACTGGCATTCAATACGCAATACAGGAAGGGCTCGGTGTCACCGTATTAGCCAAAAGTACGGTGCCAAAAAATCTCAAGATATTGAGTCCATCAGCACGATTTCCAGATCTGGGTAAGGTAGGTATTAGCCTGATATGTTCGAACAGAAATAAAAAGAATGAAGCCGTTAATCTACTGATTGAGTTTTTGAAAACCAGTCTGGCTTAGGCATTGGAATTGTATTACTGCCGGACCTGCCTAAACGGGTTTGCAGATCTGTTAACAGTGCTGCGATAAGGGTTGATATCCAATCCACCGCGGCGCATATAGCGCCCATAGATACTGAGCTCGGTGGGCTGACAGCGCGCCATAATATCGACAAATATTTTCTCCACACACTGCTCGTGAAAGTCCTGATACTGACGAAAAGACACAATATATCTTAGCAACCCATCGGCATCTATCTGCGCACCTTTGTAGCTGATGTAGATGGAGGCCCAATCTGGCTGATCGGTCACTGGGCAGTTCGTTCTCAGCAGATGGGAGTAGACTGTCTCGCTGACCTGAGTACTGCTATCGGCCTGTAAAAAGTCAGCATCCGGCTGGTAGGTATCTATGCTTACAGAGCGCTGATCAATACAGTTACCGGGCGACTCAGCCACTGGTCGAATGTCGTTATAGTCGCCAACCCTATACAGCTGAACCTCAATCTCGGCACCACAGGCCGCAGATATATCGGCTTGCATAAGAGATTGCACATCATCCATTGAGGGGTACTGGGTTTGATTAAAAGAGTTTAGATAGAGCTTAAATGATTTGGATTCAATAATTGCATCGCTCGTGCAGGGAAAGGTAAATTCACCAATCGCCACCTGGGGCAAGCCCTGCGGGTTTAACCAGGATATTTCAAATGCGGTCCATAGATCCGTACCCAAGAATGGCAGGCCACCTGTTTCAGCGCCCTCGTTCTCCACTGTTCCCCGCGCCTTGCTGCGGGGAATAGGAAATAGCAGCCCGGCATCGTATTGATCTGCATAGGCAGTGTCTTTGCCCAGGCCGGTATCGGAATGATCGACCATTAGCTGCGCAACCTCGAGCCTTTCTCAAGCAGATTTAGCGCGACAAAAAACAGCAGTGTAGAAAACAGGCCTACCATGGCAAATGACCAGGCAATATTGATATCCGTAATACCGACCATGCCATAGCGGAACGCATTGACCATATACAGTATTGGGTTGATCAGGGAGACCGAACCCCAGAACTCACCGAGCAGTTCGATCGAATAGAACACGCCGCCCAGATAAATTAAAGGCGTTAAGACAAAGGTAGGAATAATCGAAATATCATCAAAGCTATTGGCAAACACTGCATTGATAAGGCCAGCCAGTGAAAACATCAGCGAGGTCATCAGCACGATGCCAACAGTAATCGGCAGGCTGTGCAGACTAAAGTCGGCAAAATAAAGTGACAGTATTGTAACTAGAGCGCCGACACCCAGACCTCGACTCATACCGCCGACCACATAGCCCAGCAAGATAATCCAATTGGGGGTTGGTGATACCAGTAGCTCTTCTATATTGCGCTGAAACTTGGAGCCATAAAAGGATGACACAACATTGGAGTATGAGTTGGTAATCACCGACATCATAATCAGCCCTGGGGCTACAAACTGAATATAGGGAAGGCCTGACATCTCACCGATACGACCGCCAATAAGGCGCCCAAAAATCACAAAGTACAGCACAATAGTGATAACCGGCGGCACCAATGTCTGCGGCCAGATACGCATAAAGCGATGAATTTCACGGCGCACTATGGTGGTAAAGGCGATCCACTTTTGGCGATTATCCATTGCCCTTCTCCTGTAAATTTTTAGCCACCAAATCGAAGAAAAGCTCTTCCAGACGATTGGTCTTATTACGCATACTCACCACATGCAGTCCCTGATTGGTCAGGGCCGCAAATAACTCATTGATCGACTGAGATTTTTCGACTTCCACTTCCAATGTGTTGGTATCTATTTGCTTTAAAGGATAGCCCTCAACCTGCGGGCAGCCAATGATTTGCTCACGGGTATCCAAAATAAACGTCTCTTTATTGAGCTGTGAAATCAACTCGCGAATACTAGTATTTTGCACGATCTGACCATGGTCAATAATCGCCACATTGCGGCACAGGCTCTCGGCCTCTTCCAAGTAGTGGGTGGTTAAAATAATGGTTGTGCCCTGCTTGTTTATCTCCTGCAAGAATTCCCACATTGAGCGACGCAACTCGATATCAACACCAGCAGTCGGCTCATCGAGAACCAGCAACTTGGGATCATGCATCAGCGCCCGAGCAATCATAAGGCGGCGTTTCATGCCTCCAGAAAGAGTCCGCGATGGCACATGCGCCTTGTCCCACAGCCCCAGCTGCACCAGAAATCTTTGCGCCCGCTCGGCAGCTATATTGGCGGGAATACCAAAATATCCGGCCTGATTGATCAAAATATCGACAGGCTTTTCAAATTGGTTGAAATTGAATTCCTGGGGTACCACGCCAACATATTGTTTGGCGCCGGAAAAATCTGCATCTATATCATGGCCAAAAATAGTCACCGAGCCCTCGGTCTTGCGTACCAGCGAGCAGATAATACCTATGGTGGTGGATTTTCCCGCCCCATTGGGGCCCAAAAGAGCAAAGAAGTCACCCTCCTGCACATTCAGGTCAATACCTTTAAGGGCGACGAAACCGTCCTCATAAACCTTGGAAAGCTGGCTGATTTGCAGCGCTGACTCTGTACTTTTATTCAATTGATAATATCCATTCATGGTTATCCGTGCCGAGCGCGTTATTGTATATCCCAGCAACAAATAAGTCCGTTTTAAAGCGCTTTTTTAACTAGTCCCTATGCGCAGTTGCGGGCATAATAACGCCGTCTTCTGACCAAACAATGAGAATGCATGCCACGTAAAACTATCCATCGCTTCCTCCCGGATATAGGCCGCCTGATACAACGTCCATCGCTGCGCTGGATAAGCCGCATCTCTCACGATCCCAACCTGCTGCATCTCAACCGTCACTCTGTATCGCTAGCTGTGTTTATCGGGATTCTGTGCGCCTTTATCCCCCTGCCCGGTCAAACCATTATTGCAGCCTTTATGTGTTTTTGGCTCGGTGCAAACCTGCCCATAGGCGTGGTGGTCATCTGGATCAGCAATCCAATCACTATTCCACCGATGTTCTATCTTACTCACCAGTTGGGTAGCTTCTTACTGGGCAGTGAGCCAGTAAATTTTACCGTGGCACTAAACTGGGAATGGTTTTCAAATGTTGGCTCAGCGATACTGCTGCCACTAGTTACGGGCAGCCTGCTATGTGGGATTATACTGGCGTCGATTGGCTACTTTTTTATTCTTAATCTGTGGCGCTGGAAAGTTATCAAGAACTGGGAGCGACGCAAAGATTTGCGCCTCGAACAGCAGAGCCGCAAAAGTTAGGAGCGCAGCTCTTCGGCTGGCGGTATGCGGCTAGCGCGCACTGCAGGATAAATCGTCGCCAAAATATTCAACAGTATCGCTATTGAGGCAATAGTGGCCAGGTCCGACCAACGCATATCCACGGGAATATAATCAATGGGATACACTGCGGTATTGAGAAAAGTTGTTCCCAGCACAGCTTCCATCCAGCCCACTAGATCTGCCACCCAGTAACAACCCAGCACGCCAAAGAGCAAGCCGATGGAGATTCCAAACAGCCCTATCATGGTGCCCTGAACAAGAAAAAGCTGAACAATATTTGCCCGCGAAAGCCCCAGTGTTTGCAATATGGCAATATCTCTTCGCTTGTCTACCACTGACATCATCAGCATCGAAATCACATTGAATGCGGCGATAGCGACAATTAAAAAAATCAGCAACCCAACCATATTGCGGGACAGCTGAATAGCCTGATAGAGGTTACCGTGGGTCTGAAACCAGTCGCGAAAGCCATAGCCAAAGGGCAACTCATCCAGCAGCGCGTAGCCGATACGCCGCGCATCAAACTCATCTGCCACCTGTAATCTAAAGCCCTGCACGAGGTCGGGGATATCGGCAATCTCGGCCACCTGCTCGAGAGATGCCAACCCCAGCACCTGATCAAGTTCAGTATGGGTGGCAAAAATACCTGTGACCTGAAATGAATAGGCCGCGGTTTTACCCCCGCGGACAGGCGGGATAATCACACTGACCAGCTGGTTGACCCTGACACCTAAGTCCTCAGCAATAGATTCAGACAGCAGCAGCTGATTCGCCAGCGGCACGGTTAGGCCATGCTGTGCAAGTGTGGAGGCCAAACCCCCTGGCAATGCATCCGCGGACAGCCCCAGCAATTGCAGTGGCCGAGTCTGTTGGCGGCTGTGAACAAGACCATCCACCTGATTGTAAGGCGTTACCTCGATAACCATTGGCAGCTCGGCAATTGACTGCTGCTGCCGTCGCCAGTCAGCGACACCAGTACTGTGAATAAGCTGCACATGGGGCACTACAGAGAGAATACGCTCGCGCAGTTCGCGGTCAAAACCATTCATCACCGACAGCACCACCACTAGCAGGGCAACGCCCAGCACCAGCCCGGTAATGGCCAACATCGAGATAAATGAAACCAATAAATTAGAGCGGCCGCCGGACCTAAAATAGCGCAGTCCAATAAATAGCGGGACCGGTTTAAGCATGGGTGGTATCCGCGAGTGTTCCATTTTCCAGCTTGACTGTTCTATCCATGCGCGCGGCAATTGTGGGGTCATGGGTGACCACCACAAAGCAGATACCCAGTGATGTATTGAGCTCATCGAGCAGATCTAAAATCGACGCCGCAGTATAGGGGTCAAGGTTGCCGGTGGGCTCATCCATTAATACCAATGAGGGCTCTGTTACCAGTGCGCGAGCAATAGCCACACGTTGACGCTCACCGCCAGACAGCTCGGCAGGCTGATGGTGGAGTCGCTCACCAAGACCAACGCGGGTAAGCAGCGCGCCCGCCCTATCTTCTGCTGAGGCCACAGATGCGCCACCAATCAGACAGGGCAATGCCACATTTTCGAGGGCTGAAAACTCAGCCAACAGATGATGAAACTGATACACAAAGCCGACATGCTGATTGCGCCAGGCCGCTCTTGCCGAGGTATCCTGGCTACTCCAATCGCGACCACAGACTTCTACAGACCCGGAGTTGGGATCATCCAAACCACCGAGCACATTCAATAAGGTGGTCTTACCGGATCCCGAGACACCCACAATAGCCAGCTTCTCACCCGGATTAATCTGCAGACTAATACCGTCGAGCACCGACAGCTGAGTATCTGCCTGCTGATAAATACGACTGAGGCCGCTAGCGAGCAATACAGGGTTAATGGTCATAGCGCAGAGCCTCCGCGGGCAGAACTTGGCCGGCACGCCATGCCGGGTAGAGTGTTGCTAAAAAACTGATCATAAAGGCGCTGCCAACTACCAGGGCAACGTCGGCTAATAGGATTCGTGATGGCAGCGCACTAATTAAATAGACGCTGGGGTCAAATAGATATATGCCCGCCACGCGCTCAATCAAGCCGACAACGTCGCCAATAAAATAGGCCAACAGGCAACCCAGTGCAGTACCAATGGCAATACCCATGGTACCTACTGCCATACCCTGCACCACAAAAATACGCATCACCAAACTGGAGGTGGCACCCATGGTGCGCACCACGGCAATATCTCTGCGCTTATCCGCGACCATCAGGACCAGACTGGCAACAATATTAAAGGCCGCGACAGCTATAATCACCGATAGCAGTAGACTAACAACCACTTTCTCCATGCGCATTGCCTGAAATAATGTCCCCATAGAGCCGGTCCAGGAGCGCCACACAAGGCCGGGCAATACTGTCTCGCCGACATCCGCAACCCAATGATCTGCAGCATAGGCATTATGTAACTGTATCTGCAGGCCCTGAAAGTTATTACCCAAACGTAATAAATTGCGCACATCTTGCTGATGCACAAAGGCCACGGAGGAATCCACCTGCGCACCCACCTCAAAAATCCCTGTCACCCGCAAGGCTTTAACGCGTGGGAAGATACCTACTGGCGTCACGGTTACCTCAGGCATTGTGATCTGCACCCGGTCGCCGACAAAAACATTTAATCGGCGCGCCACCTGACTGCCCAGCACTACGCCAAACGTCCCCGGCTGCAACTGCTCGAGGAAGCCGCTGATCATATGCTCTCTGAGAGGGCCAAGCGTTTCCCACTGAGGGTCGACACCCTGCAGCATCACGCCAGATTGTTCGGCCTCATGGGACAGCATGGCAAAACTCTGCACCATGGGTACCACTGCGCGAACATTGCTATCAGCCATTATTTGCGGTCTCAGTGTAGCAATTTCATCGCCATCAAAGCCCTGCGCACGAGCCACAGTGATGTGAGGTACCACGCGCAATAGGCGGTTTTTGATCTCGCGATCAAAGCCGTTCATTACCGACAGCACCAGGATTAAAGCCATAACGCCCAACGCCATAGCGCAGAGTGAGAATCCAGAGATAAAAGACACAAAGCCTTCCCTGCGTTTGCTGCGGGTGTAGCGTAAGCCGATAAATACTGGGAGGTTTTGTAACATGGGCAGATTAAACCCGAAAGCCCCGCCACACACAACATCAGCTGATTTTAGGTGACTAAATTAAATACGCCTAAATACCAATATCTCCTCGACGATGGCTTACTCAGAGTTTATAGGTTGATAACCAGTCTCTGTTTTGTGCGGAACTATCTCCTACAATTAGCCTATTGGACCTTAACCAAACAGGATTTTGGCAATGAAAAAGATGATATTAGGGATAATTTTGCTGAGCTTTAGCCTGGCTCTGGCGGCTGAACACATCAGTCTGCCAATTGGTCAGCAGACGCGTTCTTACGAATTGAGCTTACCGGACCGCAGCATGACTAAAAAAGCCGTTGAGGAGGCCTTTGGCGACCCCAGTAAAATTAAAGACCCAGTGGGCGAGCCGCCAATCACGGCTTGGGAATAC
Organism: Porticoccaceae bacterium; assembly: GCA_029242085.1. Classification (GTDB taxonomy): domain Bacteria; phylum Pseudomonadota; class Gammaproteobacteria; order Pseudomonadales; family Porticoccaceae; genus HTCC2207. The sequence continues at coordinate 14,038 of JAQWUP010000079.1, forward strand.
AAGGACTTTGTGGTCTATTTTGAGCAGAATTGGGTGCTTCACGCCGTGGTTCGGCACCCGAACAACAATTCAACCTCAGAATAGGCCTACGCCTGCTTGCCCTCAAAGGAGCGGCGGTCGCGACTGACACGGTTTAATCCATTCATCGACGCAATACGGTAGGCTTCGGCCATAGTCGGGTAGTTAAAGGTGGTGCGCAGGAAGTACTTAATACTGTTGGCCTCACCCTCCTGGCTCATAATGGCTTGACCAATATGAATAATCTCCGCCGCCTCGGCACCAAAACAATGAATTCCCAATATCTCTAACGTGTCCTGATGAAATAGAATTTTCAGCATGCCGACTTCTTCGCCGGAGATATGCGCTCTGGCTGTATCTTTAAAGTAAGCGCGGCCAATTTCATAGGGCACTTTTTGTTCTGTCAGCTCTGATTCATTCTTGCCGACAAAGCTAATCTCAGGGATAGTCCAGATACCAGTGGCCACATCTTCAACTCGGTACTGATCTTCCATACCGCACATATGTGAGGCTGCAAAGCGGCCCTGGTCATAGGCGGCACCAGCCAGCGATGGCCAGCCAATCACATCACCAGCAGCATAGATATGCGGCACGGCGGTTTGATAATCTTTATTGACGGTAAGCTGTCCTCGCTTATCCGCTTCAAGGCCGGTGTGTTCCAAGCCCAGATTTTTGGTATTACCGGAACGACCATTACACCAGAGCAGGGCCTCACCATGAATACGCTTGCCCGACTTAAGTTCAAGGGTTACGCCATTTTCATTACTGGTAACCCGCTCATATTCTTCATTGTGACGCACCATAACATTGAGATCACGCAGGTGATAACTCAGCGCATCGGAGATCTCATCGTCGAGGAAGTTCATCAGCCACTCTCTGGTATTAACCAGGTCTACTCGAGTATCTAAACCAGAAAAGATTGAGGCATATTCGCAACCAATAACACCGGCTCCGTAAATAATGATATTTCGCGGCGTGCTGTCGAGTTTTAAAATACTGTCGCTGTCAAAAATGGCCGGATCGTTAAAATCAATATCCGCGGGTCGGTAAGGGCTGGAGCCGGTGGCCAATAAAAAGTTTTTAGACGCGATATTGGTAACCTTGCCATCAGTGCTGGTCACTGCAATCTCATGAGTGCCAGTAAATTTAGCGCGGCCAATATGCATCTGCACACGGTTGCGGGCATAGCCTTTGGTGCGACCCTGAACCTGCTTGGTAATAACATCGTCGGCCGCTTTCATGACCTCGGGGAAGGAGAACCAGCGCGGTTCACCCACAGCCCGAAACATAGGCATGGTGTTGTATTGCATCATGCGGCGAACTGACTGACGCAGTGCTTTGGATGGAATGGTGCCAAGATGGGTGCAGCTACCTCCGGCCATTGCGCGCTCATCGACAATGGCTACTCGCCAACCCTGCTTAACCGCGTTCATAGCCGCACCCTCACCGGCGGGACCACTACCAATCACCACCAGATCATAGGACAGATCGCCCATGCTTGTTACTCTCCTTTATTTTCTACCGTGCTTGTTTCAGCGGCATTGTAACCAAGCGATGTCTCACCGGAACCCGTCTGCTCATCACATTTATTTGGATCACCACCACAGATGTCGCAGTTATAATTTGCCTCTCCCAGCGCGGCGCCAACGCCGCCACAGGAACCGGCGATAGGTTTGCCACCCATAATCACGCCAACCGCCATTGCAGAAATCAGCAGGCCAAACATAACAATGGTAAGCAGTATCTCAGTCATCTTTATCTCTCTTCTGGGACGTTTAAAAAGGGCTCAAATGCGCGGCTGTGAATCGCTGTAAAACTATCGCCATCTTTGACCAACATATACAGGGGAATGGCTAACTCATTAGCCAGCACCATACCCTCCTCCTCGCCCAATACCATAAAGGCCGTGGCCCAGGCATCCGCATCGGCGCACTGTTCAGCCAACACTGTCACTGAGGCCAGGTTGTGGGTAATAGGCCGACCAGTACGTGGATCTATTGTGTGGGAATAGCGCACACCCTGCTGTTCAAAATAATTGCGATAGTCACCAGATGTGGCTACGGCCATATCCTGCACTGCAATAATACGCTCCACCTGAGGCATTAGGCCGGGTAACTCTATCGCCACTCGCCAGGGTATACCTTCGGGGTTGGAGCCGCTCAGGCGCATCTCACCACCCACCTCGACCAGATAGTCTGGCAGCGCCAGCATCTCTAGCAGATCGGCCACCAAGTCAACGGCGTAGCCTTTTGCTACCGCTGAAAGATCGACGCGGACTGGCTTGGTTTTCGATAACTCATTGTTGTTGAGCATCAGATACTGAAAGCCCAGCTCCGCTTTGGCAGCATCAATTTGCGCCTGCTCTGGCACCACGCTGGCCGTTTTAGGGCCGAAACCCCAGAGATCGACCAAGGGCCCCACTGTGGGGTCAAACGCACCGCCACTGCCCTGCCATACGGTCTTACTGACCGCCAGAACCTGAGCAAAGTCAACCGATATTCGCTGGCTGTTGCCAACTGCTAGATCGTTAAACTGGCTGAGCTCCGACTCTGCCTTGTAGGTGGACATAGACAGGTCAACAGTATCTAGCGCCGAGTCGATGCGCTCTGCTAAGTCTGCAGGCGCAGGCTGATCCGCTACCACAGTGATATGGTAGGTAGTACCCATTTTGGAGCCGGAGATCTTAATGATCTCGGGACCTGAGTCACAGCCCACCAGCAATAAAACAGCGCTGATAAAAACCAAAAACGAGGCTTTCTTAAGAAGCCCCGTTTCTCTGTTTCGGTGTAATGGTTTATCCGCCAAAGTCATCGAGGAAAATATTCTCCTGCTCAACGCCCAGGTCGACCAGCAATTTAACCACGGCCGCATTCATCATTGGCGGCCCGCACATATAGAACTCACAGTCCTCTGGTGCTTCATGGTCCTTGAGATACTGATCGTAGAGAACGTTGTGGATAAAGCCGGTAAGCCCGTCCCAGTTGTCTTCTGGCTGGGGATCTGACAGGGCCAGATGCCAATCGAAGTTATCGTTCTCTGCGGCCAACATGTCATATTCGTCATCGTAGAAGCACTCGCGCAGTGATCGAGCACCGTACCAAAAGCTAATTTTGCGGTCAGACTTGATACGCTTAAGTTGGTCAAAGATATGCGAGCGCATAGGCGCCATACCAGCACCACCGCCAATAAACACCATCTCTGCCTCTGTCTCCTTGGCAAAAAACTCACCAAAGGGACCATAGACAGGAATCTTATCCCCTGCCTTGAGGCTAAATACATAGGAAGACATCTGCCCGGGTACGATACCAGTAGACCCCGGAGGTGGCGTCGCGATTCGAATATTAAACTTAACCACGCCTTTTTCGTCTGGATAGTTAGCCATGGAGTAGGCGCGGATAACGGTCTCATCCACAATTGACTCGTGCTTAAAGAAATCAAAGCGCTCCCAGTCACCGCGGTATTCTGTGTCGATATCGAAGTCAGAGTACTTAATATGATGAGGCGGACATTCCAGCTGCACATAGCCACCGGCGCGGAAATCAACATCCTCACCCTCGGGTAGCTTCAATGTCAGCTCTTTAATAAAGGTGGCAACATTGGGATTGGATACAACTTCACATTCCCAGCGCCTAACCCCAAATACCTCTTCCGGTACTTCCACGTGCATATCCTGTTTCACCGGCGCCTGACAGGACAGTCTCCAGCCCTCATCCGCTTCGCGACGATTAAAATGCGCCTCTTCAGTGGGCAGCATAGAGCCACCCCCTTCAGTGATTACACATTTGCACTGAGCACAACTTCCGCCGCCGCCACAGGCTGAAGGTAAAAACAAACCCGCATTGGAAAGTGTCTGCAGGAGCTTGTCACCAGCGGGCACAGTGATAGTTTTTTCGCCGTTAATCACAATATTGACGTCACCAGAGGACACTAACTTGCTACGCGCAGCCAGAATAAAGGCGACCAGCGCCAGAATCACTGCGGTAAACATGCCTACCCCAAGAATAATTTCTGTATTCATACTTTATTACTTCTCCGTAATCACAGGATCGTTATTAGTTTCTATAGATCTATGCCACCAAAGGACATAAAGCCGAGAGAAATCAACCCGACGGTAATAAATACGATGCCCAGCCCCTGTAGGCCTTCTGGAACATCACTATATTTTAGTTTTTCACGAATTCCGGCCAATACTGCAATCGCCAGAGCCCATGAGGTGCCAGAACCAATGCCATAGACCACTGACTCAGCGAGGTTAAAGCCACGCTCTGACATCAGTAGAGAGCCACCGAGAATCGCACAGTTTACGGTGATCAATGGCAGAAACACGCCCAGCGCGTTGTAGAGCGCGGGCACATACTTATCCAGCACCATCTCTAGAATCTGCACTATCGCGGCAATAACGCCGATAAAGCACAGATAGATCAGAAAGCTCAGATCAACATCGGGCAGACCGGCCCAAGCCAGGGCACCGTCAGCCAGCAGATAGGTCAGCAGCAGATTATTGACCGGAACAGTAATTGTCTGCACCACAATAACGGCAATACCCAAACCAATAGCGGCGTCAATTTTCTTCGACAGTGCAATAAAGGTACACATACCAAGGAACATGCTAAGGGCGATATTATCAATAAAGATCGCGCGGACTAGGATACTCAGATAATGTTCCATTAGACCACCTCACTCGCACGACTGTTCGCGGTAATCTTGAAGTCCGGTGTCTCCACCTGCTTCTTATCGCGAATACGGATAACCCAGATCAACAGGCCAATCAGGAAAAATGCGCTGGGCGGCATCAGCATCATGCCGTTAGCAACATACCAGCCACCATCAGTGGTGAGGGCAAAGACTTCATAACCCCAGAGTTTGCCGGCACCAAATAGCTCGCGGAAAAAGCCCACCAGCATCAGTACCATGCTGTAGCCCAAACCATTGCCAATACCATCATAAAAACTCGCCATCGGCGGGTTCTTCATCGCAAAGGCTTCAGCGCGGCCCATAACAATACAGTTGGTGATAATCAGTCCCACAAATACCGACAGCTGCTTACTGATATCGTAAGCCACGGCCTTGAGCACCTGATCCACCACAATTACCAGCGAGGCAATAATGGTCATCTGCACAATTATGCGGATGCTGTTGGGGATATGGTTGCGAATAATGGAGACAAAAAGGTTGGAAAAAGCCGTTACTGTTGTCAGTGCCAGGCACATAACAAAAGCCACTTTCAAACTAGAGGTGACCGCCAGCGCTGAACAGATACCGAGCATCTGCAAGGCGATGGGATTGTTTGCAACAATCGGCTCGACTAAGGTGTCTTTAACTTTTGACATAATTTACGCCTCCCCTGCTTTTAAATAATTGATTAGAGGTCGGAAGCCCTCATCACCGAGCCAGTAGCGCACTAGATTATCCACCCCTCTGGTGGTTAATGTGGCGCCAGCCAGACCATCGATCTGTGACTCAGAACCTGCGCGGCTCATATCAGCCTTACCTTTAAGGACATTGATAACCAGCTCACCCTGATTATAGGCCTGCTTGCCAATCCAGCTCGCCTTCCACTTGGGGTTATCCACTTCACCACCCAAACCCGGTGTCTCTGTGTGCTCGTAGAAGCCAATACCGGCAACGGTCTGCAAATCAGCTTCCAGTGCCAAGAACCCATAGAGAGTTGACCACAGACCATAGCCTTTGACCGGCAAAATGATTTTCTCAATCCCCTGCTGGCCCTCCACCAGATAGACAGTTGCATAATTGGCACGACGCTTGATCTTTGCTGGATCCTGCTTTGGATCCAGAGCCACTGACATGGCGGGATCTTTAGACGCCTTGCGCTGATCGTAGCTGGCAGGATCTACCGCATCGGTAAAGCGGCCTGTATTCAAATCGACAACCCGCGTACTGATCTGCTCAAACTGGGTTTCAATCGATACACCCTCACGCAGCAGTCCAGCCGAGGCCAAAATATTGGTCTTCAGATCCAATAATTTGTTAACTTCCTGAGTGGGTCGCAAAATTACTGCAGCGCTGGATACAACCACAGCACAGACAATACATAGAGCAAGAGCGACACCAAACGTTTTAGAAATACTGTCATTAGCCACGAGCCAGTCTCCTTTTAATATTGCCCTGAACAACCCAGTGGTCGAACAGTGGCGCGAATAGATTGGCAAACAGAATTGCCAGCATCATGCCCTCTGGGAATGCGGGGTTAACCACACGAATCAGAATAACCATCACACCGATCAAGATGCCGTAACAGAATTTGCCGGTATTGGTCATAGCCGCAGATACGGGATCTGTGGCCATAAAGATCGCACCAAAAGCAAAACCACCAATAACCCAGTGCCAGTAAAACGGCAACGCAAACATCGGGTTGGTTGAATCGATACTATTAAACAGCATCGACAGCAGCGCCGAGCCAATCAGTACACCAGAAATAATTCTCCAAGAAGCAATACGCATAACCAGCAGCAATGCGGCACCCATCAGAATGGCCAGAGTTGAAGTTTCGCCAATAGAACCTTGAATCGTGCCGATAAACGCCTGAGACCAGGTCGCAGTCTCCTGCAGTGCGGCCATACCATCAGCGGCCGCAACAGACAGCATCGTAGCGCCGGTATAGCCGTCGACAGCAGACCATACCGCATCGCCAGACATGTAGGCTGGATAGGCAAAATACAGAAATGCTCGGCCGGTCAGCGCTGGATTAAGGAAGTTTTTGCCAGTACCGCCAAACACTTCTTTACCAATCACAATACCAAAGCTAATACCCACAGCAACCATCCACAGCGGCAGATCTGGCGGGCAACTCAGGGAAAAAAGGATTGAGGTAACAAAGAAACCTTCGTTGACCTCGTGGCCGCGAACCGAGGCAAACAGAACTTCCCAGATACCGCCGACAATAAACGTTGTCATATAGATGGGTAAAAAGTACGCCGCACCATGAACCATATTGTCCCACACACTCGTGGCATCGTAACCGGCTAGCAGGCCAATAAATAGGCCGCGCAGCCCCTCTTGGGAGACCATACCCATATCAGCCATAATGCTGTTGGCTTGAAAACCAATATTCCACATACCAAAAAACATGGTTGGGAACGTCGCCAGCCAAACAGTGATCATCACACGCTTGAGATCAATGCCATCGCGAACATGGGAGCTGTTCTTGGTAATATCGGAGGGCTTATACAGTGCCGTATCAACAGCTTCAAAAAGCGCATACCAGCTTTCCCACTTGCCGCCCTTGTGAAAGTTGGGCTCAACTTTATCGAGAAGATTACGCAACATTGGCTTAACCCTCCTGTTCAATTTTAGTTAGGTTGTCACGAAGAATCGGGGCGTACTCATACTTGCCCACACAACAATAGGTGTAGAGACCTACGTCGTCTTCGTCCAATTCCAAGCAGCCCAGCTTCTGAGCCATGTCGGTGTCCCCAACAATCAGCGATCGCAACAACTGAACTGGCAGCAAATCCAGCGCAGTCACATCCTCGTAACCGCCCACTGGCACCATGGCGCGCTCGCTGCCATTAGTACTGGAGGTCATATTGAATAGTTTCTTAGTCAGAGAGGAGACAAAGATAGGCAGTGCGGAGTGCTTGTCGACACCGGCGCGCAGATAGTGCAAGAGCTGACGCTCGCGACCTTCGCGAATCACCGATACCTGAGCATGATAGCGTCCCAAGAAGGCGAATGCGCCCGCAGCCTTGCGGCCTGACAGTACCGAACCCGAGATCACTCGGTTCTCATCATTGGCTAGCTCACCAATAACTAATTGATTGAGGTTGGCACCCAACTGAGTCGTCAACAAACGCGGCTGATTAACCTGCGGGCCAGCCAGCGCAACGACACGGCTGGTATCAATGCGCCCAGTCGTAAACAGAGCACCGATGGCAATAACATCCTGATAGCCAATGGTCCACACTGTTTTATTGACGCTAACCGGGTCGATATAGTGAATATGAGTACCGGCCAGGCCGGCTGGATGAGGTCCGCTAAAGGCCACTACGCGCACCCCGTCCACTTCGTCACCAGCAACGCCGGACTGAGGGGCAACACAAAGATTAACCGGCCCCTCGGTTAGGCCGGTCAACACTGTGAGACCGTTGACAAAGTCGCCACTGCGCTGGGCAATAATTGGCGCGGGATCTGCCGCTAGAGGATTGGTATCCATAGCAGTGACAAAAATTGACGCCGGAATTGAATCGATCGCCGGCACTTTCGAGTAGGGGCGAGTGCGCAGAGCCGCCCACTGTCCAGAGTTCACCAGATTCTCAACAATGGCAGCGCGCTCTATTGAGCCGAGCTTATCAGCCTTGTAAGAGGCAAACGTCTCAGCCTTGTCTCCATTGATATCAATAACCAGAGACTGAAAAACACGGCGCTCACCACGGTTAATAGCAACCACAGTGCCAGCCGCTGGCGCAGTAAACTGCACCCCCGCATTTTTCTTATCGGTAAACAATACTTGACCCAGTTTGACGCGATCACCTTCGCGCACAGCCATGGTGGGTTTCATACCCGGGTAATCTGACCCGATAACCGCCACCTGACTTATTGCTGGACCATCGTGAATAACCTGCTCTGGCGCACCAGAAATCGGCAGGTCTAATCCGCGACGAACTTTAATCATAGAAATCCCACTACTCAAATTTAAATTACGGTCTTGGAGCCATTGGCCCCGTCTGAACTCAGTCTAGAGGTCAGAAAATTCGGTGTTTTAAGCTGTAAGTTCGCCGTTTGGACGTAAACTGCGTCAGGCGAGTTAGAATGCGCGGGATTATAAAGGTCTAGGGCGTTTGATTCCAGTCTGGAACAGCCTATAAAACCTAATCTGAGGGATTTTTTTTGACCAGTGGCATGATTGCCTGACGAAGCCTTCGACTCTATCGCCGAGAGGCTGTGGAGGAACCAATAAAAAGTCCCCATAATGGAGCCTTTTTATTGGTTTGCTGTATCTAGGCCTCTTTTGGATAGCTGGGCCAAACAACGCCGGCAAACTTCTCCAAACAGCGCACCACCTGACAGCTATAGCCAAACTCATTGTCATACCAACAATACAGCACACAGCTTTTACCATCGACAATGGTCGCCTGAGAATCAAGCACACAGGCCTGACGGGAACCGACAAAGTCAGTCGAGACAGCTTCAGTAGATACCGTGTAACCAATTTGCTGCTGCAATGGTGAGTGCAGCGCCTGCTGACGCAAGAATTCATTGATCTCGTCGACTGTGGTCTCACGAGCCAACTGCAGATTGAGTATTGCCATCGAGACATTGGGTGTCGGCACACGGATCGCATTGCCGGTCAGCTTGCCCTGCAACTCAGGAATTGCCTTGGCCACAGCCTTGGCCGCGCCAGTTGAGGTGAGCACCATATTGAGTGCCGCACTGCGGCCCCGACGATCACCTTTATGATAGTTATCAATCAGATTTTGGTCATTGGTGTAGGCATGCACTGTTTCAACATGACCGCTGTTGACACCAAATTCATCAAGCAAACATTTAAGTACCGGCACAATGGCATTAGTAGTACATGAGGCAGCAGAAATAATACTGCGCTCTGGGGTAATCTGATCATCATTAACCCCGTACACAATATTCGGAATATCATCCCCAGCTGGCGCGGTCAGCAGCACCTTGGACGCACCGGGGCGCAGATGTCCACCGAGGCCAGCGTTGTCCTTCCAGACGCCGGTATTATCAACAATCAGGGCATTGTGAATACCATACTCGGTGTAATCAATTTCATCGGGCGAGTTGGCGTAGATCACCTTGATCGGATTGCCGTTGACGACCAATGTATTGTCATCATGCAAGACACGGATAGTGCCCTTAAATGAACCGTGAACCGAGTCCCGACGCAACAGGGCCGCGCGCTTCTCGAGATCATTATCAGTTTTGCCTTTGCGAATCACTATAGCGCGCAGTCTCAGCACATCGCCGCCACCCGCCTTGTCGATCAAAATACGCGCCACCAGTCGACCGATGCGACCAAAGCCATAGAGCACAATATCCTGCGGCTGCGGCAGAGGCTTGGTATGAGAGTCGATAATATTCGCCAGCTCATCATTGAGAAACTGTTCTAAAGAGCGGCCGTTACCCAGGCCCTGATACTTGACCACCATCTTGCCAATATCCAGATGGGCTGGGCCCAGCTGCAATTTGGCGATCTCATCGAGCATAGGGGCAGAATCGAACTCGGAGAGTTCATTTTGCTCTACCTGACGGACACGGCGATGGGCCTTCATCAAGTCAATCACTGACTTGTTGACCATATTGCTGCCATACATGTAGGTAGAGACGTTATGTTCGCGGTAGAGCTTGCCGATCAGAGGAATCATGCCCTCCGCTAGCGCCTCGCGCTGTTTCCAATCTTTGAAGAAATCATCTGGTAGGGGACGTTGCTGTTGATCCACGTAATAATCCTTATTAACTGTTAGCTGATTTTTGCACCATTATGGGTCAGTTAGAGAGACTGAACAACCACACATCAGGGATAAAAAGTATAAATCGAATAATAGAGAATATTCCTATAATCAATAGCTTGAGATAAGTAGAATAGCTAGCTTTAAAACGAATATCGGTCGACTGTGAAGTCCCTGCGATTAACTATCTATGAACATTTTTAACCAAGCTCCCGCCTCCGTATCTGGTGACAAAAAAACCTGGGGAGAGTTGCGTGCATCTGGTCGCGCCCTCGCTGTAGCAGAGTCGGCCCTAGCCTACGATGGCCTGACCCTGCTGATTACCGAAAGTGCGCGCGAAGCCGCAGCCCAGAGCCGAGCACTGGCATTTTTTACCGCGGGCCACCAGCTACCTATATTCACCTTTCCCGACTGGGAGACTCTGCCCTATGATATTTTTTCGCCCCACCAAGATATTATTTCGGCCCGCCTGCAAACATTAGCCAGCCTACCCAACACCAAACAGGGCATATTAATCGTGCCCATGCCAACGCTCATGCATCGAATTGCGCCGACAGACTTTGTCGCCTCGCGCACCTTTAGTTACAAAATAGGCGAAGACCTAGATCGTGCACAGCTGCAGGATCAGCTTAGCCGAGCAGGTTATTTGCGTGTAGAGACCGTTTTTGAACATGGCGAATTCGCCTTTCGCGGATCACTGATTGATATCTTTCCAATGGGTGCCAAAAGCCCATTTCGTATCGATCTACTCGATGATGAAATAGAGTCTCTGCGTCTATTTGATGCTGAAACACAGCGCACACTGGAAGCCGTTGATCAGGTCCAACTGCTGCCAGCGCGCGAATTTCCAATCGATAAAGAGGCGACTAATCAGTTCCTTAATAACTGGCACGATCATTTCGATCACGACGCCGCCAAATGCCCCATCTATCGCGATATCAAAGACGGCATTGCGCCTCAGGGCATCGAATACTACCTAATTCTGTTTTTTGCTGAGACCGCAACACTGTTTGACTATCTTCCGCCCCAGGTGCAGCTCTTTACTCACAGTGCTATTGAGGGTGCAGCGCAACACTTTTGGCAGGATATCGCCAGCCGCTATGAGGAGTACGGCGTTGATCCCGAGCGCCCACTGCTGCCGCCCGCCGAAGTATTTGTGCCCTTCGACCAAATATTTGCGCAGCTGAAAAAACTGCCGCGCACTGTATTGACGGGCGATTTTCTCGATGAGTCTGCCGGCTGTAGCAACCATGCTATTTATGGCGTGCCCGATATTGCAGTCAACGCCAAGCAGACCCATCCGCTGTCGCGGCTGGATGAGTTTTTATCGTCGGGCACCTCTATCTCTGGTGAATGTCGGATGCTGTTTTGTGCCGAGTCTGCAGGGCGCCGTGAAGTTCTAACCGACATGTTAAAGACCATCCATATTTTTCCTGAGGACGTCGATAGCTGGCAGCAATTCAATGACTCCAGCCATGTGCATTGCATAACCACCTACCCCATAGATCAGGGCCTCTATATCCCAGGTCACAATATCTGTCTGATCACCGAGGGAGAACTCTTTGGCCAGCAGGTGATGCAACGCCGTCGCCGCTCCAAGGCCTCAGAATCCCCAGACTATATCTTTAAGAATCTGGCTGAGTTAAAAGTTGGCGCTCCTGTGGTTCATATCGAGCATGGTGTCGGCCGCTATCAGGGTCTGGTACTGCTGGATGTGGACAGATCAAAACAAGAATTTTTAATGCTGACCTATGCCGACGATGCCAAGCTCTATGTGCCGGTGTCATCGCTGCATCTAATCAGTCGCTTTGGCGGTGGTGATCAGGTAGCCGCACCACTCAATAGGCTGGGTACCGACAAGTGGGACAAGGCCAAAGAGAAAGCCGCCAAACAGGTGCGGGATACGGCGGTAGAGTTACTGGATATCTACTCCCGCCGAGCGGCCCGTAAAGGCTTTGCCTGCGAGAGCAATGAAGAAGACTACCGCAAATTCAGCAGTGACTTTGCCTTTGAGGAAACTGCCGACCAGCAAGAGGCCATCGATGCCGTTCGCAGCGACCTACTGAGTACTCAGCCTATGGATCGCCTGGTCTGTGGTGATGTCGGCTTTGGTAAAACAGAAGTCGCCATGCGCGCGGCCTTTACCGTGGTTTCCAGTGGCAAACAGGTGGTAATTCTGGTCCCGACCACATTGCTGGCGCACCAGCATCTGCAAAATTTTCGCGATCGCTTCGCCAACTGGCCAGTGCGAGTAGAGGAACTATCGCGCTTCCGAACCAATAAAGAGCAAGATGAAGTCATTGTCGCCACCGAAGCAGGTCAGGTCGATATTCTTATTAGCACCCACAAGTTGCTGCATGCCAATATCGACTTTGGGCGTCTGGGGCTGATGATTATTGATGAGGAGCATCGTTTTGGCGTACGTCAAAAAGAGAAAATTAAATCCCTGCGCAGTGAAGTAGATATTCTCACCATGACCGCGACGCCAATTCCGCGCACCCTAAATATGTCAATGCACAGTATTCGCGATCTCTCTATTATTGCCACCCCTCCGGCCAAGCGCCTGTCGGTAAAAACCTTTGTCCGCAAACTGGAGTCACGCGTAGTCCGCGAGGCCATACTGCGAGAGATACTGCGTGGCGGGCAGATCTACTTCCTGCACAATGATGTTAAGAGTATCCAGCGCGTTGCCGATGAATTAGCCGAGTTGGTGCCAGAGGCGCGCATTAATATTGCCCATGGCCAGATGCGCGAGCGCGGGCTCGAACAGGTGATGTCAGACTTTTACCACCAGCGTTTTAATGTTCTGGTCTGTACCACTATTATTGAAACTGGTATCGATATTCCAAGTGCCAATACCATTATTATCGACCGGGCTGACAAATTCGGTCTCGCTCAATTGCATCAGTTGCGCGGCCGTGTCGGTCGTTCCCATCATCAGGCCTACGCCTATATGATGCTTCCTCAAGACAAGAAAATTACCTCAGATGCGACCAAGCGCCTAGAGGCTATTGCCGCGGCAGACCATCTCGGATCCGGATTTACTCTGGCTACCAATGACCTTGAAATCCGAGGCGCTGGCGAGCTGCTCGGCGAAGAGCAAAGTGGCCATATTCAAGCCATAGGCTTTACCCTGTATTTGGAAATGCTCGATCGCGCTGTCAATGCTATTCGCAACGGTGCCAAGCCTGATCTCAATGCGGCACTGAACGCCGGGATCGATGTCAATCTGCACCTCCCAGCTCTAATACCAGACGACTACCTGCCTGATGTCAATATGCGTCTGACACTCTACAAGCGCCTGTCTAACTGTGAGACCAAACAGCATCTGCATGAACTACAGGTAGAGATGATTGATCGCTTTGGGCTGCTGCCCGAATCGGTCAAGACCTTATTCCAGCTCGCCGAACTGCGTCAGATCGGCGAGCAAATTGGCCTCAAAAAGATCGAGGCAGGTCCCAATGGAGGACGCCTACAATTTACCGACAACACCATTGTCGAGCCCATCACTATCGTCAAAATGGTGCAGAACGATCCGGCCACATTCCGCTTGCAAAACAATGACCAACTGAGTTTCACTATGGTTATGGAAACGGCCGAGCAGCGCTTTGGTCTGGTCAATGAGATTCTGCAGAAACTGCTTACTGAGGCTTAGAAAGGATGGCTATAAACAGGAACCAAGCACAACCAAACTGGGGGCTAAAAACAGCCCTGTGCACCCTGATGTTATTGCTACTCCCTATTAAAAATAGCCTCGCTAACAGCATAGAGTCGACACTCGAAATAGAACCACCAGACAACTGGTACCAGGTCGAAGTAATACTGTTTACCCAAAATGGCAATATTGGCGGTGAGGCTCCCCCGCAAGACTACCAGCTCAGCTTTCCTGAAAACTGGCTGCAATTGATAGACCCCAATATGCCCTTGCAGCAAGATGGTTTTCCACTGGCACAGGGTTCACTCCTTTACCAGCCACCCGCAGAGGAGTCATTGCGTATGATTCCTATGGCCGTTGTGGCTGATCCGCTAATAGCCCCTGAAGACTTGTTTAACGCCGACAGTCCGATTGCTGCTGAAAGTACTTATATGGCTCTGGCCATAGAGCCTGAACAGCTGTATGAACCCCAGTATGAATCTCCCTTCTCGCTTTTGGATAAGGAGCTTAGAGACCTCAATGAAAGTGCAGCAGCGCTGGATCGCCGCCAATATAATGTGGTCTTTCACGAGGCCTGGCGGTTTGCAGCGGATGCAGAGGCGGCCGACCCCTGGGTTGTTATCGGGGCCGGACAGCGTCTTGAAGATCGCTTCCAGCTAGAGGGCTCATTGCGCTTTTATAAGTCTCGCTTCTTACATTTTGAATCGGACTTATGGCTGCTACAATTTGCCAATAGCGATAGAGAAGAGCCTGCCAGATTAATAGAGTTACCGGACTTTCCAGCTCTGCCTGAACCTGATGAAGACCCCTTGTTACGCAATGAGTTTACGCTCGGCAAAGATCAACAGTCTGTTAGCACTGACAGCTTTGGGGCTCTCGAAATTAATAGCCTCGGGGCTCTTGAAATCAACAGCCCTGAGCCTTATAAAATAGAAAGCTCTGAGCCCTTTGAATTAAACAGCCTTGAGCCCCCACAGATAAATAGCCTTGAGCCTCTTGAAGTCGACAGCCCCGAGCCTCTCGCTTTAGATAGCTCTGAATCCCCTGAACTGGACAACCTCGAAGCCGCTGCACCCGACAATAGCCAACCGCAAAAATACCCTGTTGATAACGTCTGGGTTCTCAATAAATCAAAGCGTATCGAAGAGCAGACTATCTACTATATAGATCATCCAGAGATGGGCATTATGCTGACCATAAAGCCCTTCATACCGGAACTGCTAAATCCGCCAGAGCGGGCGTTAGACCCACAGGCAGAAGAGCTCGCAGAGGATATTATTGCGCAGCCTCTGGCTCAGTAGAATGCTGCACGAAAATCAATTTATCGGTGGCAAAGCCAAGTGCTTTTGACTGCTCAATAAAGCGCGTCATCAGCTCATCTGTCACCACTGGCGTGCGCGCCAAAAGCCACAGATAGTCGGTGTTATTACCTACCACAAAAGCATATTCATAGCCCTCAGTATCCAGCTCGAAAATAATATAAGAGCCAAAAAAAGGGCCAAAAAAAGATACCTTTAAATAACCCTGGTCGGCATCTTCAACGAAATACGCCCTGCCCTCAGCTTCGCTGCGCTGACCGGATTCAGTGGATAGACCAGAATTGATAACCCGCACGCCACCATCATCACGCAGAGAGTATTCCGCAGTTACCGCACTGAGGCCGCGTTCAAAAGAATGATCGAGTCGAGCCACTTCGTACCACTTACCCAGATAGCGGTCGAGACTGAAATCCTTTACTGGTGTGACCCCTTCCGGGGCACCAAGACAGCCCAGCAGGGCTAAACAAAATACAACAACAAGAGCAATACGCACCAGATAAAGCCTATATCAGAATAGTCAAAACGCCAGTATAGAGTAAAAACCTGAACTAAATTTAGACATTTTTATCACCAGTAAGCGCGACCTTAAGAACGCCAAAGTCCAGACAGAAGATATTGCACATCACCACTCAATACCGGCTCATTACTCAATCTCGTCTTCCAGCAAAAGTCCAGAAACACAATCGCACTGGCGGCAAAAAATAGATGTATATTCAATAGCTCAATCAGACTGTTAACACAGATAAAGGTGATTGAAATTCCCACCAGCAGAGCAATGAGGGATAGGGTCCGCACCCATACTGAGTGATCAGATTTTTTCTTAACAATATTCAGTCTGCGCTTGAAGAAATTACTGCGTATCAACCCCAAACCATCGGCATTAAATGCTACTGAACGAGCCAGGTAGAGCAACAGGCAAATCACTCCCAGTACCGGTAATAATGCCAGGCCTACCTCGGCCACCATACGATCAATATTCTGTTGCACGCGCATCGGAGCCGCAAAAGGAAAAGACAGCCAGTCTGAGTCAAGAAACCAATACCCATTAAAATATCCCAGCGACAGCATACGCACAGAATTGCTATAGATGCCGGTAATGCTGATGGCTAATAGTAAACAGAGGTACAGAACCATAGATATCAGATTGATCTCATCAATCAACCACCAACCGACCAGCGCGGTGACAACCAGCATAGGCAAGCCAATACAAAACAAAACATCTGCTAACTGATAGAGATAGGTGTAACCGCGGCGCAATAAACCACCCAGCCCCTGCTGCAGGCCTGTCCTATTGCGAGCGCTGCAGCGCTGTGCATTTTTAGTTTGAGCCAGCAGCGTTTAAGGGGGTTACGTCGCCAGTAAAAGGTCGGGTAGATAGCCAGCATGGCCCCTGAAAACAGGCCCCAGACCTGATTTTGTTTGGATGTCGCAAACAGACCCAACAGATTGCCCAGCAAATAATCACAACTGGCGACAACCAATAGGCCCCAGCCAGCCAGCATCGATAGTGCGACTATAGTTCCTGTCAATGCGGCTAGCACGGAGGAATCCTAGCCACTGGCAAGGGCTGCAAATAACTTTGTTTAAAAAAAGCTTGTGCGAAAGAATTCGCCAATTCCATGACCGGATTTCCTTATCAAATTGCCAAAAATAGCGTCCTTCGTTGGCGCTGGCACAGTATCGCCCAGATAACATCCATGTCACTAAAAGAGCCGAACTACTGCAAATATAATAAGAAGTGAGGCTTCAACTACTATTATTCGGATTACTGTAGTTAGTGTTTTACGATTCTTCCAATCTATTTTTGCATACTGTGAGGGTCGGGGTCAGCTTGCTCCTCAGTGGCAATATGCAATGTTGATGTGGGGAACGCCATCTCGGCATCATTGGCGGTGACAATTTCCGCGACCCTGAGCAAAACATCCTGCTTGATCTGATGAAAATCAATCCAATTGGTGGTTTTGGTAAAGGTATAGACAAAGAAATCTACTGAACTTGCCGAAAATTTATTAAAGTTAACAATCATGGTCTGATTGGTATCAATCTCCGGATGCGCCATCAACATAGCGGTAACCTGGGTCACAATGGCATCCATGCTGCTTATATCCTGATAGCGGATACCCACAGTCTCATAGATCCGACGATTGCTCATGCGCGAGGGATTCTCAACCGAGATGCTGGCAAATACCGAGTTGGGAATATACAGGGGACGCTTGTCGAAGGTTCGAATTCTCGTCAGACGCCAACCAATATCTTCAACCACACCCTCGATCTCTTTGTCAGGTGAGCGAATCCAATCACCGACTGAAAATGGGCGATCCAGATAAATCATCAGCCCGCCGAAAAAGTTAGCCAGCAGATCTTTGGCGGCAAAGCCCACCGCAATACCTCCGATACCACCAAATGCCAGTAGCCCAGAAATACTGTAACCAAAAAGCTGCATCGCAATAAGTACGCCGGTAATAATCACCGAGGCCCGCAGCAACTTGCCCACTGCCCGCACTGTAGTGGCATCCAGCGGCTTGGCGATATAGTCCGGATGGACCAGGTTGCGCTCAGCGCGCTTGATAAAATTAGTCAGGAATATGGTGCCGAGAAATATCAGTGCCAGACGATTGATCGGATCAATCATTGCCTGTAGCGGCGAGTCAATTTTTTGCGCCGCTATACCCGCAGCAAAGTTAATACCAAGAATCCAGATCAACCAAATGGCTGGACGCCGACAGGCTTCTATAAGGGCATCGTCCCACACCGTTTGAGTTTTGGCCGCCTGCCGCTCCAGCTTATCAATCACCCGATTGAGCACAAACCCCAAGCTCAGCGCAATCAGCACTATGACAAACAGCTCAAACACCCACAGGTAGTGTTCACCGGTTAAGTTGACCAACCAACTTTTGAGATGATTCATATTCCGTCCTATTTAGCACTCAATTGTTTTAGTTTTTCAATGATCTCAACTCGCCGAGGATGGTTTTCAAGCTCATCCCAGCTCATAAACTGCCGCGCGCGCATCTGCGCAATCTTGTCACTGCTATCCACCGCAGTAACAGTCATAAAGTCTATCACCTGTTGCGCACCCTCTGGGCAATTGCATACCAGAATCATATCGCACCCAGCGTCCAGTGCTAGCTTGGCTTTGTCTATATAGCCCCCGGCAATATCAGCACCTTTCATGCTGAGATCGTCGCTAAATATCACCCCTTTGAAACCCAGCCTGTCACGCAATATGGTTTGCAGCCAGAACGAGGAGAAACCTACGGAACAGGGGTCAATCGCAGGGAAGGTAATATGCGCGGGCATAATGCCGCCCAGAGATTCGCTCAGGGCATCAAACGGTTTCAGATCGTGGACCTCAAGCGACTGCCAACTGCGTGTATCGATCGGCGCTTCGAGGTGACTGTCGGCGACAATACCGCCATGACCAGGGAAATGTTTGCCCGTAGCTGCCATGCCAGCCTCATGCATACCGTCGATAAAAGCCTGAGCCACATCGATAACAGCCTGAGGTTGATCGGAAAAAGAACGGTCGCCAATAATACTGCTGGTATCTCGGTCGACATCGAGTACCGGAGCAAAGCTAATATCCAGACCGCAGGCGATAACCTCGGCCGCCATCAGCCAGCCAGCATCTCTGGCCAGTGCCAGGCCCACCTCTGAATTCTGCGCCACCAGATCACCCAGAGCCTGCATCGGCGGAAAGCGGGTAAAGCCGTCGCGAAAACGCTGCACCACTCCACCCTCTTGGTCTACAGCGATCAGCAGCTGTGCCGATGCAGCTCTAATCTGGCCAACAAGAGCGCTGATCTGCGCGCGGTTTTCAACATTGCGGGCAAATAAAATAACACCTCCTACATGAGGATTCTGTAGCTGCTTATACTCATCGTCACTGAGGCTGGTACCAGCCACATCGAGCATCAGACGTCCGTACTTTTCAGGCTGTTTAGTGTTCATACTGTTCCATGTCAATCGTGGTTTTAAATCATTGTTTAGACGGATTTAATGTTAAAGGCGAGCCCGCTATTCCTTTGGGGTATTTTACCCATTTATTACATCTCAGCATCAAAAAGAATAACACTATGTTTTATGAGGAGTTAAGTAATCTATGTAAAAATCTACTTAACATTTCTTCGCCAACTTACATTTTTGCCACTAAAAACAACTCAGTGCAACCGGCACAGGTTAGTGATATTTTTAATCGTCTCGAAAAGTATCCAACAACTATCAGGAGAAAGATCATGGCTATTCATGTTCCATCTATTGGTAACTGGTATCAAGATATTGCCGTAAGTCGGCTGTTTGAGATAGTTGCAATCGATGACTATACAGCCTCCATCGACATCAGATACGAAGACGGCGAATATGACGATATCAGCTTCGATGGCTGGTCGCAGATGGCGCTGGTGCAGGCCAATCCTCCAGAGGACTGGCGCAGTTCAATGAATCTCAGTGACGACGAACGCTTTTTTGCCGATGCGGTTTTTATCCCCGCCTCCGGCAGCGATCCACTGTCCAGCCTGGAACCCGATACCCAATTTGGCTGGGATGAATTTTAAAGCTCACCAGCCGGGTTAGAATTTCCCGAGTGGATATGTCTCAGTATTACCTGAGCTGCCTGCTCGCTATTGTCGACAAGCTGAAACAGTTCAAGCTCGGCCTCAGAAATACAGCCCTCCTCGAGCATGCGCTGTTTAATCCAGTCAACCAATCCAGCCCAGTAGGCAACGCCGACCAAGACAATTGGAAATGGCTCGACCTTGCCGGTCTGAACCAATGTCAGGGCCTCAAATAACTCATCCAATGTGGCATAGCCGCCGGGAAAGATAACGAAGCCCACCGCATGCTTAACAAACAGATATTTGCGCACAAAAAAATAGCGAAAGTCGAGGGATAGATTCTGATAGGGATTGCTGGTCTGCTCGAATGGCAGCTCAACATTCAATCCGACGGATGTTGCCTGAGTGGAAAAACATCCTCTATTGGCCCCCTCCATAATCCCCGGGCCACCACCGGTTATAACCGGCACTCCCTCCTTACCCAGCAACTCACCCAGAATCTGGGCCTGTCGATAGGGTTCAGATTGCGCCGCAAAACGAGCGCCGCCAAAAACCGTTACCGCCGCACCTGTTTTTAATAATCTATCTGTTCCATCGACTAATTCTGACTGAATACGCAGCACGCGCCACGCTTCTTGAACCTTTGCTTCAAGCATCTATTTAAGCCTCTGTTTAGTTTAAATATAGTAGAGCTTGCCAAACATTGAATACTGTATATAATTACAGCCATTAGCAATGAGGATTCTCTTATGGAACGTCTTACCGCTCGACAGCAACAAATTTTTGATCTGATTAAAGACAATCTGGATGAAACCGGCTATCCACCCACTAGAGCCGAAATAGCCCAAACCCTGGGATTTCGCTCGGCCAATGCTGCTGAAGATCATCTGCGAGCCCTGGCCCGCAAAGGGGTGATCGAGATGATCCCTGGTGCCTCGAGAGGTATTCGCATTGTTGAACAGTTCAGTGGAATCCCTATCGTCGGCCGAGTCGCGGCAGGTGAGCCAATACTGGCAGAGCAAAATATTGAAGAATATCAAGAGGTGCCATCGAGCACCTTTCATCCCCATGCGGACTATTTTTTGCGTGTCCAGGGACAGAGTATGGTCGATGTTGGCATTATGGATGGTGATCTATTGGCTGTGCATCAGCAGCCGACTGCTGATAATCAGCAGATTGTCGTTGCCCGTGTCGATGGTGAGGTGACGGTAAAGCGTCTTAAGCGCACGCGCAGCAAGCACGAGATTCAGCTACTACCTGAAAACCGCGATTACTCACCCATCATAGTGGATTTACGTGCTCAAGAATTCGCTATTGAAGGTCTCGCAGTGGGTGTTGTCAGGGTTGCAATCTAAACCGAAGAATTAGCAAACCGGTAGTCTGCTACCGGTTTTCCCTCAATAACGTGCTCTTGCAGGATTCGCTCAATAACCTCTGGGGTACAGCTGTGGTACCAAGTACCATCTGGGTAACTGAGCATAATAGGCCCCTGCCGACAAATTCTCAGGCAGTCCACCTTAGAGCGATAGACCCCAGAGTCGACGTCCAAAAGGCCCATCTCACGAATACGTCGCTTAAGATACTCCCAGGACTCAGCGGCCTGATTTTCCGGCGCGCACTTGCCCGCCGTGCAGAGCATTAAATGTTGCCGGTACGTCGAGACCTTGCGCTGTTCGGCAAGTTTTTCAAGCATGGATATATCCATTTTACTGGGTGCTTTGCTCTTGGGGATTTTACTTAGTGAAGGGTATGGCGCTTGTCATCCAGATCAGCCGCTGCTGGTGTCCGCTCTTCGTTGATCTCAAATACGGCCTGAATGCCTGCATCCATCATACTCTTGGCCACATCAATATGCTTGCCATCTAGATAGTCGAGAACTTCGGGTGAAAAAGTAATACGTACTAACGGCTCGTCCGTGCCTGAGCGCTGCAGCGCAACTTCTCCATCATCCAGCATAATGAGTTCAAATTCGGTCAGGGCCATGCTTAGTTTCCAATAATAATTACTTCTAGGTAATAGTCTAGCAGCTACACCGCTCAGTGTTAACCTCGGTTTAGCCCAGTATTAAAATTCGATCATCATATCCCGTTGACGATCGACTAATTCTTGCATCTGACCCAGCCATTTACGGGCCTGTTGAATATCCCAATCAATAGGGTCACCGCTGATATCGACTGCAATCATCGGCAGTCGATCAGCATCCATCTCGGCTCTGCGCGCCACTGGCACAATGTAGAGATGTCGATGAGCATTTAATAACTCCATCACCCAGGATTTGCTGTCTGCTTCGAGGTCATTTAATTCAATGGCTTCGCCCGGAGTTTTACCTTCGGCATCAAGTAGCTCCAACAGTGACGCTGCGCTTACCACTGCCTCCGGATCTTGCATTTTGTAGTTAGAGGCCACATCTTGCAGATGCCAGTACCAGGCTCGCTGCAACTGCAGCGCCACTGACTGCGCAATGGCGGTCGCCTGATGACTATCCTGCTGACCGCTCACCGAGGTCTTAATTTCTGTGGCGAGTAACTGCTCGGCAAATAATAGCTTCTGATTGACCGCAGACAGATAGGCAGAGAGGGCCATGCTCTCTACTTACCTTTTTCAGCGGCCTTCCAGCTACCACTGCTGTAGAAGGCACTCCAACCAGTTGGCTTGCCATCGTCTTCACTCCGCACATACTGCTCTTTGGTCTTGCGGCTATAGCGAATCACCGTGGTCTTCCCCTCCGGATCCATAACTGGCGCCGTGAGCAAAAACTGATACTTATCATCGATCTGCTCTTTGTAGGGCAGTAGCTCGCTGACAGTCGGTGCTCTGGTCTCGCGATGACGCGGGAACTGACTGGCCGCGAGAAAGATTCCCGACGCACCATCGCGCAGTACATAATGATCATCAACCTTAACGCAGCGCAGTTCCGGCATAGAGATAGGATCCACCTTAGGCGGCGCCGCTTCACCATTGCGCAGTAATTTACGGGTATTCTTACAGGCCACACCCTCGGCATTTTCGCCGGTACAGCCAAAGTACTTACCAAAACGGCCAGTCTTAAGCTGCATATCACTGCCACATTTGTCACATTCGATCACCGGGCCCTCATAGCCCTTGATCACGTATTGGCCAATCTCGATCTCGTGACCAATACAGTCCGGGTTATTGCCGCAGACATGCAGCTTGCGCGTTTCATCGAGCAGATAGCTATCCATCGATGTATTGCACAGCTTGCAGCGATGCTTGTGCATCAACAGCTTGGATTCTGCCTCATCATCTTCTTCGATATTAATGGCTTCATCACCGGCAGTCAGGTTAACCGTGTGCTTGCAACGCTCTTTAGGCGGTAACGCATAGCCCGAGCAGCCCAAAAATACGCCTGTACCCGCTGTTCTAATCATCATTGGACGGCCACATTTGGTGCAGGCAATATCGGTCTCAGAGGGCATATTGGGGCGCATACCCCCATCGGCAACTTTAGCCAGGCCAACCTGTTCATTGAACCCTTTGTAAAAGGTATTGAGCAGCTGCTTCCAGTTCAGCTTGCCATCGGCAACCTCATCGAGACGCTCTTCCATGGTAGCGGTAAAACCATAATCCATCAGATCGGTAAAGCTCTCAGAGAGCCGGTCAGTGACAATATCACCGATCTTTTCGGCAAAAATTCGCTTGTTCTCAATGCGTACATAGCCACGATCTTGAATCGTGGAGATAATCGACGCGTAGGTGGAGGGTCGGCCAATACCGCGCTTCTCCAACTCTTTAACCAGCGCCGCTTCTGAAAAACGTGCGGTGGGCTTAGTAAAGTGCTGCTGGGGAATCAACAGCAGCATATTCATCAGATCGCCCTGCTGTAAATCTGGCAATTCGCCATCTTCGTCTTTACTGGCTTTCGGTGGCATAACCGCGAGATAACCGTCAAAGCGTGTCACTCTGCCTTTAGCGGTTAAATCGAAGTCGCCGGCCGACACAGTAATGGTCGTGGCAGTAAACTCGGCATTGGTCATCTGACAGGCGACAAACTGCTGCCAGATAAGTTGGTAGAGTCTGCGAGCATCCACTTCCATATCATCCAGACTACCGGGACGAATATCGATATTAGATGGACGGATCGCTTCGTGGGCCTCCTGAGCGCCCGACTTGCTGCTGTAGCCAATCGGCTCATCCGGGAGATACTTGGCGCCATGATGCTGCTGAATATATTCTCGGCAGGCCGCCACCGCATCCGCACTCAGGTTTGTCGAGTCGGTTCGCATATAGGTAATGTAGCCCGCCTCGTAGAGACGCTGAGCCATCATCATGGTTTTCTTAACCCCAAAGCCCAGCCGCGTGCTGGCCGCCTGCTGCAGAGTAGAGGTAATAAACGGTGCCGAAGGTTTGGACTTGGTTGGTCGGTCCTCGCGTTTGCTAACCGCGTAATCCGCTTCACGCAGAGCGGCCAAGGCCTGATCTGCCTGCTCTTTATTGGCCGGGCGGAAGGCCTTACCAAGCTGCTTCTTAACATCAAAGCGAACTTTCAGATCATTATTCTCGTCCTGCTCTCGCTCTTCCAAGTCGGCCTGAACAGTCCAGTATTCCTCGGGGATAAAGGCGCGAATTTCACGCTCGCGCTCGACAATCATCTTTAAGGCTACAGATTGCACCCTACCTGCGGACAGGCCACGGCCAACTTTTTCCCATAGCAGCGGCGACACCATAAAGCCTACGACTCGGTCTAGAAAACGTCGCGCCTGCTGGGCGTCGACCCGAGCGGTATTTAACTCACCCGGATCTTCAAATGCTTTGCGAATAGCCTTTTTGGTAATCTCATTAAACACCACACGCTTATATTGGCTTTTGTCCCCTATCGCCTGAGTAAGGTGCCAAGCAATAGCCTCACCCTCACGGTCCAAATCCGTCGCCAGATATACCGTGTCTGCATTTTTGGCCAGTTTTTTGAGTTCAGCAACCACCTTTTCTTTGCCGGGAAGCGTGGCATATTCAGCTTTCCAGTCATTGTCTGGGTCTATACCCATACTATTAATGAGCTGGGACTTGGCTTTTTTCTCGCGGTGGATAATCTTGTCTTCGGGCGATAGCTTGCGCGTGATCGCGGCCTGTCGGGCACGCTCTTTGGGATCAGTCGTTGTTCGGTTAGCGCCGGTTGGCAGGTCGCGAATATGGCCAACACTGGATTTAACAATAAAGTCGTCGCCCAAATACCGATTGATAGTTTTGGCTTTGGCTGGTGACTCTACAATAACTAAAGACTTACCCATAGTAGGACTCAATTCCTTAAGTACGGCCCCGTTTTCACCTGAAAAACGTGGCGCTATTAAAATAAACTAACGCATGTGATCAACACAAGGTGCGCATATATACGTGCTTGATCACCCTTTGGTCAAGCCTCAATGACAAATTTCTTTTGCTTTATCTCGTAACGCCTGCAAATTTTCACCAATTATCTGCAGTGCCTGAGCATCGCCGCGCTCATCCCAGATCACACCAATACCCGCCCTGTTGGCGATCACCGCACTGACCCCCGAGGGCATTCGTGGGATCACTTTCACAAGTAGAGAATCCCATAGCGGATCAGCCTGATGCAGAGTCCAACGCCAACCAGCGCAATCAGATTCCCAACCGCGCTGACTGAAGCGATGTAAAACCCAGTCCTGATCGCAGTCTCTATCCAGCCAGGGAAGTCGGTAACAGACCGAGCCTAGTGCTGTTTCCTCATCTCGCGCATCGGGACGGCGATGCAGGCTCACCTGAATTGACAAACTAGTGGCCAGACTGCGCAGCTCGGTCATGCGCTTAGCATGCGGCGTTTGCTTGAGCCACATCAATGGTGATATCACCACAGCGACTATAAATAGTATTAACAACCAACTCATTTCAGACTACTCTTACTCTTTATAGAGATAACTAACCCGTTATAATCCATTTTTCAGCTTGCGAGGCTTAATATCATGTCTGTTTACACACATATTTTAATTGGCTTGGATCTCTCTCCAGAATCACAGCAAGTGATAGACCGCGTCAAGTTTCTTTTTGCCAACAGTGATACAAAAATCTCAATCTGCCATGTCCTAGAGCCCTTGGCCTTTACCTACGGCGGTGATATCCCGGTAGATCTGTCCGATGTTCAGACTCAGCTGCAAGAGCAGGCCTCAGGGCGGCTTGCCGCGTTGGCCGAACAGCTGAATGTCAGCGCGGCAGATCAGCATATTATTCTTGGTCATCCAGCTCAGGAAATGCACAATATGGCCAAAAGGGACGACGTTGATTTAATTGTGGTTGGCAGTCATGGACGACATGGCCTGGCACTTATCTTCGGGTCTACCAGCAATTCAGTGCTGCATGGTGCCAGCTGCGATGTGCTAGCTGTGAGAATAACCGAGTAGCTCTCGAGCAGGCTCGTAATTTGATTCCTTAACTGGTAAGTTTGGAAGCAGTTGCACTTTTTTCAGTAAGGATCCGAATGTTCAGCAAAAGTCGTGCCCTGACATCAAAGTCACTGTTGCTGATCAATATATTAATTTTGATAAATGCTGTGGCCATGGCATCCGGCACCTCTGCTGAGAGCCAGATAGCTAATCCGCCAGTGCAGTCTGTTAAAGAAATTCTCAACCAGCAGCGTAAACTCTACAGCCAATCGCTACAGCTGATTGCTCGCGGAGACTGGCGCGCACTGCGCCAACAGCGTCAGCAGCTTGTCGACTACCCACTCTACCCCTACCTTCTCTACGCCGAACTTCTGGGCAATCTGCGCTATTCGAAACGCGCAGATATCACAGCCTACTTGGAGTCTTACCCAGAAACCGTCAAGGCGCAGTTTCTGCAGGGCAAGTGGCTGGACTATTTGGCCCGCCGCGGTTACTGGCAGAGTTATATCGAGGTGTACGGCAAATATAACTATATCCCCAACACCAGTCGTCAGTGCAATTTTCATCTGGCCCAGTATCGCCTCGGCAATAAACCCGCGGCCCTGCAAGCTGGACTAAAACTATGGTCACAGGGCAAATCGCAGCCGAAAACCTGCGACAAATTATTTGGCATTCTGATAAGTGGCGGCCATATCAGCGAGAAGCTGGCTTGGCAGCGCTTTAACGAAGCTATCCTCAAGCATAGATACCAGCTCGCTCGCTATCTGAAGCGTTTCTTTGTCAGTCCCAGCTACAGACTACGCTATGAGATTTACTATCAGGTTAATCGTGACCCGAACAGCTTGAGTCGGCACAGTAACTTTGTCGAACACAGTGAGAATGAATTAAATATTCTTGAACATGGCCTCAAACGTCTGGCGCGCAAAGATCCCAATAAAGCACTCAAGCACTGGAGTCGCTACCAACAGACCCATGAATTTAGCCATCGAGCGCGCGCCAGTCTGGTCAGTGAAATTGTTAAGGGCCTCTATCTCGCTGGCCATGTCAGTGCTGCCGACAGCTACTTTGTCGACCATCTCAAACTGCTCAATCAAACCCTACAAGGCAGCTTGACCGAATGGCGTATTCGCGAAGCGCTGCGAGAGCTTGACTGGCCAGCGGTGCGAAAATGGCTGGCAAGGCTACCCCAAGAAAATCAGCAGCAGAGTATCTGGCGCTACTGGACCATTCGCAGTATGGAAGGCGATCCAAGCAGTACCCTCAACCCACATATAGAGACCCTGACTCTGCGCCTGGCTCGGGAACGAGATTTTTATGGATTTCTGGCCAGTGAGAAATTGGCCTTGGAGTACAGTCTAAATCATAACCCGGTACCCATAGATGAGTCGCGCATAGAACAACTCGCGGCTATACCCGGCCTGCAACGAGCGCGAGAACTGCTATTTCACCGTGACGACCTCAATGCAAACCGCGAATGGTACTCTGCGACACAGAACTTTACCCACCCCGACTGGCTCGCTGCCGCAGTACTCGCCAGCCAATGGCAATGGCACAACAAGGCCATCGCTAGTTTAGGCAGGGTGCAATATTGGGACGATGTCGAAATACGCTTTCCCCTCGCCTACGTTGACCTTATCAATAAAGCTGCCAAGAACACTGGCATCCCCAACTATATGCTGTTTGCACTGGTGCGTCAGGAAAGTGCGTTTAATGCCAGTGCCACCTCTTCTGCCGGTGCCATGGGGCTAATTCAGGTAATGCCGGCCACGGCAAAAGCTACCGCTCGCAAATATAAAATACTCTACCGAAATAAAAAGCAGCTACACAATCCTGCTATCAATATACCCATTGGCTCAAAATACTATATGAGCATGCTTGAGCGCTTTGACAATAATCGTATACTCGCCACTGCCGCATATAATGCAGGCCCCCACCGAGTAGACCAGTGGCTAAAAAAGAGCAGTGGCAAACTGCCTTTTGACATCTGGATGACATTGATTCCCTTTAAAGAAACCCGAGGTTATGTCAGCAGTGTTTTAATGTATTCAATAATATATTCTCGCAAGTTGGGGCTAGAGCCGCCAATGCTTCTGCAACATGAGCGCGAAGCATTATTATAAAAAAATAATTTAAACTGAGTCTAAAAATGCTGATTGATATTGGTGTAAATCTTTCCAATGCGCGCTTTGAAAAAGATATTGAAGCTGTGCTTGAGCGCGCCCAGGAGTCTGGCGTTGAGAAACTTATTTTGACCGGAACATCCATTGAAGAAAGTCAGGCTGTCGTGGCTATCTGCGATCAATATACCCAGAAATTCCCAGGCATGCTCTATGCTACAGGCGGCATTCATCCACATGACGCAAGCAGCTTTAATCGAGAATCCGCCACGGCGCTGCGCGATTTAGCCGCGCACTCATCGGTGGTCGCAATCGGTGAAACCGGCTTAGATTTCAATCGTAATTTTTCCTCACCTGAGGATCAGCAAAAATCATTTGAGGCCCATATTGAACTCGCGATTGAATTGCGGATGCCACTTTTTTTACATGAACGCGATGCATCGAAAAGACAAATTGAAATTTTGCATAGCTACCGTGAAAATATTTGCGATGCGGTCATTCACTGTTTTACGGGCGATAAAAAAACGCTTTTTAGTTATTTGGATATGGATTTACATATTGGCATAACCGGTTGGATCTGCGATGAGCGACGCGGACTCGAACTACAAAATATCGTCGCTAATATCCCTCTCAATCGATTAATGATAGAGACAGATGCCCCCTATCTAACACCTAGAAATATACTTGCAAAACCGAAAAATGGACGCAATGAGCCGGCATTTTTAATCGCTGTATTAGCCGGCATTGCTGCTCAGAGAAATGAATCCGAGGATGAGTTAGCGACAGCGACAACCGCCACCGCGATCAAATTTTTTAATCTGCCGAGCTAGAAATACTGTCTCCAACAGCGACTAAACCATTTCCGCGAATCTGCGCGCGCAACCCACCTTTACCGACCAGCGCCGGTAAAATTTTCACTGCCAAGCGCTTTTGTAGGCCGGCACAGGGCTCGCACAGCTGCACTCCGTAAAATGTGACGCCCTTGATCTGGAACGTCTTGCCCACCAGATCATTGAGTCGGATACCCTCAGTCACCAGATTGCGACGAAAATCACTGTCATGAAATTTATTGCCGGTGTCCTGATTAAAGGCTGTAATTACCTCGGACTCAATCAGGGTAATTTCCCAATCTGGCTGGCCCTTATAGTTCGACCTGTTTTTGCCTGTATTGGAAAAAAAGCGGTCACCTTCAATCCCTTTGCCTGCCCGTACAGAGACCTGCTGATGACCACTCATATTGGCACCTTTTTTGGGCGCAATGTAGATGCCTGTTATCTGTCCTGAAGCCATGGTCTCTCCCCGCTCAGTTAAAGCTCTGTCATTGCCTCTTTGTAGAGACTGTTTTTGGGTGCGGCAAAAACTCGCCGCAACTGGGGCTCAAACAGAGACAGCTCGAGTTTTGGCACAGCGGGATCAAATGCCGGGTCATCATACTTGGCTATAAAGCGGGCGGTGCGCTTAAAGTTATCGCTACCACGAAATTCATCGCGCATATTGCGGTCGGCACCGAGGAAGTGGAAGAAGTTATAGCCTTGGAAGATAGCATGATGCTTAATCATCCAATGATTTTCCTCTGATACAAAGGGTTGCAGAATTGCAGCGGCAACATCGGCATGATTGGCACTGCCGAGGGTATCACCGATATCATGCAACAGTGCACAGACAACATATTCGTCGTCCTCCCCTGCTTCAGCAGCTCGATGAGCCGTCTGTAATGAATGCTGCAGGCGATCTATGGCAAATCCACCATAGTCCCCATTGAGCAGCTCCATATGGCTGAGAATGCGATCTGGGAGCTTTTTAAAAAAGGCCAACTGCTCCGGCATAATAATCTGCCAGTCCTCTGCAGTACTCTGGGACATTTTCGTGAAGGTTGCCTGCATGATTTCCCCCCGCCTAACGAATTAAAGGCTTATTGAAATATTAGAATTATTATTTGAACAGGCAGGATACTAACAGCACAGCACAGAATTTGCACGGTTGAGGGAACCCAAATCTAAGTGCCTAAAGGGTAAGCTGTTTAAAGGAATATAAGGCTTGAATTAGATAGCCGAACGGTGATCTGCCAATCCAGATCACCGTGTAGACAGCTGCGGTTAACCGCAGCCAATAACAGTATTTTCTGCTACATCTGTCGTTAGGCGCACATCCATGATGGTGAGACCAAATGGTTTGTCTGTCGAAATTAGCAGCGGCGCGTTGACACGACTCAGGTCTACTCCATTCTTACTAAAACAACTTAATTTAATCGAGCCAGTGACCCACTTGCCTACCGGCAGGATACTGAACAGGCGCGTTAAATCCATCCCACCAGAGCAGGGATAGCCACAGTCCATACGCTGTATAACCTGCCCCTCTGGGCGCTTATCCACTCTGAATGTCATCGACAGTGCACCATCGTCCTCAACTAGACCGCTTAGATTTAAAGGCAGTTCCGACTGCATAAAAAACTGACTCAAATGACCGCCAGTCCATTCCACGGCACGGGAATCCTCCTGAACATTGCCATCGACTGTTTTTACGCTGAGGGCACCAAATGCAGAGTTAGTCTCGGTGCCATTGACTTTGATACTCCAGTTACTCGAATCGCCGACAAAGGCGGACCAGGGCGCCTTGACACTGCCGCTAAATAAAACTCGTTCCGTGGAGGGGTTGGTTACCATAGCAACTTCATTCAAATTATTGGCCACAATTCTCGATTTACCGTAGCTCAGACCCTGCCCTCTTTTGAGCAACAGAGAGGCTACAGGCTGTGAACTGTCCTCTGCATTAAGTTCCGCATTGGGCCAATCAAAAGACAGACGGCCGGTGAAGTTATAGCGCGGTTGATTCTTTTTATCGGCCACCAGTACATCGGCAATACCACCACCTTCGGTACCTGGCAACCAGGCGACCACGAATGCATCGGAACTATTGAGCTCCGCATTGACCCAGAGTGGGCGGCCAGTAAGGAAAACAGCAACCACCGGGATATTTTTACTCTTGAGCTTCTGCAGCAACTCGAGATCTGTTTTTCGGCCATTGCGATAGAGTAATGTATCTACATCACCCTGCCCTTCAGCATAGGGCTCCTCACCAAAGACAACTACCGCGACATCTGGCTTTTTCGTCCAGCTATCATCAACACTCAACTCAGTAGAACCACCAATATCGGCCATCGCCTGATCAATACCAGCATAGATTGAGGTGGCACCTGGGAAGTCTGAGTTTTGATTCTCTGTGCCCTGCCAAGTAATTGTCCAACCGCCGTTTTGCTTGCCAATATTGTCTGCACCTTCGCCAGTAACCAAAATATGTTGGCCTGACTTTAATGGTAATGTGCGTTTGTTATTTTTTAGCAGCACCAATGATTTTCTAACGGCCTCACGCGCCACGGCACGATGCTCTGGCGAACCAATCAGCGCTTCATTACCCGCTACTTCGCGGCTCGACGGCGCACCTTTTTCAAACAGGCCCGCGCGCAGTTTAACCCGCAGGATTCGGCTAACCGCATCGTCAATTCGAGACATAGGAATTTCGCCACTGCGCACCTGAAGCAGCGTATTCTCCAAAAGCTTCTTCCAGTCGTGGGGCACCATAACCATATCTATACCAGCGTTAATGGCCTGCGGGCATGTTTCAGCATTACAGCCAGCTACCTGACCAACACCATCCCAATCACTAACCACAAAGCCATCGAAATTCAACTGATCTTTTAACACATCGGTAAGCAGCTGCTTGTGACCGTGAATTTTAAGTCCATTCCAGCGATTAAAGGATGCCATTACTGTTTGCACATCGGCCTCAAGCGCGGTTATGTAGCCCTGACCGTGCTGTTCCACCAAGCTGTCCAAATCGAGGCGAGTATTGCCCTGATCAACTCCGCGGTCAGTGCCGCCATCACCAATAAAGTGCTTTGCGGTGGCAATCACGCGTTGATGGTTAGTGCGCAGCTCTCCGCTAACGCCCTGCACACCGAGAACAAACTCGCCAGCAAAGGATTTAACAATAGGCGACTCACTGCTGTAGCCTTCATAGGTTCGACCCCAGCGATTGTCTTTGACCACGGCAAGCGTGGGTGCAAACAACCAATCTATACCTGTTACAGCGACTTCACGCGCTGTGATTTCACCAATTTTATGCATTAGCTTGGGATCATTGGCAGCACCTAGGCCAATATTATGCGGGAACAGCGTTGCGCCAATAACGTTGTTATGGCCATGTACTGCATCGGTACCCCATAAAATTGGGATCCCGGCACCGCCTTGACTGGTATCCATTGATGCATGGTAGTAATCGTCAGCGAGCGCCAGCCATTCACTGACCTCAGCCAGTTTATTGCCGTTGGGAAAAGACCCGCCACCGTTGAGAACGGAACCAAGATGGTATTTGGTTACATCTGCTGGCGTTACAGACTTAATCTCACCCTGCACCATTTGACCCACTTTCTGTTCTACGGTCATAGATTCAAGAATACTCTTGACTCGCTTGTCTACGTCGGCATTTACATCAGTCTTGGCAATAGCTGCTGGTGCCGCAATAAACAGCGCCAGTGCAACTGCTATAACAGCCCCAAGTTTGAGAAGATCATGACGAAGATGTGCAGGTTTATTTCCAACTGGCATTTTTAACTGTCCCCTAGTAAATACTATTTCATTGACGATCAATCACAGCAACACATTCGGACGTAGAAATATTGAGCGATCGGTTGCACTTTTTTCAGGTTGTCATGGCTTGCGGTGCTAAGGAAGTGCAGATGCGATAGGGGGTTTTTTCACTGCGATAAGTGGGGTCTGGCGCGTCGTAGAAGCCTTATTTGACTGGGTCTACTGGAAAAGACTGCGAATTGACTCACGATAATTACGGCTTACCTTAAGCGTTTCACCCTCGCTCAGATGCAGTAAACTGCCACCTTTCTGCAATGGCGTAATGCTCACGACTCGCTCAATATTAACAATAGTTGAGCGGTGAATACGGCTAAATCGCTTATCGTCGAGCTTGCTCATAAGTTCCCGCAGGGTGCTGCGAATAACATGGGTTTCACCAGCCGCATGGACACACATATAGTCTCCAGCAGCGTCCACCCAATCAATATCTTCAAAGGGGATAACTTTTACCACGCCCGAGTCACGCACTAGCAGCTTTGTCTTCATACCATCAGACAGGTTTTCTGAAGCCTTATGCTGAGGTTTATCGGCACCAATACGCTCAGAGATATCATTGATGGCACCGATCAATGGCGTTTTAAAACTCAGATCAAGGCCAGACTTGAGGCGGTCTACAGCCCTTTCCACCGCACGGCCAATGCGCTCCGCGTCTAGTGGCTTAAGCACGTAATCCACAGCATGCAGATCAAAGGCATCGACCGCGTAATGATCGAAGGCGGTGACAAATACCACCATCGGCATTACCTCTGCCTGCAGGGCCTTGACCACTTCAAACCCGTTCACACCAGGCATTTGAATATCGAGAAACAATAATTCGGCATTTAATTGTGAGGCTGCAGCTATGGCCTCTCGACCATTGCTGCATTCAGCCACAATCTCGACATCAGCAATTTCTGCCAAAATGGACCGCAAAAGGTCCAGTGCCAGTGGCTCGTCATCAACAATTATGGTGCGCAGTTTTTGCATAGCGCTATCTTACCTGTTTTTCTAGCGGTAAGCGCATATAGACCCTGGTAATTTGCATATCTGCATTTTCAAGCTTAAACGTGTAATCCTCACCGTAAAAAGTGTGCAGCCGGTCAATGGTGTTCCTCAAACCCACACCAGCACTTGGAATCTGAGTGCCAGTTATTGCCGCGCCTTTGCCAGCGTCTATCATTTCCAGCTCTAAGAAGCCAGCATCCAATCTCGCCAGCACAGTGATTTTTCCACCCTGCTCCATTGGCGCTACTCCGTATTTAATGGCATTTTCCGCCAATGGCTGCAGGATCAAGCTGGGTATTTCTACGGCTTCAGCAGCCTCTGTTACATTGAACTCAAGCTCTAGACGGCTGCCGAACCGCGTTTGCTCAATATTGAGATACAGCTTAAGCGCGTTTAACTCCTCATGTAGGCTAACTGTCTGAATGGGATCGTTGGCCAGGGAGTAGCGTAAAAAGTCACTCAACTGCACAATCATACTATTAGCTCTAACGGTGTCCTTGGTCTGCACCAACGCCGAAATCGCATTCAGAGTATTAAACAAAAAATGCGGATTAAGCTGATAGCGCAGCATTTTTAACTGGGCTTCATGAGCCACTGTCTCAGCCTTAGATCGCTTGAGCTGCTCCTCTTTATTCTCTCCTGCAACCTTCAATAGCGTCTCATGTTCGTCCTGAAGCAACTGATAATACTTGATGCCATAATAAAAGGCGGCCCAGCAACTAAAGATAAAGATCGAGCCAAATAGCCAGCCACCGAAGTCGGACCACAGCCCTTCTTCATCGGTAAGCGCCATAAAGGTAGAAATACGCAATACTGTCCAAACACCCGAGCAAATAAGGACCCCAAGGGCAGTGCTCATCAGCCTCGGTAGCGGACGCATATCCCACAGATAGTGAAAGAGTGGTCGCAGTGGCCACGCCACCAAGATACCGAGCAAGGATTGCAGTAATGTATGAGCTATATAGTTGAACTCCTGCTGGTCATACCACAGGGTTAGGCTCAAGAAGCTGATCAAGGCAAGACCGAACCAACCAATAAGCTGGAGCAGCCAAAATTGGTGGTTGGTATTGCGGTATAACGCCTGCACAAAAGGGTGAATGTTGGTTTCGACCATAATTAATATCAGATTTTATAGTTGCTATTTTTACGTTCTAAAAATAGCATATTTTAGGGGCGACTAGTTAGCTTCTTTACACTCGGCTGGAAGCCTTAATACTGATAGAATCCAATTTTAAACTAGATGCTGAAAACCAATGGCTGAAAACCCTCTCGCCGGTGACCATAAGAGCAATCACTGGATTGATTACCTCGGCGTTAAAGCCCTGCGCGCTTCCCATCCTGGGGTGCGAAGACTTAAGCGCCAGCAGCGAGGCCACAGTAGTGCTCACGGCAACAAAGTCTGGCGATCCAGCTTTGTGCTGATGGATTATCTTACCACCTATCCGCCGGAGCAAGGCTCGCGGGTTCTCGACATAGGCTGTGGTTGGGGTTTAACCGG